>NZ_JAPNNL010000144.1 GCF_027620315.1 Nonomuraea corallina | reverse complement strand
CCAGCCGCCGTCGACGAGGTCGGCGGTCTCCGGCGGTGTGATCACGGCTTCTCCACGGTGGCGAACAGCGCGTTCTCCTTGGCCTGGGTCACCAGCTGGGCGACCTCCAGCCGGCCGCGCTCGGCGGGGAACGTCATCACCAGTCCCATCGCCAGGTCGCGCAGCGCCCGCCCGGCCGTGCTGGACATCGACGCGCCGGAGGTGCCCGAGGCCTTGAACGCGCCGAGCGCCACCTGGAAGCACGCCTCGGTGACCGACCCCTTGCCCATCCGCCACTGGCGGAAGACCTCCTGCTTGGGCCGCAGCGGCGGCTCGGAGGTCTCCAGCAGGAGCTGGCGGCGCAGCCACAGGAAGGCGGTCTCCAGCTGGACGGTCATCTCGCCGATGATCTGCTGGTGCATGGGCGAGGAGGCGATCGGCCGGCCGGTGTCGGCGAACGTCTTGCGGGTGAGCTGCTCGATGGTGACGTCGTAGACGTTCTGGGCGCAGCCGGTGTACGCGGCGGAGATGGCCAGCTGGTTGCCGACGAAGCTGCCGCGGCTCATCTGCAGCATCCGGGTGAACGCGCCGGGGACGGTCAGCGCCTCGTCCTCCGGGATGAACACCTGGTCCAGCCGGATGCCGTTGTTGGCGCTGGCCCGCATGCCGAGCCCGTCCCACGGCGCCCGGGAGGAGACGCCCGCCGCCTCGCGCGGCACGAAGAAGGTGACCAGGCCCTCGGCGGTGTCGTAGCCGTCGAGCTTGGCCGTGGTCAGGTAGTAGTCGGCGACGCCGGTGGCGCAGCCGAACGACTTCTCCCCGTCCAGGAGCCAGCCGCCTTCGGTGCGGCGGGCGGTGGTGGCGATGGCGATGTTGGCGGTGGAGCTCTTGACCGACTCGGAGGCGAAGTTGGCCAGCCAGACGCCGGAGGCCATCCTGGTCAGCACCTTCTCGGCGAAGGCCCGTACGACCGGGATCTCGTCGTCCTCGAACAGGCCGGCCTCGATCGCCTCCAGCGGCAGCAGGCCGCGGGAGGCGCTGGTGTTGTGGAAGAAGAAGGCCAGGGCGGTGGACGGGCAGGCGGTGCCCATGGCGAACGTCGCGGCGGCGAGGTCGCGCAGCGTGCCGCCGAGCCCGCCGTACTCCTGTGGCACCACGAGGCCGAGCAGCCCGGCCTCCCGCAGCAGCGCGACGTGCCCGATCGGGAAGCTGCCCTCCTGGTCGGCCTTGACGGCGGCGGCGCGCAGCTCGGGCAGCACGGCCTCGACGCGCCGGGCGCGGTCGCGCTCGGCCTCGGTCATGTCGTCGACGAGCCGCTCACCGGTCAGTCTGTCGGTCACGTTCTCCCCTTCAGTTCGCGAATCGGTAGGTGCGTCCGGGGAGCACGGATCCCCAGGTGCTCTCCAGCTCGGCGGCGCTGGCGATCAGCACCGACCGGTCGACGGCGGTGTCCACGTCGAGCTGTCCGGCCAGGAAGAGCACGTCTTCCGCGGGCAGCGCGCCGTCGACGCCGCCCAGCGTGGTGTCGAAGTGCCGCACCCCGCTCTTCATCGCCACCAGCGCGTTGACCAGGCCGATGCCGTGGCGTTCGCGCAGCGCGACGCGGACGGTGGCCGTCCCGGCGGCGGCCGCGGCGTCCTGCAGCAGGCCGCGGACGCGGACGGGGGTGGCGGCGACGGCGCCTTCCTCCAGGCCGATCTCGTCGCAGCCGAGTTCGGCCAGCCGGGCGACGGTCGCCACGACGTGGTCGGCGCGGTCCCGGGCGAACGCCTCGGCGATGTGCCCCACGGCGGTCAGCCCGGCGCGGCCGGCCGCCTCCAGCACGCGGGCGGCCTGCCCGGGTCCGGCGGAGGCGACCCCCGCGGTGAACTCGGCCACTCCCGCTCCCGCCGCGGCCACGGCCCGCACCTGGGCTGGTTCGGTGATCAGGGCGGAGGCGGTGGCGGGGTCGAGGTCCTGGGGCGGCGGCGGTTCCCCGTACGGGTCGGCGCCGTCCGGGTCGAACAGGCGCACTCTGCTGCCCGCGGCGCGCAGCGCGCGGGCGATGCCGGCCAGCCGGTCACCGGTGAAGCCGCGGGCGCGCAGCACGGCGAGCAGTCCGGTGTCGGCCACGCCGATGCGGTCGGGCAGCGGGTCGGCGAGCTGGCCCCAGGCGCGCGAGTGGAACAGCACCGGCGCCACCCGGCGCGGGGTGGCGGCCTCGGCGACCTCGCCGACGAAGATCGTGTGATCTCCTCCCGGGTACGCGTGCGCGACCCGGCAGTCGAGCCAGGCGACGGCGTCGGCGAGCACCGGAGCCCCGGTCTTCGCGGGGATCCAGCTGCCACCCGCGAACCTGTCCGCGACGGCTTCCTGGCCCGCGAACCTGCGGCCGATCGCCACCTGGTCCTTGCCGAGCACGCTGACGGCGAAGAAGCCGCGCTCGGTGATCAGCCGGTGCGTCCTGGTGTGGTGGGCCAGGCAGACCAGCACCATCGGTGGGTCCAGGCTCACACTCGTGAAGGAGCTGGCGGTCATGCCGTGCCAGGCGCCTTCGGGCCCGGTGGTCACGACCACCACGCCGCTCGGCCACTGCGCCATGGCCGCTCGGAAGGATTCGCCGCTTGCAGTCACCGGTCTCCCTGTTCCATTGATGGAAACAGCGTCACGCTGAAGGTAACGAACCCCCATTTTCATGTCAACGTGACGCCGTTTCCCCAACGGAAATAGACTGGCCGTGTCCAGTCATCAAGAGGGGGTCCGGTGCACGTCCAGGCGGAGTCGGAGAATCAGAGCCGGTCCATCGCCGCGGTGGAGCGTGCGATGGACGTGCTGCTGCTGTTCGGCCGGAGCTCCCGGCCCGATCTCGGCGTGACGGAGATCGCCACCGAGCTCGACCTGACCAAGGCCGCCGTCCACCGCATCCTCACCGCGCTGCGCAACCGCGAGCTCATCGCCGTCGACCCCGTCACCCGGCGCTACTCGCTCGGCCACGCCGCCATCGCGCTCGGCCGCGCCTACCTCGCCCGCACCGACCTGCGCGCCATGGCCGGTCCCGAACTGCGCCGGCTGTCGGCCCAGTCAGGGGAGACCGCCACCCTGTCGGTGCGGCGCGGCGACACCCGCCTCTACGTCGAGCAGGTCGTGCCCGACCACGACCTGCGCATGGAGGTCTCGCTCGGCATTCCCTACCCGCTGCACGCCGGCGGCTCCTCCAAGGTCATCCTGGCGTTCCTGCGCGAGGAGGAGATCGACGGCTACCTGTCCAGGCACCGGCTCGCCGCCCTCACCGACCGGACGATCACCGACCCGGACGCGCTCCGGGCCGAGCTGGCGCTGATCAAGCGGCGCGGCTACGCCAGCTCGCTCGGCGAACGCCTCGACGGCGCGGCCTCGATCGCCGCCCCCGTCTTCGACCACGACGGCCTGGTGATCGCCGCGGTGAGCGTCGCCGGGCCGAGCAGCCGGTTCGAGCCCCGCCTGGCCGACCAGGCGCCCTTCGTGGTCGGGTCGGCCGCCCGCCTCTCCGCCCAACTCGGCCACTCCGCCTGACGCCACCGGTCCTCCCGGTCGGATCAGGGCTCGTCGCCCTCGGTCAGGGCCCGCAGCACCTCGGCCTGTTCGACGCCGACGCCCTCGACCCTCATCCGGGCCGCCTCCTCACCGGTGAAGCCCGCCGCGCGCCAGGCCGCCACCTCGTCGATCGGCACCCCGGCACGCCAGAACTCGGCCATCAGCGCGAGGGCGTCCTGCCCGGAGGCGAGCACCCGTACGGCCTCACGAGGGGACAGGCCGAGGGCCTCGAAGACCCGCGCCTGTCCCGGCTCGACGCCGCGCCGGGCCCACTCCACCCCGGTGGCGCCCGTCCAGCCGCCCTCGACGTAGGCGCGGGCCCGGCCCGCCGGGACGCCGGCCCGCAGCAGCTCGCGCATGCCGCGCGAGCTTTCCTCGTCGGCGAACGCGCTTCCCGGCCGGTCCTCCCGGCGCAGCCACCGCCGCAGCAGGCCGCGCGGGTGCGGCCGTTCGCCGGCGAGGTGCCGGTCGGCCGCCTCCTCGGGCGGATAGCCCAGCTCGCGCCAGCGCACCGCGTCCCGCGGGGTCATGCCGGCCCGCAGCCAGAGATCCACGGTGTACGGGGTGGCTCCGGCGGTGCGCCACGCTCGCGCCCCGGACGCGGTGTAGACGCCCGAGTCGCGCCACCGCTCCGCCTCGCCGACCGGGAAGCCGCCGTCGATCCACCGCCGGGCCTCGGCGACGGTGAACCCCCGTCGCCGCCATTCGTGCAGCGGCTCGGGGCCCGGCTCGTCGGCGTACCGCGTCGTCATGCCCCTCCCTTCACCGGCACCCGCGCCGGGACGCGGACCACGGACGCCCAGCCGGGCGCGTGCCCGCCCTCGCCGATCAGGCAGACCACCACCCGCGCCGCGGGACGCCGCTCCGGCCACGCGGTCCGGCCGTCGGTCAGCACGACGACCAGGTCGGGCCGGGGCCGCAGGGCCGTCGCGGCGGCGAGGCCGGCCCGCATGTCGGTGCCGCCGCCACCGGTCAGCGCGATGTCGCCCGCCCGGCGCACGACCTGGACGGGGTACGGGCGGACGTCGCAGCAGAAGGCCCGCAGCCGCCGCCCGGGACCGGCCACGCCGTCGATGATCCCGGTCACCTCGGCGAGCAGCCGGTTGAGCACGTCGCCGGTGACACTGCCGGACGTGTCGACCACCAGCACCGTGTCCGGGACCGCGCGGACCATCGACGGCGGCACGACGCCCGCGTACGCTCCGGCGCGGCGCGACGGGCGGCGATAGCTGAAGTCGACCTGCCCGGCCACCGTGCTCAGCCCGCTCCTGATCACCGCGCCGAGCCGCGCCCGCCAGTTCACCGAGGGGCGCAGGCGCTCCTCGGCCCAGCGGCGCCAGCCTGCGGGCACCTCGCCGCGCCCGCTGATCCGGTCCCGGACGGCGGCGGCGGCGATGGAGCGTTCGAGAAGGTCCCGGTCGAGCCGGGTCAGCCCGCCGGCCGAGCCGGCGTCCTCGTAGGTGCGCTCCCGGCCGTCGACCGCGCTGCCGCAGTCGATCGCCTCGGCCAGTGCCTGCCCGCCGCGGCCCATCGCCTCGGCCAGCACGTCGAGCATCGGCACGTACTCCTCCGCGGTGCGATGGGCCGGAAGGCCCAGCTCGGCGGGCGAGATCACGCCCGCGGGGCCTGGCAGGTCCTCGGCCACCACGTCGTCGTTGAGCTCGGCGTCGGCGGCCTGGTTCCAGCGGTGGGCCTCCTCGCCTCGTGCCGGGGCGCCGGCCGCTTCGCGTCCCGGCCGCGGGCGCGCCGGTGAGCGGGACGCGTGGCCGCGCACCAGATGACCCACCTGGTGCAGCATCCACCAGCCGATCTCCTCGACGGGGGTGGCCAGTGCGGTGCCCGGCTCCACGTACAGGTTCCATCGGGTGTCGGCGGGAAAGGCGCGGAACTCCGGGTCGGCGACGGGCGCCCCGGTGTCGTCGTGCGCAGCCGGTTCCAGGATCACCGGGTTGAGGGCGAAGACGGCCGAGGCGAGGTACGGTGCCCGGTGCGCCGCCCACAGTCGCGCGGCGGCGAGCCTGACGCGCACCGCCTCCTCGTACGCGCGGGAGCGGTCGGCGGTCATCGCATGAGCCCTGCCGCGCGCAGCACCGGCGCGAGGCCGAGCATGGTCTCGGGCAGGGTCGCGCCCTCGGGCCGGGAGCGGGCCAGCGACCGGGCCGCGGTCGCCGCCACATCCGGTGTGGTGCGGGCGACCCGGGCCACCACCGCCCAGGCCCGCTCCCACGTGCCGGTCGTGCCGTCCGAGCGCACGTACGACACCACGGCCCCGAGCAGGGCGTGCAGCCGGTCGAGCCGGTCGGGCAGAGGGGCGCTCAGGTCGTTCAGCAGGGTCTGCGGATCGGGCAGGTCGAGGTCGCGGCGCCAGGAGAGCAGCTCGAACCCGGCGGCCTCGCCGACCGCGCCGAGCACCAGTTCGGCCAGGACCGGCTCGCCGGCGCCCAGGTGCTCGCACGCGGCGACCGCTCGCGCGGCCGTCTCCCAGCTGCGCGGGCTGGGCCAGCCGCGGCCCGCCCGGTCGGGGCTGTCGGGCACCGCCAGCACGAGTTCCGGCCGTACCCGCAGGAACGCCCCGACCAGCGCGCGGGCGCCGGTCACCGCGGCGGGTCCCGGGGTGTCCTTCACGTCGGGCTCCGGTACGGGGAAGCCGCCGGTGAACCCTTCGGCGATGTCCTCGGCGGAGACCGTCCAGTTCAGGTGGATGAGCCGGTTGGCCAGCGGCGCGGACAGGTCCCAGCCGTCGGCGGCCTGGTCCGGCGGGTTGGCGGCGGCCACGATCCGCACCTCGTCCGGCAGCGCCAGGTCGCCGACCGTCCGTTCCAGGACCACGCGCAGCATGGCGGCCTGCACCGCCGGGGGCGCGGTGGTCAGCTCGTCGAGGAACAGCAGCCCGCCGCCCTCGGCGGCGAGCCGTTCGGCCCAGCGTGGCGGCGCGAACCAAGTGCCGCCGTCACGCGGCACCGGCAGCCCGGAGAAGTCGCTGGGCTCGCGGATGGAGCCGACGACCACCTCGACCGGCAGACCGGTGGCCGCGCCGAGGGCGGTCACCGCCGACGTCTTGCCGGTGCCCGGCGCGCCCCACAGGATGACCGGCAGATTGGCTGTCACCGCGACCATGAGTGCGTCTCGTGTCACTGATGGCGCCGCCATCTTCGTCCTCCTCACCGGCCGCCCGGACCGCTTCCGGGCAGCACGTATCGGAACGCCGGGCCGCTGGCCGCCGGACGTTCGGTGTGATGGCTGTCTGCTGTTCGCGGGCGCGGAACACGACCCGGCCGCTCAGAGGGAGCCGATCCGGCAACCCTCCACGCCGTCATCCTAGGTTGACGACCGGGTGTCGTCAACCAAGGTTGACGACACCCGGTGTCCGCCGGTTCCGCGGCGACGGGTGCTGGTGTGGATGGGCGGCGGGACGGCGGCGCTGCTGTCGCGGCACAGTCCGCCGTCCAGCGTGCTGAACGACTTCTGTCACGCGCTGCGGAGCGAGAGCGGGAAGACGCCGTACCCGCTGGGGGAGATCCAGGTCGCCGGAGGGCGCGCCCTGTCGCTCGGGCTCGGGACCGTGCGGGTTTTTCTGGGACCGGAACGCGTGTTCCGGCACGGTATTCAAAGATTGTTCGGCGTCTCAATTGTGATCAGAATACCGCCGCATCGCGCGTCAATTTTTCGTCAATCGCTTCGCGAGCGCATCCCCGTATTTCTTGTTCCTGTCGATCGGAACAAAACTCGGGAGATACGGAATGACTGATCAGCCCTTCACTTTGGAGCCGGGGTCCGGCACCAAACTTCTCACCGCCGACGGATTCGTCGAGCTGCTCATCGATTACGCCGACAGCCACCTGAACGCCATCGCGAAATTCTGGGCCATGCCCGGCGAAGGCTGGGAGGACTCCCTGAGGACCGCGCTCGCCGCCTACATCGAGCAGCGGCACCCTTGGGCCGACCTGGGCGATCCCAGCACCCGCCAGGTCTACACCACGAAGGGGAAGAAGCCCAAGATGGCGGACTTCGTCCTCAACGGCACCGTCGCCGGCTCCTTCGGGGACGAGATCATCGTCGAGGTGAAGACCCAGTCGATCGGGCGGGCCAAGGACTTCAGAAATGATTTTGAGAAGGATATCGCCAAACTCGACGAAGTCGACGAAAATCACCTTCGCTCGCCTCGGCTCGCCGTCGGCATCTTCTTCACCAGAGACATCTCGACGGCCCCCAAAGGCGTCACCGATCCGGCGGAGAACGCCACGGTCTCCATCAACTTCACCAAGTGGCTCCAGGATTACGACCACGTCTACTTCTCCCAGGAGTACCAGCCGATCAGACGTAAGGCGGGGACGCTGACGAGTGAGCAGATCCGCAAGGCTGGAACGATCCACACCGCCGCGAAACCCACGGACGCCGTCCGCCTCAAGCAGGGGACGACGCTGCAGCCCTGGGAGGTCCACGAACTCGGGATCGTCTACAAGCTGCTGGGCCCGAAGGCCCCGCCCACGCCGGAGGTCTCCAAGTCGGAGTCCGAGTCCGAGAGCTCGGACAGCGTTTCCGAGAACCTGAAGAAGCGCATGCTCAGCAACGCCTCGGGAAACGCCGCCAAGAAGCTCAAATGAACACCCCCGTCCCAGGGGACTGACCGGTCTCCCGGAGCGCTTTCCGCAAAGCCGCCTGCCCGTGTCACGGGCAGGCGGCTTGGTACGCGGATTCCGGACACGACCGCCTCCGCGCCCCTCTCGCCGCCGGCTCGAAGAACGCTGATACAGGTCTTCGCGGACCTCGTAACGGATGGCAGGCGCCGGAAGATGGGCCGACCCTTCGACCGCTCACGTCCGGGATGGAGGGATCGGCGTTGACGCGGCGTCGGCCCCGTCGTCGGCCCCGTCGTCGGCCCTGCCGTCGATGAGACCCCGTGCTCCTGCGATGACCAGGGCGGCGGTGTGCCGCAGGAAGTCGTCGGTGAGGGGGTGGCCGAGCATGAGCCAGCGGAAGTACAGCGGGCCGGCGGCGGCCTGGACCAGGAAGTCCGGATCGGCGCCGGCGGGCAGGTCGCCGCGTTCCACCGCCCGCGCGAAGATCTCCCGCGACAGGCGGAAGCGGGCGGGCCAGATCTTGTCCAGGACCTGGCGCAGCCCGTCGTCGCGGGCCGTGCGGGGGCCGGTCTCCCGGATCAGGGCGATGATCCAGGGGTGGTCGAAGCCGCGGCGGACCTCGCGCAGGAAAGCGAGCAGGTCCTCGTACAGGTCACCGGTGTCGACCGGCGGCGAGACCTCGACCTGGCGGGCGGCGAAGGCGGCGGCGACGAGGCTCGGCTTGTCGCCCCAGCGCCGGTAGATCGTCGCCCGGTTGACGCCCGCCCGCTCGGCGACGGTCTCGATGCGCAGAGCGGCGTAGCCGACCTCGCCGAGCTCGGCGATCGTGGCGTCCAGGACCGCCTTCGCGGTGCGGGCCGTACGTCCTCCTGGCCGTGCGGTCGCCGCGTCGGCCTGAAGCCGTTCGGCCTGGTCCGCTGGTGTGGGGCGCATGTGTCCACGCTATCAAACGCATCAATCTGTTGCATTTGGGCAAGGATCATCGTTGACGCATCTATCGCGAGGAGAACAGCATGATCTACCACCAGATCAGGATGTCGATCCGGGAGGACGCTCCGAGCGCCGAGGTGGAACGGGCGCTGGAGATGCTGCGCCGGCTCGGCCGCGAGCTGGACGTCGTCGAGTTCTGGGCCGTGGGACATGAACTCGGCCAGGACTTCGACTACGGCGCGATGTACGCGCTCAAGGACCTGGCCGCCTACCGCGCCTACCTGTACGCGCCCCTGCACCGTGAGATCGACGAGATCGGCCTGCCGCTCGTGGACGACATGATCTCGATGGTGAGGCCGAAGCGCTGCCCCTCATCGACCGGCACCTGACCGCCGGCGAGTGGGCCGAGGTGGGCGGCAGAGGGCTGGCGGAGGTGCCCCCGGAGCGGGTGCCGGTCCTGTTCGGCATGTTGCTCGACGGCGTCTCACCGGAGATGTACGACGTCTTCGCCGCCGCTGTCCCCGCCGAGGTGCTGACCCCCATGACGCAGGCCGGGCCACCGGCGTGGGCGGCGTACCTGGCCGAGCTGCGCACCGCCGCCGGGACCGGCCAGGACGGCCAGGGAACCTTCTGAGGGGCCCCGCCTGCGGGCTCACCCGCCTGGTCCGGCAGATCGTCTCGATCTCGTAGGGCGGGGCGGGTGTTCGCGGCCGTCACCTCCCCCGCGCCGCTCGCTGGTCACCCCCCACCCGGAGCCGCGCGGCCCCCGGGTGGTCAGGTCAGTGAGCGCACGTCCGCTATGTCGTACTCGGCGACCGAGGCGGCGAGGATCTCGTCCTGGTGTGCGTCGCCGGGGCCGTCGCCCCGGAACGCCTCGACGGCCGTACGCGACTCCCAGCGTTCGAAGATGTTGACCCGGCCGGCGTCCACCTGGTCCGCGCTGATGGCGAAGTCGAGGCAGCCGGGCGTGCGGCGTGCCAGTTGGACCACGCTCGCGCAGTCGGCGAGGTAGCGCTCGCGCCGGTGCGGGTCGACGACGATGTGTCCCGCGACGATGACCATGTCCTGCTCCTCTGCCACGTATATAACGGATCGTCAGGAAATGACCGCCGATCGGCCCGGAACTCATCGGTACGCGGCGCTCCGGCGCATGCGATCGATCAGGAATCGAGAAGCGGCAGATCCGTACCCGCGCCTAGTGTGACGACCACGTTCACCAGTGAGAGGAGCAGCGCGTCGATGAGTGCCGCGTCGAAGGCCCGCAAGGACGAACAGCAGGGCGCGTCCCCCGAGGACGGGCTGTCCGGGGCGGAGCGAGCCGCCGTCAAGCAGCGCGCGGCGGAGCTGAGGACCGGCGCCCGCCGAGGCAAGGACAAGGCGGCGGCCGATGAGCGGGACGTGCTGGAGAAGATCGCCCAGATGCCGCAGCCGGACCGCGCGCTGGCCGAGCGCGTGCACGAGATCGTCCTGGCCGCCGCTCCTGAGCTGGCGCCGAAGCTGTTCTACGGCCAGCCCGCCTATGCCAGGGCCGGGAAGGTGGTGTGCTTCTTCCGCAGCGCCCAGGCGGACGGGCAGCGGTACTCGACGTTCGGCTTCAACGAGGTGGCGAACCTCGACGAGGACGGGGGCCTGTGGCCGACGTCGTTCGCCCTGACGGAGCTGACCGAAGCAGGCGAGGAGACGATCAGGACCCTGGTCCGCAGAGCTGTGAGCTGATCACGGTCCCGCCTTCCGGGTGCGGTCCCTACGCCGGCGGCGAAGTCGCCGTCGCGGTGGATCTTCCCGCAGAACAATGAGCGCATGACGGACACTCGACTCGCTGGAGCGATCCGGCTCCCCGACGGCGGCTGGGTGCGCGGCCGTGGCCTCAGGAACGCGGCCCCGGAGGGCGTGACCCCTGACCGGGGCCTCTACCTGGGAGGCAGCCGGTTGCGCGGCCGTCACGAGCCGGAGCTGACCTGGCCGCACGCGTGGATCGACTGGCCGGACTTCCTGCTGCCGCGCGACCGCGAGCAGGCGGTCCGCCTGATCCGCGAGGTGTCGGAACTGGCGCGTACGGGCGAGCGGGTGGAGGTGGCCTGCGGCGGCGGCGTGGGCCGCACCGGCACCGTCATCGCGTGCCTGGCCGTCCTGGCCGGCACGCCCGCCAAGGAGGCCGTCGCCTGGGCCCGGGCCCACTACCACCCGCGCGCCGTCGAGACGCCCTGGCAGCGTCGCTGGGTCGAACGCTTCCCCGCCTGACCGGTCGCCGGCCATCAAGGCCCGCCGTTCACGCCCTGCCGGTCGCGGTGTCGGTCGCGGTCTCGGTCGCCGTCTCGGTCGCCCTGCCGGTCACTGTCGCGGTCGCGGTGCCGGTTGTCGTGCCGGTCGCGGCGGCGGCGAAGCGGCGGGCCAGGCGGGCGAAGGCGTCCTTGAGCTCGGGCGGGCCGACGACCTCGATGGGGGCGTCGAAGCGGCCGAGGTCGGCGGCCAGACCCGGCCATGACCACGATCCGAGAACGAGCCGGCAGCGGTCCGGGCCGAGTTCCTCGACGACGCCGTCGCGGACGTAGCGGGACACGTCGGCGGCCGGCAGGCCGAGGATCACCTCGCCGCGGCAGGGCCAATCGCCGGAGCCCGACCCGCAGAAGCGGCCGGCCACGAACGCGGCCACGTCGCCGCCGGGCAGCTCGCGCTGGGTGAAGCGGGGTCCCCCCGGGGTGCGCGGGCTGATCCGGTCGGCGCGGAAGATCCGCCAGTCGCGGCGGTCGAGGTCCCAGGCGACCAGATACCAGCGCCCGCCCCAGGTGACCAGGTGGTGTGGCTCCACCCGGCGCGGCGGCTCGTCGCCGGAGCCAGGCGTGGTGGCTGTGGTGGGAACGGCACCGGGCGCGGCGGCTGCGGAGGCGTAGTCGAAGCGCAGCACCTCGCGGGCGTGGACGGCGGCGCTGAGCGTCAGGAGCACGCGGCTGTCGGCCTGAGGGGCGGGCCGTACGACGGCGGTGATCTGGAGGGTGTCGACGCGGTGGCGCAGCCGCGCGGGCATGACCTGCCGGACGGTGGTCAGCGCGCGGGCCGCGGCCTCCTCGATGCCGGCGCCGCTGGTGGTGGCGATCTGGAGCGCGATGGCCAGCGCGACCGCCTGCTCGTCGTCGAACAGCAGCGGCGGCAGGTCCTTGCCGGCGTCGAGCCGGTAGCCGCCGTCGGGGCCCTTGACGGCCACGATGGGGTAGCCGAGTTCGCGCAGGCGGTCGACGTCGCGGCGCACGGTGCGCGGGCTGACGTCGAGCCGCCGGGCCAGCAGCGCCCCCGGCCAGTCGCGGCGGGCCTGCAGCAGGGAGAGCAGCGTCAGGAGCCGCGCTGAGGTCTTCGGCATGATTCTCATGGTGCCCCCGGTAGCGGCCAGAACCTGACCTCTGCTGCTGCGAGTGTGGTCCTCGTCCGACCAGGTGATGATCGAACGTCAGGAGCACGCCATGTCCGTCAAGTCCGTCACGCACCTGAACTTCCGGGGAGAGGCCCGCGCGGCGCTGGTGTTCTACCGGTCGGTTTTCGGCGGTGACCTCGCCGTGGTGACGTATGGGGACGCCGGCGCCGTGCCGGACCCCGCCGAGTCCGGTCAGGTGATGTGGGGCCAGGTGGTCTCCGGCGACGGCTTCCACGTGATGGCCTACGACGTGCCCGCGCGGCTGCCGTGGAAACGGGGCGAGAACGCGTTCTTCGTCTCCCTGCGCGGCCAGACGGCGCAGGAGGTGACCGCGTACTGGGAGAAGCTGTCAGCGGGCGCCGCCGTCGCGCGGCCGCTGGCCCCGGCGCCGTGGTCGGCGCTCTACGGGATGCTCACGGACCGCTTCGGGGTCACCTGGGTCGTGGACGTGGCGAACGGCCACGACGGATGACACCGATGACATCGGCGACCATGAGAAGGGCGGGTGCCCGGTGACCGTGCTGGACGCCCGGGCGCTGAACCGCGCGACCCTCGCCCGGCAACTGCTGCTCGGCCATGCCGACCTGCCGGTCCTCGACGCCGTCACGCACCTGTGCGGCCTGCAGGCGCAGGAGCCGCAGGAACCGTTCGTCGGGCTCTGGTCGCGGGTGCGCGGGTTCGTCCCGGCCGCGCTGTCGGACCTGCTGCTGGACCGGCAGGTGGTGCGGATCCACCTCATGCGGCGCACGGTCCACCTGGTCAGCGCGGCCGACGCGCTGGCCTGGCGGGCGCGGCATGCCGACATGCTGCGCGGGCGCGCGCTGGGGCCCTACCGTGAGGAGCTCGCCGGGGTGGATCTGGACGAGCTGGCCGCGGCGGGGCGCGCGCTGCTGGCGGACGGCGAGCCGCGCACGATGGCCGAGGTCACGCGGGCTCTGGCCGGCCGCTGGCCCGGGGTGGGGCCGCGGCCGCTGGGGGAGATGCTCCTGTCCGCGCTCGTGCCGGTGGTCCAGTTGCCGCCGCGTGGCCTGTGGCGGGCGAGGGCGGGGGTGCGCACGGTCACGTTCTCCTCCTGGCTGGGCCGCGATCCCGACCCGCCCGCCGCAGGCGGCCGCGATCCGGTGGGCGAGGAGCTGGTCCGGCGTTACCTCGCCGCCTTCGGCCCGGCCGCCACGGCGGACCTGCGCGCCTGGTGCGGCCTGACCGGGCTGCCGGCGGCGGTGTCGGCGGTCCGCCCGGAGCTGGTCTCCTTCCGCGACGAGCGGGGCCGGGAGCTGCTGGACCTGCCCGGCGCGCCACGGCCCGACCCCGGCACGCCGGCCCCGGTGCGGTTCTTACCGGCGTTCGACAACGTGATCCTCGGCTACCACGACCGTAGCCGGATCATCGACGCGGCCCACCGCGGCCTGTCGGTCGCGGGGGCGCGCGTCGTGCTGGTCGACGGCAGGGTGTCGGCGACCTGGACCGCCGAGGCGGGCACCGTGCAGGTCACCCCGCTGCGCCGCTGGTCCAGAGCCGAGCGCGCCGCCGTGGCCGAGGAGGGGGGCGCGCTGGCGTCGTTCCTGTCCGACGGCGAGAGCGACCGGGTGCGCATCGAGGCGTCCGCCCGCTGAGCGGTGCGCTCGTACGGTCAGGGCGCCGCCGCGTTGAGGAGGGGGATGAGGTTCTCCTCCTCGTGGTCCAGGTGCGCCTCCACCTGCGCGGTCAGCCGGTCGACCTCCTCCGACACCGTGGCCCGGTCGGCGTGCCCGGCGCCGAGGAGCCGTTGCAGCTTCTCCAGGAGCCGGGCGATCTCCTCGTGTTCGCGCCGCAGCCGGGCCATGACGTCGGCGAGCTCCGGGTACTGCTCGCCGACGCGCGGGAACAGGTGGGCGTCCTCCATCCGGTGGTGGTGGCTCAACCCCTGGCAGACGGCCAGGCAGTTGACGCGCAGCTGCGCGCCGAGGGTGCCGCCGGACGCGGCGACCTCCTGGCGGACGATGGCCAGTTCGCGGCGCATGGCGTCGTGGATGAGCTTGAGCGCGTCACCGGGCCGGGCGGGGCCGGGGGCGGGCGGCCCTTCGGACTCCAGCGCGACCACGGGCAGGGTGCGGCCGGAGGCGTCCTCGTACTGCCGCCATCCGGGGTCGGACTCGACGGCGCGGGCGAAGATCCGCTCGCGGTCGGGGCCTTCCAGGACGCGGGCCTGCGCCTCGTACGTGAACGCGCCGGTCTCGACGGTGACCCGCGGGTTCTTGCGGAGGTTGTGGAACCAGGCGGGGTGGCGCGGCGAGCCGCCGGCCGAGGCGATGACGTACAGCCGGCCGGGCTCCTCGTCCAGCAGGTAGCCGAGCGGGGTGGTGCGGCGGTCGCCGGTCCTGGCGCCGGTGGTGGTCAGCAGGAGCAGGCGGGCGTTCTCGAAGGGCGGCCCGACCCGGCCCTGGCCGGCCCGGAACTGGTCGATGACGTGCTGGTTGAAGTCCAAGGTCATGCGGGTGCTTTCTCCCAGAAGGCGATGAAAGCCCGCACGCCGGCCACGCATAGCTGGCGGAGCTACGGAGAACAAGGGAAGCGGGGACGGCGCGCAGGCGCGGTCGAGGGTCAGGCGCGTCCATGTGAAGTCGTCATGGCATCGTCCCTTTGCTTCGCGGCCTCCATGCCACCGCCGTCCACCCGTGCGGCGTCACGCGACCTGCCGATCATTGAACGCCCGGCCGGTGCGGGCTGTCAAACGCGCGGCGGGGCGTTTGCGGGCCGGCGGGCCGCTCGGCTAGTGTCGCCATCCCAGCGACGACCGAGGAGGTGAGACCGATTCCCGCACGTACCGGCCGGGTGCTCTCACCTCACGACGTCCGCCCGGCCTAGCCGGCCGGGGAGAGCGCCCGGGACATCTCGAAAGGCGCTCATGTCTCTTTCCGTCATCGTCTCCCGGCTCCGCGCCGCGGGCTGCGTCTTCGCCGAGGAGGAGGCCCGCCTGCTGGCGGACGCCGCCCGCGATCACGGCACGCTCGCCCGCCTGGTGGAGCGCCGGGCCGCCGGCGAGCCGCTGGAGCACGTCCTGGGCTGGGCGCGCTTTCGCGGCCTGCGCGTCCTGGTGGATCCGGGCGTGTTCGTGCCGCGTCCGCGTACCGAGTTCCTGGCCGAGCAGGCGATCGCGGTCGCGCCGCGCCGGGCGGCGGTCGTGGTGGACCTGTGCTGCGGGTCGGGCGCGCTCGGCGCCGCGCTGGTGGCGGCGCTGGAGGAGGTCGAGCTGCACGCCGCCGACATCGACCCGGCCGCTGTCGCCTGCGCCCGCCGCAACCTGCCCGGGGCCGGGGTGTACGAGGGGGATCTGTACGATCCGCTGCCGGCGGGGCTGCGCGGGCGGGTGGACGTGCTGCTGGCCAACGTCCCGTACGTGCCGACCGGGGAGATCCCGCTGCTGCCGGCGGAGGCCCGGCTGCACGAGGCCCGGGTGGCCCTGGACGGCGGCCGGGACGGGCTGGAGGTGCTGCGCAGGGTGGCCGCGGGCGCGGGCCGCTGGCTCGCGCCCGGCGGACGGCTGCTGTTCGAGACGAGTGAGCGCCAGGCGCCGCACGCCGTCGAGGCGATCGCCCGGCACGGGCTGAGGCCGCGCGTGAAGCGCTCCTCCGGCTGGGACGCCACCGTGGTGATCGCCACTGTGGTGACCGCCGCCCGCCCGGCCTGATCCCGATGAGTTCACGCGCGGCCGGAGGTCTGCACCGGGGAAAGTGACGGATGGACGGGAGGCCCGCGATGGGCAAGCTGATCTACTCGATGATCACCTCGCTCGACGGCTACGTGAGCGACGCGAACGGCGACTACGGCTGGGGCGCGCCGGATGAGGAGTCGCACACGTTCATCAACGAGCACATGCGGTCGATCGGCACCTACCTCTACGGCCGCCGGATGTACGAGACGATGGTCTACTGGGAGACCGCGCACACGCTGCCGGACCAGCCGCCGTTCATCCTGGAGTGCGCGAAGGTGTGGCAGGCCGCCGACAAGGTCGTCTATTCGACGACGCTGGAGGAGGTGTCCAGCGGGCGGACGCGGATCGAGCGGTCGTTCGACCCGGAGTCCGTGCGCAGGCTCAAGGCGGAGTCCGGCCGCGACCTCTCCGTCGACGGGCCGGACCTGGCGGCGCAGGCGATCGCGGCCGGGCTCGTCGACGAGTATCAGCTGTTCGTCGGGCCGGCCGTCGTCGGCGGCGGCCACCGGTTCTTCCCCGACGGCGTGCGCGCGGATCTGGAGCTGCTGGACGAGCGGCGCTTCGGCAACGGCGTGGTCTACCTGCGCTACGGCGTCAAGCCGTGACAGGCGCCCGTGATGAGGCGCCCGCGTGAGGCGTTCGTGCGGCTGTCGGGGGTAGGGAGCGGCCATGGCAACGCTCATGGACCGGGTGCGCGCGTACATGCGCAGCCCCAAAGGCAGGCAGACGATCGAATCGGCCGAGCGGATGGCCCGCGACCCGCGTAACCAGCACAAGGCCAGGAGGCTCCTGGACAGGTTTCGTTCCCGGCGGCACTGACGACGGCCGGCGACGGTGGACGGGGTCCCCCGTCGCCGGCCCGAGCTGGGCGAGGCTCTTTATATTCGGCTTGACTTATATAAGCGCCACCTGAAACACTCGGATTCGTGCACGCGTTCGACGTCCTCGGTGACCCGGTCCGGCGCCGGATCCTGGAGCTGCTCGCCGACGGCGAGCTGAGCTCCGGTGAGGTCACCGCCGTCATCCAGCGCGAGCACGGCATCTCCCAGCCCGCGGTCTCGCAACACCTCAAGGTGCTGCGCGACAACGGCTTCGCCACCGTGCGCGCCGAAGGGACCCGGCGGTTCTACGTCGTGGACCCCGAGCCGCTGCGCGAGGTCGACCAGTGGCTGGAGCGCTTCCGCGGCTTCTGGGACCAGCGCCTCGACGCGCTGGCCGTGGAGATCGCCCGCGGCAAGCGGGAGCGCCGTGCCCGCGACACGAATCCGACAGAAAGCTGACTCCGGTGGACATCATCGATGAGATCACCCGCACCCATCGCGAGGTGCGCCATAGCGGCGAGACCAAGGTCGTCCAGCTCGTCCGCCACTACGACACCGTGGTGGAGGACCTCTGGGACGCCTGCACCAGCGCCGAGCGCATCGGCCGCTGGTTCATGCCCGTCACCGGCGACCTGCGGCTCGGCGGCCACTTCCAGCTCCAGGGCAACGCGGGCGGGGAGATCCTGGCGTGCGAGCCGCCGCGCCTGCTCAGAGTGTCGTGGGTGATGGGCGAGGGCCCGGCCTCCCACGTGGAGGTGCGCATGGCGGCCGACGGCGACCGCACCCGGTTCGAGCTGCGTCACGAGGCCGTCGTTGCGCCCGAGTTCTGGGACCGGTACGGCCCCGGCGCGGTCGGCGTCGGCTGGGACCTCGGCCTGCTCGGCCTGGCCCTGCACCTGACCGGCGGCGAGAAGGTCGACGAGCAGCACTTCCACGAGACCGCCGAGGGCCGCGAGTACATCACCCGCAGCAGCCGGGCCTGGGGCGAGGCGCTGCGGGCGTCCGGCGCCACCGACGAGCAGGCCGCCGCCGTCACGGCCGCGACCACCGCCTTCTACGCACCTCCCGCGGAGTGACGCGATGCCCAAGCAGATCACGCCGTTCCTCATGTTCGAGGGCAGGGCGCAGGAGGCCGTCGACTTCTACCTGTCGGTGTTCGCCGACGCGGAGCTGCTCTCGGTGACCCGCTACGGCCCCGGCGAGCCGGGGCCGGAGGGCACGATCCAGCTCGCCCACCTGCGCGTCTGCGGCCAGGAGTTCTTCTGCAACGACAGCTTCGTCTCGCACGCCTTCACCTTCACCCCGTCGCTGTCGCTGTACGTGGAGTGCGAGTCGGAGGAGGAGATCGACCGGCTCTACCCGGTGCTGTCGGAGCAGGGCGGGGTGATGATGCCGCTCGGCGCGTACGGTTTCAGCGCCAAGTTCGCCTGGGTGGCCGACCGGTTCGGCGTCTCCTGGCAGCTCACCCTGCCCTGACGCTCAGCCGAGCAGCGCGGCCGGGTCGCGTTCCGGCGGGCCGGCGGGCCACCAGGCGTCGCCGCGCCGTTCGAACGGGTACCACCGGCCGTCCCTGCCGTACCTGAGCTGGAGGTCGCCGATGGTCCACCGGTTGCGGGCCGTCTCCACCGCGGCGCGCGGCTGGCCCTCCCGGACCGTCTCCAGCGCCGTCTCCAGCAGGGCGCGGGCTCGGGCCAGGTCCTGCCGGGCGGGGGTCCAGGCCGTCTCCAGCGCCTCCAGCCCGGCGGCGCCGCCGTGCCGCCAGGCGGCCGCCTCGGCGTCCAGGCCGAGGTCGAGGCCGAACGCGGCGCTCAGCCGTACCAGGTCCTGGTGTTCGGTCAGGACGGGCAGGTGGCCGTGGGTGAGCAGGTCGCGCGCCCGGGAGGCGGCGGAGGCGGCCAGCAGTTCCAGCGCGGCCACGTCCAC
>NZ_JAPNNL010000143.1 GCF_027620315.1 Nonomuraea corallina | reverse complement strand
CCGGGAAGACCGCGCGCCCGCCGGCCCGGCGCCGCCCCGCCTCGGCCACCAGGACCGCCAGCACGGCGCCCGCCAGCAGCGGCCGGTAAGCCCGGCGTGACAGCGCCACCCCCACGGCCGGCAGCACCGACAACGTCAGCGCCAGCCGGGCGGGCTGGGCCAGGTCGTCGTACGCCTGCCGCACCCGCTGCGACCAGAACCGCCCCGCCGAGCACGGCAGCCGGCGCACGTACAGGCCGGGCGCGCTCACCACCCTCCCGCCCCTGGCGCGCACCGTGCGGATCAACTCCAGGTTCTCGAACAGCACGTCGCCGTCGTAGCCGTCTTCCACGCACCCCCGCCGCACGCCCAGCGTCCCGGGGTAGTCGGCGCCGAGCGCCCGGTTCAGCAGGGTGCGGGCGGTGTCCCAGCGGGCGTGCCAGGGCAGCGGGTGGAAGTGGTTCTGCGGCCGTACCAGGTCGTGCTCACCCAGCAGCCGGCGCATCGCGGCCAGCCCCCGCTCGTCGTAGCGGACGTCGTCGTCGGCGATCACCACCCGCTCGTCGCGGGCCAGCCGGAGCCCGGTGAGCACGCCGTTGACCTTGCCGTTGGCGTACCGGAACCCCGGGTCGGGCGGCACGTGCACGGCGAGCCCCCGCCAGCGGCGGGCGTGCCGCGCGAACAGCGCGTCCGGGCTGCCGTCCACCACGATCACCCGCGCGCGCCGGGACAGCCACGCCAGGTACGCGGTCAGCTCGTCCAGCCCGTCGTCGTCCTCCCAGCGCAGCGGCAGCACATAGCCCAGCTCCGGGCCCGGCTCCGGGTCCGGCCTCGCGTCCAGCTCCGCGTCCAGCTCCGCGTCCGGCTCCGGGTCCTGCCGGGTGTCCGGTGCCGCGTCCCGTTGCCTGGCCATCAGGCGACCAGGTGCCCGATCGCCTCCAGCGAGGGCTCGCCGCGCTCCCAGCGGTCCATCACGTGCTCGGCCCAGAGCCGGTCCACGGTGAGCGCGCACGCGGCCCCGTACAGGATGTCGCCCGTGAGGGCCGGCTCGGCGGCGGCGAGCCCGCCGCACAGGTCGTGGGCGGCCACCTGCTCGTGCACGGCGTCGGCCTGCACGTGCTCGTCGTAGAACAGGGCGGTGGCCGCGTCGCAGCCGAGCCGGCGCACGCCGGCGGCGTAGCGGCGGTTGGGCAGCGAGGACGTCATCTCCAGCGCGGCGAGGTGCCCGGCGAGCGCGCCGCGCCGGCGCCGGTGCAGCCCGAACAGCGACATCACGTTGGAGACGGCGAGCGTGATGCCGGGCACCCTGTCCACGTAGGCGCCGTAGGCGTCGTCGAGCCCGAGGCCGCGCATGGTGGCGCGGAACAGCTCGGCGTGCATCCGCTCGGGCCGTCCACCGCCGTACTCGTCGGCCTGGATCTCGACCAGCGCCGCCTTGGCCCGGCCGTGCAGGCGCGGGATGGCCCAGGAGTGCGGGTCGGCCTCCTTGAGGTGGTAGATCGACCGGTGCGCGACGAACTCGCGGAACTGGTCGAGCGTGGCCGCGCGGCGCAGGTGACGCGAGAACGGCCCGTCGCCGTCGCCACAGAGGTCGGCGAGGGCGCGCCGCACCTGGTCGGGCGGCACCGGCCGGGGCCTCGGCACGGCCTCGGCCAGCGCGTCGTCGAGGTGGCGCTCCAGCTCGGCGCGGGCCCGCAGCAGCCCGGGGTCCCACTCCCACCGTTCGTCCACCTCCTCGAAGCCCCGGTAGTGGAGCTCGTAGCAGACGAACAGCGCGAGCTGCAGGTCGTCGTCGTGGAGCGAGGGCCCGGCGGGCGCGGGCAGGGACACCGGCCCGCCGATCGGTCCGGCGAGCGAAGGGAACAGGTGGGCCGTGATCGGGCCGCGGGCGGTTGGTAGACGCATCAGGGCGGTGAACTGCCCTGCCTCTCGGTGATCAAACGCTCACGGACACGGACACGGTCCCGCCGTCGACCCTGGTCCGGTAGACGGGCACCGCGACCGAGGGCTCGTCCAGGCAGTGCCCGGTGACCAGCGAGAACACCTGTTTGTGCAGCGGCGAGGCGACGGTCGGCTCACCCTTCCTGGTGCCGACGATCCCGCGCGACAGCACGTACGCCCCGCTGAACGGGTCGCGGTTGCCCAGCGCGTGCACCACGCCGTCGTGGGTGCGGAACAGCGCCACCTGCTCGCCGTCCACCAGCGCGCACACGCCGCGCTCGGGCAGCAGCGTGGCGTAGCCGCAGACGTTCACCCAGGTCATGACATCACCACCGGCTTGATCTGGTCTCTCTCGGTCTCGAACACGATGGACGGGTCGGGCACCCCCGGCGCGTTGACGAAGCTGACGAACCGGCTCAGCTTGTCCGGGTCCTCCAGCGTGGCCCGCCACTCGTCGGCATAGGCGGCGACGTGCCGCTCCATGTGCGCGTCCAGGTCGGCGCAGATGCCGAGCGCGTCGTCGACGATCACCGAGCGGAGGTAGCCGAGCCCGCCGTCGAGCGACTCCAGCCACGCGGACGTGCGCTGCAGCCGGTCGGCGGTGCGGATGTAGAACATCAGGAACCGGTCGATGGTCCTGACCAGCTCCTCGGTCGTCAGGTCGGCGGCGAACAGGTCGGCGTGCCGGGGCTTGAAGCCGCCGTTGCCGCCCACGTACAGGTTCCAGCCCTGTTCGGTGGCGATGACGCCGAAGTCCTTCGACCGGGCCTCGGCGCACTCGCGGGCGCAGCCGGAGACGGCCGACTTGAGCTTGTGCGGCGAGCGCAGCCCCCGGTAGCGCAGCTCCAGCGCGATGGCCAGGCCGACCGAGTCCTGCACCCCGTACCGGCACCAGGTCGAGCCGACGCACGACTTCACCGTGCGCAGCGCCTTGCCGTAGGCGTGGCCGGACTCGAACCCGGCGTCGACGAGCCGCCGCCAGATCTGCGGGAGCTGGTCGACGCGGGCGCCGAACAGGTCGATCCGCTGCCCGCCGGTGATCTTCGTGTAGAGGCCGAAGTCGCGGGCCACCTCGCCGATGACGATGAGCTTGTCGGGGGTGATCTCGCCGCCGGGGATGCGCGGCACGACCGAGTACGTGCCGTTCTTCTGGATGTTGGCGAGGAAGTGGTCGTTGGTGTCCTGCAGGGCGGCGTTCTCGCCCTCCAGGACGTGCCCGTGGTGCAGCGAGGCGAGGATGGAGGCGACGGCGGGCTTGCACACGTCGCAGCCGCGGCCCTGCCCGTGCTCGGCGATGAGCTGGGAGAAGGTGCCGATGCCGCGCACCCGGACGATGTCGAACAGCTCCGCCCGGGAGTGCTCGAAGTGCTCGCACAGTCCCTTGCCGGTCTCCACGCCGGCCTTCTCCAGCAGTTGCCTGAGCATCGGCACGCAGCTGCCGCACGTCGTGCCGGCGCGGGTGCACGCCTTGAGGCCGGCCACGTCGGCGCACCCCTGGCCGGTGATGGCGGAGCGGACGACCCCGGCGCTGACGTTGTTGCAGGAGCACACCTGGGCGTCGTCGGGCAGGTCCAGCTGGGCGCCGCCGCCGGTGAACAGCAGGTCGGCGGGGGGCGCGGGCAGCGGCTTGCCGACGTAGGGGCGCAGCGTGCCGTACGGGGAGGCGTCGCCGACGCAGATGCCGCCGAGCAGCGTGCCGGCGTCGTCGCTGATGAACAGCTTCTTGTAGACGCCGGCCACCGGGTCCATGTAGGTGACGTCGAGCGCCCCCTCCATGGCGCCGAACTGGGCCACCTCGACGCCGAGCAGCTTGAGCCTCGTGGACAGGTCGGCGCCGTCGAAGGTCGCGCCGCCGCCGGTGATCCGGTCGGCGGCGACCTCGGCCATGGTGAAGCACGGCCCGACGAGTCCGTACACCATGCCGTCGCGCACGGCGCACTCGCCGATGGCGTAGACGTGCGGGTCGGAGGTGCGCATGGCGGAGTCGACGACGACGCCGCCGCGCTCCCCCAGCGCCAGCCCGGACTCCCGGGCCAGCTCGTCGCGCGGCCTGATCCCCGCGGAGAAGACCACGACCTGGGCCTCGATCAGCGTGCCGGCCGGCGTGCGCAGCCCGGCCACCCGCCCGTCGTGGCCGGTCACGACCTCCTGGACGCCCGAGCCGGTGTGCACGCTCAGCCCGAGCGCCTCGATGTGGGCCTTGAGCACCGCGCCGCCGCCCTCGTCGACCTGGCGCGGCATGAGCCACGGGCTCATCTCCACGATGTGGGTGCGCAGCCCGAGCCCGCGCAGCGCGTCGGCGGCCTCCAGGCCGAGCAGCCCGCCGCCGACCACGACGCCGTCGGTGGCCTCCTTGGCCGCCAACCTGATCGCGTCGAGGTCGCCGATGGTGCGGTAGACGTGGGCGTGCTCCGCCCCGGGCACCGGCGGCACGAACGGCCGCGAGCCGGTGGCGAGCACCAGCACGTCGTACGGCTCCGGCTCGCCGCCTTCGACGGCCACCAGGCGGGCCCGCCGGTCGATGCCCGTGACGCGGCTGTTCAGCCTGGTCACCACGCCGGGCGGCACCGGGTAGGACAACTCTTCCGCCGCGACGCCGCTCAGGTAGGAGGTGAGCGCCACCCGGTCGTAGGCCGGCCTCGGCTCCTCCCCGATCACCGTGATGGCGCCGTCGAACCCCCGCTCCAGCAGGGCCTCCACGAGCCGGTGGGCGGCCGGGCCGTACCCGACCACGACGATCTTCCTCACGCCGGGACCCCTTCCTGTTCGCACAGCCAGCCGACGATCCCCGCCACCGCTTCCCGGCAGGTGCCGCAGCCGGTGGTGGCCCTGGTGGCGGCGGCCACGCCGGCCACGTCCTTCGCGCCCGCCTCCCAGCAGGCCCTGATCTGTCCCTTGGTCACGTTGTTGCAGTGGCACACCCTGGCCGCGTCGGGCATCAGCGTCGGGCTGTCCGCCCTGGCCGCCGACGCCGGGCCGGGGAACAGCAGCCCGGCCCGGTCGCCCGGCACCGGCCCGCCGCGGTCGTAGAGCTGGGTGAGGGTGCCGACGGCGTCGGTGTCGCCCAGCAGGATCGCGCCGACCAGCCGGTCGTCGCGGATGACGAGCTTGCGGTAGGTGCCCCGGGCCCGGTGGCTGAAGCGCACCACCTCGGCGTGCTCGTCGGTGAGGTGGGTCTCGCCCATCGCGGCCAGTTCGACGCTGCTCGCCTTGAGCCGGGTCACCAGCCGGGAGCCTCGGTAGCGGGACTTCCCGCCGGTGATCACGTCGGCGGCCACGGCGGCCTGCTCCCACGCCGGCGCCACCAGCCCGTACACGGTGCCGTCGTGCTCGGCGCACTCGCCGATGGCGAAGATGGACGGGTCGTCGGTGCGCAGCTCGTCGTCCACGACGACGCCGCGCCGCACCTCCAGCCCGGCCTCGGCGGCCAGGCCCGTGAGCGGGCGGACGCCGCAGGCGAGCACCACCAGGTCGCCCTCGACCAGCTCGCCGTCCGCCAGGCGGACCCCGTCCCGCTCGACGGCGGCGGCGCTGACGCCGGTCCGGGTCTCGACGCCCAGTGCGGCCAGCGTCTCGCCCAGCACCAGGCCCGCCTCCGGATCGAGCTGGCGCTCCATGAGGTGGCCGGCCAGGTGCAGCAGCGTCACGGGCAGCCCGCGCCCGGCCAGGCCGCGGGCCGCCTCGACGCCGAGCAGCCCGCCGCCGACGACCACCGCGCGGCGGCTGTCGGCGGCCGTCTTGACGATGCGGTCGCAGTCGTCGAGAGTGCGGAACGGGATGGCGCGCTCGACGCCGGGGATCGGCGGCACGATCGGCTCGCTGCCGGTGGCCAGCACGAGCAGGTCGTACGGCTCGCGCCGGCCGTCGGCGGTGTGCACGGCGCGCGACTCGCGGTCGATCCAGGCGACCGCGCCGCCGAGCACCGCCCGCACCCGGTGCGTGTCGTACCAGGACAGGTCGACCAGGCCGAGCTGGTCGGGCCTGGCCTGGCCGGCCAGCACGTTCGACAGCAGCACCCGGTTGTAGGGCCTGCCCTGTTCGGCGCCGAAGACGGTGACCGGCATCCGCGGGTCGCGCGCCCGCACCTCGCTGACCAGGCGCGCGCCGGCCATCCCGTTGCCGACGACGACGAGCCTCATGCGACCCGCTCCACCCGTACGGCGCAGACCTTGAACTCCGGCATCCGGGACGTGGGGTCGAGCGCCGGGTTGGTGATCCGGTTCGTCCCCTCCCAGTGAAACGGCATGAACACGGTGTCGCTCCTGATCGCGTCGCTGATCCTGGCCACGCCCCGGCCCTCGCCGCGCCTGCTGACGACCCGCACCAGGTCCCCCGCCCCGATGTCCAGCCGCCCGGCCAGGTCGGGGTGGAGCTCCACGTACGGTTCGGGCACGGCCTCGGCGAGCGGGGCGATCCTGCGGGTCTGCGCGCCGCTCTGGTAGTGCGCGAGCACGCGGCCCGTCGTGAGGTAGACGGGGTAGTCGTCGTCGATCTCCTCGGCGGGGCCCCGGTGCTCGACCGGCACGAACCTGGCCCGGCCGTCGGGGGTGGCGAAGGCGTCGAGGAACGGCCGCGGCGTGCCGGGATGGTCCGGCGACGGACACGGCCAGAACACCCCGGCTCCCGCCTCCCGCCCGCTCACCCCGCCCCTGGTGCGGTCGCCCGTGACTCGGGCGCCCGTGATGCGGTCGTACGTGATGCCGGAGTAGTCCGCCGGGCCGCCGGCGGAGGCGCGGCGCAGTTCGTCGAAGACCTCGCCCGGCTCGTCGGCGAAGTCGTGGCCGAGCCGGCGGGCCAGCGCGGCGATCACCTCCAGGTCGCTCCGCACGCCCGGCGGCGGCTCGACCGCCCGCCGCCGCAGCAGCACGCGGCCCTCCAGGTTGGTCATGGTGCCGGTCTCCTCGGCCCACTGCGTGACCGGGAAGACCACGTCGGCCAGCGCCGCCGTCTCCGACATGACCACGTCGCAGACGACGAGCAGGTCGAGCGACCGGATCCGCTCGGCGACCCGCGCGGAGTCGGGCGCCGACACCACCGGGTTGGAGCCGAACAGCAGCATCGCCTTCGGCCCCGCCGGCGTGCCGAGCGCGTCCAGCAGCTCGAACGCCGACCGGCCCGGTCCGGGCAGGTCGTCCGGTTCGACGCCCCACACGGCGGCGACGTGGGCGCGGGCCGCCGGGTCGTCGATCCTGCGGTAGCCGGGGAGCTGGTCGGCCTTCTGCCCGTGCTCCCTGCCTCCCTGGCCGTTGCCCTGCCCGGTGAGGCACCCGTACCCGGAGCCGAGGCGGCCGGGCAGGCCGAGCGCGAGCGCCAGGTTGACGAACGCGGTGACGGTGTCGGTGCCCTGGGCGTGCTGCTCGGCGCCGCGCCCGGTGAGCACGTACGCGTTCTTCGCGTACGCCAGCGCCCGCACGGCCTCGCGCATGCGCGGCACCGGCACGCCGGTGATCCGCTCCACCCGCTCCGGCCACCAGGCGGCCAGCGAGGTCCGCACCGCGTCGAACCCGCTGGTGCGCTCCTCGACGTACGCGACGTCCACCAGGTCCTCGGCGACGGCCAGGTGCAGCAGGCCGAGGGCGAGCGCCAGGTCGGTGCCTGGCGCGGGCCGCAGGTGCAGCCAGGCGAGCCTGGCGGTGGCGGTGCGGCGCGGGTCGACGACGACGAGCCGGGCCCCGGCCAGGTGGCGGACGAACGGCGGCATGGTCTCGGCCGGGTTGGCGCCGGCCAGCAGCACCACGTCCGCGCCGGCCAGGTCGGTGACGGGGAACGGCATCCCCCGGTCCATCCCGAACGCCCGGATGGAGGCGGCGGCGGCCGACGACATGCAGAAGCGGCCGTTGTAGTCGATCTGGCTGGTGCCGAGCGCGACCCGGGCGAACTTGCCGAGCAGGTACGCCTTCTCGTTGGTGAGACCGCCCCCGCCGAACACGGCCACGCCGTCGGGGCCGTGTTCGCGCCTGATGGCGGACAGCCGCCCGGCGACGTGGTCGAGCGCCACGTCCCAGGCGACCGGCCGCCCGTGCAGGAGCGGGCTGGTCAGGCGGGCGCCGTTGGTGAGCAGTTCGGCGGCCGTCCAGCCCTTCTGGCACAGCGCTCCGGCCGCGTTGGCCGGGACGTCGGTCCGCGGGGTGATGGTGATCTCCGGCCCGCTGACGCTGATCGCCATCCCGCACTGCAGCGCGCAGTACGGGCAGTGGGTCCTCACCGGCGCGTCCACGGGGTCAGACCCGCGCGTGGGCGAGGCTGGCCACCCGGGAGACGCCGACGGTGCGCAGGTAGCACCACCAGGTCAGGGCGGCGCAGCTCGCGTAGAAGACGCCGAAGGCCAGGAACGCGACCGCCGGGCTGCCGGTGGCGGCGAACGACATGCCGAACGCCCGGTTGATGAGGAACCCGCCGAGCGCGCCGACGGCGGAGATGATGCCGATGGCCGCGGACGCCTGCCGCTTGCCGTGCAGCAGCGCCGCCTCGTCGTCGCCCTTCTCGGCCACCGCCTTGGCCTGGAAGATCGCCGGGATCATCCGGTACGTGGAGCCGTTGCCGATGCCGGCGGTCAGGAACAGCGTCTGGAAGGCGAGGAAGAACAGCCAGAAACTGCCCGACGTGGACGCCGCCCAGACCAGCAGGACGCCGCCGCCCATGGCCGCGAAGTTCCACAGCGTGACCGGCGCCCCGCCGAGCCGGTCGGCCAGCCAGCCGCCGACCGGCCGGATCAGCGACCCGACCAGCGGCCCGGCGAACGCCACCGCGGCCCACGCCGAGTCCGGGAACAGGCTCGTGCTCAATAGCGGGAAGGCGGTCGAGTAGCCGATGAACGAGCCGAACGTGCCCACGTACAGGAACGACATCACCCACGTCTGGGCGCGGCCGGTCACCGCGAGCTGCTCGCGCGGGCTGGCCTTGGCGCTGGCCAGGTTGTCCATGAAGAACCACGCGCAGGCGGCGGCGATCACGATGAACGGCAGCCAGAACCACCCGGCGGCGGCCAGCCCGAACGCGCCGATCACCAGCGGCATGACGAGCTGCACCGAGCTGACGCCGATGTTGCCGCCGGCCGCGTTCAGGCCGAGCGCGACGCCCTGCTGGGCGCGCGGGTAGAAGTAGGTGATGTTGGCCATGCTGGAGGCGAAGTTCCCGCCGCCGACGCCGGCCGTGGCCGCGATCAGCAGGAACATCCAGTACGGCGTGCCCGGGTCGCTCACCGCCAGGCCGAGCAGCACGGCGGGGACGAGCAGCAGCAGCGCGCTGACGACGGTGAAGGTGCGCCCGCCGAACCTGGCCGGCCCGAACGTGTACGGCACCCGCAGCACCGACCCGATCAGGTTGGGCAGCGCGACGAGCCAGAAGAGCTGGTCGGTGGTGAAGGCGTAGGCGCCCATCTGGGCGGCCACGATGCTCCACAGGGTCCAGACGGTGAACCCGAGATGTTCGGCCAGGATCGAGAAGACCAGGTTGCGCCGGGCGACCTTCCGGCCGGTGGTCCGCCAGAAGGCCGCGTCGTCGGGATGCCATTCGGCTATCCAGCGCGCCATCATTCCTCCTACGTTCTGAGCTGACTCGAACGTAGGAATCCGGGGTTACGCACAAAGACGGATCGGCGCTGTGCGTTCGTTACCAGTAACTCACCCGGGCAACAGGCAATACATATGCGTCACAGCGGAAACACGCCGTTAACGAAGACCTCTGAAGAAGGCGCGGACGTCGCCGACCAGCAGCTCCGGCTCCTCCAGGGCGGCGAAGTGGCCGCCGGTCGCGAACTCGGTCCAGTGAACCACCTTGTCCATCTGCTCGGCCAGCTTCCGGATCGGCAGCACGATGTCGTGCGGGAAGACCGCGACGCCGAGCGGGGTGGGCGACGGCTGCGGCATCGACCAGGCGTGGGCGAACTCCCAGTAGATCTGCGCCGCCGAGTCGGCCGTGTTCGTCAGCCAGTAGAGCATGACGTTCGTGAGCAGCCGGTCCCGGTCCACCGGCCGGTCCGTCCAGTCGCGGAACTTCTCCGCGATCCAGGCGAGCTGCCCCACCGGCGAGTCGGCCAGCCCGAACCCGAGCGTCTGCGGCCGGGTCGACTGGATCGCCATGTAGCCGCCCCGGTCGCCGGTGAACTCCTCCAGCTTGGCGAGCCGCTCCTGGTCGTCCTCGCCGAAGTCGCCGACGTCGCCGGAGGGGAACGTCATGAGGTAGTTCACGTGGACGCCGATCACGTGCTCCGGGTCGATCAGCCCCAGCTCGCGGGAGATCCCGGACCCCCAGTCGCCGCCCTGCGCGCCGTAGCGCTCGTACCCGAGCCCGGCCATCAACGCGGCCCAGGCGCGGGCGATCCGGTTGAGGGTCCAGCCGGAGCTGGTCAGCGGGGCGGAGAAGCCGAAGCCGGGCACGGACGGGATCACCAGGTGGAAGGCGTCGGCCGGGTCGCCGCCGTGCGCCCGCGGGTCGGTCAGCGGCCCGATCATGTCGAGGAACTCGACGACCGAACCGGGCCAGCCGTGGGTGAGGACCAGCGGGGTGGCGTCCGGCTCGGGCGAGCGCACGTGCAGGAAGTGGACGTCCTGGCCGTCGATCTCGGTGACGTACTGGGGGTGGGCGTTGAGCCGGGCCTCGTGCGCCCGCCAGTCGTAGCCGGTGGCCCAGTACTCGGCCAGCTCGCGCAGCTCCGCGACCGTCATGCCGCGCTCGGGGCCCGCACCCGGGGTCTGTACGGGGTAACGCGTCCGGCTCAGCCGCTCGCGCAGGTCGTCGAGGTCGGCCTGGGGGATGTCGAGGTGGAACTCCCTGATCGTCATGGGCTCACCGTTCCAGGGAATGCGGCAGGATTTTTGCCGCTATTTCTAGAAAAATCAGGCCATGCTGGAAACTTCCGCGCGGCTGCTCCGCCTGCTGGCGCTCCTGCAGACCCGGCCTGTCTGGACCGGCGCCGACCTGGCCGAGCGCCTCCAGGTCAGCCCCCGGACGGTGCGCTACGACATCGGCAAGCTGCGCGGCCTCGGCTATCCGGTGCACGCCGCGCCGGGGGTGACCGGGGGTTACCGGCTCGGCGCCGGGGCGAAGTTGCCGCCGCTGCTCCTGGACGACGAGGAGGCGGTGGCGGTCGCGATCGGGCTGCGCACCGCCGGCGCGGTGGAGGGCATCGAGGAGACGTCCCTGCGCGCCCTGGCCAAGCTGGAGCAGGTGCTGCCCGACCGGCTGCGCCGCCGGGTGCGGGCGCTGCACGCGGCCACCGTGTCCCTGCCGCAGGGCGGGCCGGCGGTCTCCGCCGAGACGCTGACCACCGTCGCCGCCGCCTGCCGCGACCGGCACCGGCTGCGGTTCGGCTACCGGACGCACGACGGGGCCGAGCGGGTGCGGGACGTGGAGCCGTACCGGCTGGTGCACACCGGGCGGCGGTGGTACCTGATCGGCTGGGACGTGGACCGGGACGACTGGCGGACGTTCCGGGTCGACCGGATCGCGGTGCGGACGCCCGGCGGGCCGCGGTTCGCCCTCCGGGAGGAGCCGCCCGCGTCGATCGTGCCCCAGGGGGTCGACACGGCGCTGATGCGGTACCGGGCGCGCGTCACCGTGCACGCGCCCGTCTCCGCCATCGCACCCCACCTGCCGGAGTCGGTGCTCGTCGAGAGCGTGGACGAGCGGACGTGCGTGGTGCACGCGGGCGGCGAGACCCCGGCGCGGCTGGCGCTGCACATCCTCGCCCTGGACGCGGACTTCACCGTCGACGACCCCCCTGAGCTGCTGGAAGCCCTGCGGACCCTCTCGGCGCGTGCGGGGGTTACCTCTCCCGGGTCAGGGGAACAGCATTCACAGCAAGGGGGGACATCATGATCAAATCGCTCCACAAGATGGGCATCAAGTCAAATCACATGTATCTGGCAGGTCTCGGCTCCGTCGGCCTGGCCCTCGCCAGCTGGATGATGTCGAAGAACTACGAAGGCGCGGACCTGGATCGCGCCGACCGCTGGGGGATCTTCATCGGCGAGTGGGCGCCCACGTTCTTCGCCATAGGCGTCGCGCTCCGCATCGAGGAGACGCACCGTGAGCTCGACAAGGAGGGCCGCGACGAGCTGTACAACCAGAGCAGGACCACCGAACGGGTGCACGCCGGAACCGGAATGTGACTTCCGGGAAGGCCCGCAGCCCCGGGGGGACTGCGGGCCTTCCCGCTTGCGGGCGACGGATCAGCAGATCTTGTAGTCGCGCGCCGACGAGTTGTACGAGCAGGAGTCGACCAGCTTGCCCGCGGCGTTGCGCAGGTAGGCGGTGTCCCGGGTCTGGTTCCAGATGTAGGCGAAGGTTCCGCCGCCGCTCCTGCCCCAGTACAGGGTGGTGCCGGTGTCCTTGCCCCGGCCCGTGCGCAGGGTGATCGTCCTGCCGGGCTTGAGGGTTAACCTGCCGAAGGTGTAGACGTGGTCGGGCCGCTTCGTCTCGTCGCGGACGGTCCAGTCCTTGAGGTTGACGCTCGTCCTGCCGGTGTTCTTGAGCTGCACGTACTCGCCGTTCAGGCTCTTGTTCGCGCCGTTGTCCGGCGAGCCGGGCGAGTCGTAGTAGATCTTGGTGATCTTGACGGCCGGGCCCGCCGCGTGGGCGGGCTGTGACCCGGCGACCAGACCGGCGGCCAGCACGGCCGCGGTGGTGAGGGATCGGAGACGCATGGAGGCTCCAGGGGCGAAACAGGAAAATTGGACCGTGCCATCGTAAGGACGCCTCACGATCCCCCATGCCTGAACAGGTATCAGTTCGATGTACGGACCGGCCCGCTCAGTTCGAGGCGCGGGCCAGGCCGAACCGCTCCAGGGAGTCGCCGCTGAGGCGGTAGCGGACCCAGTCGTCGCAGGGGACGGCGCCGATGGACCGGTAGAAGTTGATCGATGGCTCGTTCCAGTCGAGCACGGACCATTCGAAGCGCTCGTACCCGCGCTCGACGCAGATCCGGGCCAGCTCGGCCAGGAGCGCCTTGCCGTGGCCGCCGCCGCGGTGCTGGGGGCGCACGTAGAGGTCCTCCAGATAGACGCCGTGGGTGCCGGTCCAGGTGGAGAAGCTCAGGAACCACAGCGCGAAGCCGACCACCTCGCCCCCGTCGTCCTCGGCCATGTGGGCGAAGACCTTGGGCTCGGGACCGAACAGCGCCCGGTGGAGCTGCTCCTCGGTGGCCCGCGCCTCGTCGAGCGCCTTCTCGTAGTCGGCCAGTTCGCGGATCATCTGGTGGATGGCGGGCACGTCAGCAGGGGTGGCAGAGCGAATCACGCCAACAGGGTAGGACATGTCGGCTACAGGACCAGATTGAGGACCAGGGTCAGGAGCACCGACAGCACGACCGACACGATGATCATGGTGAGGCAGCCCACGCCGCCGCCGAGCGGCCTGATGTCCCAGTTTCCGAATCTCATCCCGTGCAGCTGCCCCGAATAGATCGATCGATGTACGGGCGGATCAGTCCTCGCGACGAAGTCCGCCCCTGCCCGCGACGGCATCGTGGAAAGGGTGGACGGTAACCGGATCGAAGCACTGGACGTGCTCAGGGGCGTCGCCATCGCGGGCACGCTCGGCACAACATCTGGATTTTCACCTCGAGCGGGGGCCGATGGAGGCCGCGTGGCAGTGGGCCTACCGGCTGCCCCGGACCGCGCGGACGCCCGCGCGGTCCGGCTCCGCCTAGACCAGGCGGACCACGCGCAGCAGGTACTCCTTCCGGTCGCGCGGGTCGTGGCCGACGCGGCGGCGGGACGGCGGCGGTCCGGACACCCGCTGGTAGCGGTCGAAGGCGGTCTCCAGGACGCCTTCGCCGCGGGTCAGCGCGGGCAGCGCCCGCTCCAGCTCGTGGACCCGCGCCGCCGGCACCGTACCGTCGATCACATACGCGTCACCGCGCGGCAGCGAGCCGGCCGGCACGGCGCGCAGCCGGGACAGCACCGGCAGCACGCCGCCGAGCAGGTCGGCGGGGATCTCCAGGTGGAAGCGGTGCAGCGGCTCGTGCACGCGGGTGCCGGCCCGCTTGAGCGCGTCCATCAGCACCAGCGGCGTCAGGTCGCGGAAGTCGCCGGCGGTGCTGGACATGCTCTTGTCGAACACGCCGTGGGAGTGGCTCTGCCGCGCCCAGTAGCCGGTGTGGGTGAGGGTGACCATGCAGTCGATCACCTCCCAGCCGTGCAGGCCCTGCCGCAGCGTCTGCCGCGCCGTCTCCTCGACGGCGCGCATGAACGTGTGCGGCATCGACCCCGGCTCCACCTCCAGCCGGAACGTCACCCCCGACCCGATCGGGCCGGGTTCGACGCGCAGCCCGACGGTGCCGAGGAACGGGTTGCCGTCCTGGGCGATGACCTCGACCGCGGAGCCGGTGCCGGCCGGGCGTTCGACGCAGATCACGGTGGTCTCCTCGAACGTGACCTCCAGCCCGTACTCCTCGGCCAGCGTCTGCTGGATCACCTCCTTCTGCACCTCCCCGTACAGGGACACGGAGGTCTCCCGCCGGACGTCGTCCTGCCGCAGGCCGATCAGGGGGTCCTGCTCGGCGAGCTGGGTGAGCGCGGCGTGCAGGGCGCCCCGGTCGGCGGCCCGCGCGGGCACGACCACGGTCTCCAGCGAGGGCGGCGGGAAGTGACGGCGGGCCGGGCCGCGAGCCGGGCCGACACGGTCACCCACGCGGACGCGGCCGAGTCCTGACAGCAGCCCGATCCGCCCCGCGCCGACCGCGTCCGCCCGGACCGCCGCGCCCCGGTCGAACACGGCGATCGCGGTCACCTTGCCGTGGCCGGGCAGGGTGTCGCGGACCCGGAGCGTCCCGGAGAACATGCGGACGTAGGCGAGCCGCTCCCCCGCCGGCCCGCGTTCGACCTTGAACACGACGCCCGACGGCGGGCCGCTCTCGTCACGCTCCGCGGCGGGCAGCAGGTCGCGCACGCCCTCCATGAGCGCGGGCACGCCCGCCCCGGTGATGGCCGAGCCGAAGAACACCGGGTGCGCCAGGCCGGCGCGGGCCTGGCGGGTGAGCGCGCGGCGCAACCGGCCGGCCGTGACGGGCCGGTCGTCGACGTACGCGGCGAGCAGGGTCTCGTCGTGGTCGGCGAGCAGTTCGGCCAGGCGCGGGTCGGCGGCCGGGGTGACGGCGGCGGCGCGGGTGCCGAGGCCGGTGACGGCCGACAGGGCGACGCTCGACGGGGCGAGCCGGTCCCTGATGCCGTCGAGGACCTCGCCGTACGCCGCGCCGCGACGGTCGATCTTGTTGACGAAGATCAGGGTGGGCAGGCGGAGCCGCCGCAGCGTCCGCATGAGCACCCGGGTCTGGGCCTGCACGCCCTCGACGGCGGAGATCACGAGCACGGCGCCGTCGAGCACGTCCAGCACGCGTTCGACCTCGGCGATGAAGTCGGGGTGGCCCGGCGTGTCGATCAAGTTGACGGTCACGTCGCCGATGGGGAAGGAGACGACGGCGGATCTGATCGTGATGCCGCGCCGGCGTTCGAGCGCGAGGGTGTCGGTGCGGGTGCTGCCCGCGTCGACGCTGCCGAGTTCGTCGATGACTCCCGCGGCGTGCAGCAGCCGCTCGGTCAGGCTCGTCTTACCGACGTCGACATGGGCGAGGATCCCGAGACTGAGTGTTTTCACGGAGCGTCATGTCCTGTGCGTAGAAGGTCGTCTTCGGCGGGATGGACATGAAAGTCGCTCGCATTGTTGCTCCTGGTTTCGGGTTACGGGTCCGTCGTTCAGCTCAGCAGAGAGACGGACGCCCTCTCAACCCGTTTAAATCCGACATTTCGCAAATCTGACTCATGGGACGAAATTTTGTGATATGAAATGTCATGGAGATCCTGGGAGGTAGCGCGCGACGAAGGCCCCGGTATGAGCAAGGACCGGGGCCTTTCGCGTACGCCCGTCAGTCGCCGTTGAGCACCGGCATGATCCACTTTAGTGTGCCGGTGCGCAGCGCCTCCTCGGCCAGGCGCTTGCCGGTGGGCGTCCTCAGCGCGGCCAGCGAGCTGTCGATCCACGGCTGCACGTTCTGGTTGCCCTGCTCGCGGTACTCCACCGCCTGGATCAGGCACTCCAGCTTGTCCGCGTCACGCGCGCACACCGCCTCCAGGCTGGCCTTCTCCTCGTACTCCCGGACGGCGTCACTCACCATCCCGGCCACCTCCCCCGGCAGGGCGCGCGTCTGGTCGGCGGTGACCTCCTCGTTGGAGGCCGGCTTGAGGTACCGCTTGCCGATGTACGGGATGTCGGTGATGCGGGTTTCCTGCGTGTCGTGGAAGAGGCTCATGAACGCGGCCCGTTCCGGGTTGCCGCCCTCCAGCTTGGCGATCATGCCGGCGATGACGGCGGTGCGGAAGGAGTGGTCGGCGATGCTCTCCGGATCGCGCACCCCGGCCACCAGCCAGCCGGTGCGCCTGTAGCGCTTGAGCAGCCCGAACTCGTACATCAGCCCCGCCACTCCCGCAAGCTCGCCCGCCACGATGATCCCCCTCCGTCCTCGTCCGGCCCTTGGGCGTAGACCCGTGCCCGCCCGCGAGCGAGCGGAAACCCCGTGGCGGCCGATCCGACCAGGCCCGCCGCGGCGCTGATCCGGTACGCCGCGTCTTTGCGGCAGTCCCGTTTTCCGTCACGAAGGCGCCGGGGACAGGTTCGCCGCCCGTGGCGGGGGTAGCGCCCTGACATGTCCAGCATGTCCACGCGCCTGCTCGCCTGCGCCGCCGCCCTCACCCTGGCCGCGACCGGGTGCTCCAGCTCGCTCGACGACAACGACCCCGCCCGCCTGCACCTGCCCGGGAACGACGGGGCGAACGGGGACGTGCGGGGAATGCACGTGCGCAACGCGTTCCTGCTCGGCGACTCGACCACCGCCTCGCCCACGGCCTCGCCCACGGCGTCACCCGCGGGGTCACCCGCGGGGTCACCCGCGGGGTCACCCCCAGGATCCCCGACGGCATCCCCGACGAATTCACCCACCGGCTCACCGGGTGCCGGGTCGTCCGGTGAGCAGGCTCTGTACGCCGTGCTGATCAACGACCGCAAGGAGCCCGACCGGCTGGAGCGGGTCACCGTGGAGGGCGGCGGGACCGTCCGCCTGGTGGCGCCGGTCGAGCTGCGCCCCAACGAGGCCGGCAGCAGCGCGGAACGGCCCATCGGCATGGCCGGCGGCATCAGCGGCAGCTACGTGCCGATGACGTTCGTCTTCCGCGACGCGGGCCAGATGCGGCTGATGGTGCCGGTGCTGCCGCGGGACGGCCAGTACGCCACCCTGCCCGCGTCGCCCTCGGGCACCCCGACGCCCACGTCCAGCCCTTCGCCCAGGCAGTCGGGCCCGACGCTCAAGCCGACCCTCCCGCCGGAGCACGCCACCCGCGAACCGGACTGATCAGGGCCGGCCCGGCGGGGCGAACCGCGCCTTCCAGTCGCCCGCCAGGGCCCTCTCCTGCCAGGACCGGGCGTACGAGGGCGCCGGCAGGCTCCGGTGGACCAGGACGACCCGCTCGCCCGCGGCGGCCGCCTGCCTGACCCGCGCCGGCGGCCGGGCGCCGAAGCGCTGCATGACGCCGTGCGAGCGGCAGCCCAGCTGGTAGCCGAGCTGCACCCCCGACTGCCCGTACACCAGGCACGGCGGGCGCACGCCGAGCCGCCGCAGTTCCTCGCCCGCCAGCCGGATCTCCTCGCGGGTCTCGCGCGCGTTCCCGGCCATGCGGTGCGCGTACGCGCCCTGCAGGGCCAGGTGGGCGAGCACCCCCGCCGCCGCGAGCGCGGCCAGTGGCCCGCGCGTCCGCGCCAGGCCGATCGCCGCCTCCGCGACCGGCAGCGCCAGCAGCGCGTACGCGGGCATGAGGAAGCGCGGGGCCGCGTAGTCCACGTAGAACAGGTACGGCAGCGCGACGGCCAGCCCGGTGACCGCGGCCAGGGCGACCGGCGCCGCCCGATGCCGCCGCCAGGCCCACCACACCCCGAGCGCGGCCATCGCGGGGATCGCCAGCCACCAGATCAGCGCGACCGGCGACACGTCCCCGCACGGCGTCCCGAACCGGCAGAGCGACGGCCCGTCCAGGGCGCGCGCGTGCTCGGCGACCGACAGGGTCAGCCCGGTCAGGTTGGCTCCCTCGGCGGCCCGCATCCGCTCGGCGATCCCGCCGTAGGAGGTCACCGCCTCGGCCAGCCACTGCCCCCAGCCCACGGCCAGGCCGACGGCGACGGCGGCGAGCAGCGGCAGCCGCCGCCGGGTGAACAGCGCCGCGACGCCCAGCGGCGCCGCGGCGACCACCGCGTCGGACGGCCGCATGAGCGACACCACCGAGAACGCGGCCGCCAGCCCCGTCAGCGCCGCGGCCGAGCCGGTCCGCGCGGCGAGCACGAAGAACCCGGTGGCCGCGACCGCGCCGAGCGCCACGTACAGGTTGGGCATGGCCTCGTTGCCGTAGAACAGCGACAGCCAGCAGGACGCGAAGAGCAGGGCGGCCAGCGGCACCCAGGGGCCGGAGCGCACCCGCAGCCAGACCGCGAACGCGCCGACCAGGGCCAGTGACGACACCGCCGTCAGGTACAGCCGCAGGGCCGGCACCGAATCGGTGACCGCCACGACGGGCGCCACCAGCAGCGGCACCCCGCGAGCCCGGGGCGCGCTGAACACGGCGGGCGGCGCGTGCGCGGCGTACTGGCTGGCGTAGACGGTCTCGTCCCAGCCGATCCCCGTCCACGGCGACACGATGACCAGTTGCGCGACCGCGTACAGGATCCCCACGAGGACCAGCGACAGCAGGGGCGCGGGCACGGGCAGACGCCGGGGCGTGAGGGCGGGCACGCGCGGGCGGGTGACGGTCATGGCGGCTCCGAACGATCGATCCGAGCCGGTCCGTACCCGGGCGTTCACCCGCCGAATGCCTGGTCAGCGGCAGGGTTCGCCCTACCATGGGTAACGACACCCATCACGACGAGAGAGCTTAAATGATCTTCATCACCGCCAAGTTCCGCGTCCGTCCCGAGTCGGCCGACCGGTGGGCCGAGATCACCTCGGAGTTCACCGAGGCCACCCGCGCCGAGCCCGGCTGCCTGTGGTTCGACTGGTCGCGCAGCCTGGCCGACCCGAACGAGTACGTGCTGGTGGAGGCGTTCAGGGACGACGAGGCGGGGGCCGCGCACGTCCAGTCGGACCACTTCCGCCAGGCGCAGCGGGACCTGCCTCCGCATCTGGCGGAGACGCCGAGGATCGTCAACGTCACCGTCCCGCAGGACGACTGGTCGCTCCTGGGCGAGATGGCGGTCGACTGACCCCGGTC
>NZ_JAPNNL010000142.1 GCF_027620315.1 Nonomuraea corallina | reverse complement strand
ACGGCCCCGTACGGGACGCCAAGTGCGCGCACGGAGAACGGCACGGGGGCCCCCCCCCGGGGGGGGGGGCGGCCGGGGGGGGGGGGGGGGGCGGCCCCCCCCCCGGGGGGGAGGGGTCAGCCGACGGGGGTGGCGCGGTCGGCGGGCTTGAGGCCGAGCTGGTCCGTGGGGACCTTGTGCGTCTCGCGGGCGGTCGCCACCGCCGTCGCGCTGATCGCGCACAGGATGGCGGTGAAGATGCCCACGCCCACCCAGCCCTGCAGGCCGAGCCAGCCCTCGGGGGAGACGATGCCGGCGGCCGAGGCGACCGCGAAGCCGGCGATGGCGAAGCCGATCTGGGTGCCGATGGCCATGCCCGACAGCCGCACCCTGGTGGTGAACATCTCGCCGTAGAGCGAGGGCCAGATGCCGTTGGAGGCGCTGTAGACGACGCCGAGGGTGAGGATGCCGACCAGGAAGATCATCGGGTAGCTGCCGGAGTTGATCGCCGCCAGGTAGGCGAAGATCATGATCGGGCTGCCGACGGCCCCGATGAGGAACACCGGCTTGCGGCCGATCCGGTCCGACAGCGTCGCCCACAGCGGGATGGCCAGCAGCGCCGAGGCGTTGGCCACGGTGCTCACCCAGAGCATGGTGGCCCGGTCCAGGCCGACGTTCTCGACGGCGTAGTTGAGCGCCCACACGGTGAAGATCGTGCTGACCGTCGCGATCAGCGCCGCGCACACCACCCGCAGCACGCTCGCCCAGTGGTCGCGGAAGAGCACGGACAGCGGCATCCGCGGCACCGTGCCCTCGGCCACCTCCCGCTCGAACGCCGGCGTCTCCTCCAGCTTGCGCCGGATCACCCAGCCGACCACGGCCACCACCACGCTCATCCAGAACGGCACCCGCCAGCCCCACGACAGCAGCTGCTCCTCCGGCATGGCCGCGACCGGGATGAAGACCACGGTGGCCAGGATCTGGCCGAACTGGGTGCCGTTGAGGGTGAAGCTGGTGTAGTAGCCGCGCCGGTGCTCCGGGGCGTGCTCCAGGGTCATGGAGTTCGCGCTGGCCTGCTCGCCGGCGGCCGACAGGCCCTGCAGGACGCGCAGCACGACCAGCAGCACCGGGGCGAGGTCGCCGATCTGGTCGCGGGTCGGCAGGCAGCCGATGAGGAACGTCGACACGCCCATGAGGATGAGCGTGAACACCATGATGCGCTTGCGGCCGAACCGGTCGCCGTAGTGGCCGAGGAAGAACGCGCCGACGGGCCGGGCGGCGTAGGCGACGCCGAAGCTGGCCAGCGACTGGAGGGTCGCCGTGGCAGGATCGGACTCGTCGAAGAACACCTTGGAGAAGATGAGGGCGGCGGCGCTGCCGTAGATGAAGAAGTCGTAGTACTCCAGCGCGCTGCCGATCCAGGCCGCGACGGCCGCCTTGCGCGGCGTGCCCTGGCGGGCACCGGGGGGTTGGTCGGTCACGATGGCTCCCTGGGGTGCGGCGTCGTTCAGTGCGGGCCCGTGCCCCCCGTCTTGGGCCGTTCACTTGTTACGAACTAGATAGTTAATTGCTCGCCATGGTCCTGTGACCGCCATCTCGTGTCAAGGGCGTCTTCACGGAGCGGTCTCCGGGATGTTATGACTAACTCACTAGTTCGTACATAATCCCTGAGGGTGAGCATGACCTCCTACCTGATCGGGCTCATCGGCTCCGGCATCGGGCCGTCGCTCAGTCCCGCCCTGCACGAGCGGGAGGCGTCCCGCCTCGGCATCCCCTACGTCTACCGGCTGATCGAGGCGGATGCCGCGGACGAGGTGGGGGAGCTGCTCCGGGCCGCGCGGCGGCTGGGCTTCGACGGGCTCAACATCACCCACCCGTGCAAGCGCGCCGTGCTCCCGCACCTGGACGAGCTGTCCGCCGACGCGGCCACCCTGGGCGCGGTCAACACGGTGGTGTTCGACGGCGACCGCGCCGTCGGGCACAACACCGACTGGACCGGCTTCGCCGAGTCGTTCGCCCGCGACCTGCCCGGCGCGCCCACCGGCAGAGTGACGCAACTCGGCGCGGGCGGGGCCGGGGCGGCCGTCGGGCACGCGCTGCTCACCCTGGGCGTGGAGGAGCTGACGGTGGTGGACGCGGAGCCGGAGCGGGCGCGGACGCTCGCGGCGGACCTGGCCGGCAGGTTCGGCCAAGGCCGGGCGCGCCCCGCCGTCCCCGGCGACCTGCCCGCCCTGCTGCCGGACGCGGACGGGCTGGTGCACGCCACCCCCACCGGGATGGCGGAGCACCCCGGGATGCCGCTGCCCGCCGCCCTGCTCCGCCCCGGCCTGTGGGTGGCCGACATCGTCTACCGGCCGCTGGAGACCGAACTGCTGCGCCGCGCCCGCGCCCTGGGCTGCCGCACGCTCGACGGCGGCGGCATGGTCGTCTTCCAGGCCGCCCACGCCTTCCACCTGTTCACCGGCAGGAAGCCGGACGCCGAGCGGATGCTCGCCCACCTGACCGAACTCGTCACCACCTGATCACCCGTCAGCCCCCGACCGGCTCGCCGGCACCCCGACCCCACCGGAGGACGCCATGCGCAAGTCCATCGCGACCGTGTCCGTGAGCGGCACGCTGCCCGAGAAGCTGGAGGCGGTCGCCGCGGCCGGCTTCGACGCGGTGGAGGTGTTCGAGAACGACCTGATCGCCTGCCCGCTGCCGCCCGAGGAGATCCGTCGGCGCGCCGCCGACCTGGGTCTCGGCATCGACCTGTACCAGCCGCTGCGCGACTTCGAGGCGGTGCCAGGCGACGTGCTGCGGGGCAACCTGCGCCGGGCCGAGCACACGCTGGAGCTGATGACCCGGCTCGGCGCGGACACCCTGCTCGTCTGCTCGAACGTCTCCCCGGACGCCCTGCCCGACGACGCGCTCGCCGCCGAGCAGCTCCACCTGCTCGCCGAACGGGCCGCCGGTCACGGCATCCGGATCGCCTACGAGGCGCTCGCCTGGGGCCGGCACGTCAACGAGTACCTGCACGCCTGGCGGATCGTGCGGATGGCCGGCCACCAGGGGCTGGGCGTCTGCCTGGACAGCTTCCACATCCTCTCGCGCGGCTCCGACCCCATCGGCATCGAGGCGATCCCCGGGGAGAAGGTGTTCTTCCTGCAGCTCGCCGACGCGCCCCGGCTGGCCATGGACGTGCTGCAGTGGAGCCGCCACTACCGCTGCTTCCCCGGCCAGGGCGGCTTCGACGTGACCGGCCTGGTACGGCACGTGCTCGCCACCGGGTACGCGGGGCCGCTGTCGCTGGAGGTGTTCAACGACGTCTTCCGCCAGTCCGACGCCCGCAGGACCGCGCTGGACGCGATGCGCTCGCTGATCGCGCTGGAGGAGGCGCTGCTGCCGTCCGGCGCGCCGCCGGTCGTGCCCTCGGGGTTCGCGTTCGCCGAACTGGCCACCGGCGGCTCCGCCGAGCTCCCCGCCCTCCTGTCGGCCCTCGGCTTCGCCCGTACCGGAACCCACCGCACCAAACCGGTCGAGCTGTGGGAGCAGGGCGGCGCCCGCGTCCTCCTCAACGCGAACCCCGCGACCGAAGGGACCGCCACGCCGGAAGAGACGGAGCCGGGGCTGGTGGCGATCGGGCTGGAGACGCCCGACCCGGCCGCGTCGGTGAAGCGGGCCGAGACGCTGCTGGCGCCGGTGCTGCCGCGCGAGCGCGCGCCCCGCGACGCCCCGCTGGACGCCATCGCCGCCCCGGACGGGACCGCGCTGTTCTTCTGCCGCACCGGCCACGCCGACCACCCCGACTGGACGGCCGACTTCCCGCGTGAGTCGCCCGTACCGGACGGGGACGTGACCGGGATCGATCACGTCGCGCTCACCCAGCCGTGGCAGCACTTCGACGAGGCGTCGCTGTTCTACCGCAGCGTGCTGGGGCTGCGCCCGCAGGAGAGCATGGAGGTCGCCGACCCGTACGGCCTGCTGCGCAGCCGCGCCCTGGCCGGCGGCGGCACCCGCCTGGTCGTCAACATCGCCAGGGTGGTGGGCGCCCACCAGGCGCCCCGGCAGCACGTCGCGTTCGCCGTCCGCGACCTGCGGGCGCTCGCCCGGCGGCTGCGCGCCGAGCATCCCGGCCTGCTGCTGCCCATCCCGGCCAACTATCACGACCATCTGGAGGCCAGGTACGCGACCGACCCGGAGATCAGGGAGCTGGGGCTGCTGTACGACAGGGACGAGCGGGGAGAGTTCCTCCACCTGTACACCGTGACCGCCGGGCAGGTCTTCTTCGAACTGGTGCAGCGGATCGGCGGATACGGCGGGTACGGCGCCGCCAACGCGGCCGTCCGGCTGGCGGTGCAGCACGCGGAGCGGTCATAGGATGAGGCGCATCGTCCCCCCGCCGTCCCGTGGAGCCACATGACCTCGCAGCCAGCCACCGGTGAGCGCCGGCGCGACGCCGACCGCACCAGGGCGGAGATCCTCGAGGTCGCCCTGCGGGAGTTCGCCAGGCGCGGCTACGCGGGGGCGCGGGTGGACGAGATCGCCGAGCTGATGCGCACCACCAAGCGCATGATCTACTACTACTACGGCAGCAAGGAGAAGCTCTACATCGCCGTCCTGGAGCACGCCTACTCGGTGGTCCGCGCCGCCGAGCGCGAGCTCGACGTGGAGCACCTGGCGCCGGTCGAGGCGATCCGCACGCTGGCGGAGCTGACGTTCGACCACCACGACGCGCACCGCGACTTCATCAAGCTCGTCGCGATCGAGAACATCCACGAGGCCGAGCACATCCGCAAGTCGCAGGCCCTGGCCAACCTCGGCACCCCCGTCCTCGGCGTCATCGAGCGCATCCTGGAGGCGGGCAAGGCGAGCGGCGACTTCGCCACCGAGGCCGACGCCGTCGACGTGCACATGATGATCAGCGCGTTCTGCTTCTTCCGGGTGGCCAACCAGCACACCTTCGGCGCGCTGTTCGGGCGCGACATGACCGCGCCCGAGCACCGCGACAGGCTGCGCCGCATGGTGGGCGAGATGACCGTCGCCTACCTGCGCGGCGGTCAGAGACCGTAGGTCTCCAGCAGCCGCAGCCACACCTCGCTCACCGTGGGGAACGACGGCACCGCGTGCCAGAGCCGCTCCAGCGGCACCTCGCCGATCACCGCGACGGTCGCCGAGTGCAGCAGCTCGGCCGTGCCCGGCCCGGCGAAGGTGACGCCGAGCAGCACCCCGCGGTCCTCGTCCACCACCGCCTTGGCCCGGCCACGGTAGCCGTCGCCGAGCAGGTAGGCGCCGGACACGCTCGCCAGGTCGTACTCGACCGCCCGCACCCGGAACCCGGCCTCGCGGGCGGCGGCCTCGGTGCGGCCCACCGAGCAGATCTGCGGGTCGGTGAACACCACCTGCGGCGGCCCGGCCCCGTCGGCGGACGCGCGCATCGCGGGCAGGTCGTCCCGCGCCCCGGCGGCCCTGGCCGCGATCACGTCGCCGCACGCCCGCCCCTGGTACTTGCCCATGTGGGTGAGCAGGTTGCGCCCGTTGACGTCGCCCACCGCGTACAGCCAGCCGTCCGCCACCCCGGTCGCGCGCAGGCTGTCGTCCACCTCGACCGGCCGGTCCTGCGGCAGCCCGACGGTCTCCAGGCCCAGGCCCCGCACGGCGGGCTTGCGGCCGGTGGCCACCAGCACCTCGTCGGCCACGACCGGCGGGCCCTGCGACAGGTGCAGGGTCACCTCGCCGCCCGGTTCGGGCCGCTCCACCCGCTCCACCCCGGTACGCAGCCGCACGTCGATGCCCGACTCCTTGAACGACTCGGCGAGCAGCTCACCCGCGAACGGCTCCATGCGGTCCAGCAGCCCGCCGCCGCGCACCAGCATCGTCGTCCGCCGGGCGCCCAGGCCGTGCATGGCCTGCGCCATCTCGCAGCCGACCACGCCGCCGCCGATCACCGCCAGCCGGCCGGGCACGGAGGCGGCGGCGGTCACCTCGTGGCTCGTCCACGGCTTCGCCTCCCGCAGCCCCGGCACGGGCGGCACCGACGCGACGCTGCCGGTCGCCAGCACCACCGCGTGGCGGGCGGTCAGCACCCGCTCGCCGCCGCCGGGGAGGTCGACGACCACCCGGCGCGGGCCGTCGAGCCGGCCGCGGCCGCGCACGAACGCCGCCGGCACGCTCTCCACCCACCGCACCTGACCGGCGTCGTCGTACCCGCTGACCGCCTCGTCGCGGCGGGCGAGCACCGCCCGCGTGTCGATCGGCGTCGTCTCCAGGCCCGGCACCCGGGACACCTCGGCGGCCAGCTCGACCGGGCGCAGCAGCGCCTTGCTCGGGATGCACGCCCAGTAGGAGCACTCGCCCCCGGCCAGGCGCTCCTCCACGATCACGGCGGACAGCCCGCCGCGCACCGCCCGGTCGGCGACGTTCTCCCCGGCGGGGCCGGCTCCGATCACGATGACGTCGTACTCGTCGGACACGTCGACCTCCCATGGCGTTTCCTCTGGGGGCAGTCTGCCAGCCGACCGGCCGGCGCTCCACGGCGCACCCCCCGAGACCGGAAGGCCTCCGGCCCGCCGTCAGTCGCCGAACCGGGACAGCTTCCCGTGGGCGCGCGCGTACCGCAGAGCCCACCCGAACAGCGCCATCGCCGCCCCCACGCACGCCACGCTCAGCCCGGTGGCCCACGCCATCCGGTCCCACGGCACCGCGCCGCCCGCCATGACCGTCCGCATGCCCTCGAACACGTGGGACGCGGGCGTGAACCAGGCCACCACCCGCAGCGGCTCCGGCAGCACCGAGACCGGATAGAAGATCCCGGCCAGCGGCTGCACCACGAACACCAGCGACCAGGCGATCACCTGGGCGTTCTCGCCGAACCTGAGCACCGCCGAGATGCCGACCAGCCCGAGCGACCAGCCGAACACCAGCAGCACCCCCATGAACGGCACCAGCCCCACGCCCAGGCCCGTCACCCCGAACCCGTACAGCGCGTAGGCCAGCCCCCCCATCACCGTGATCGCGAACGCCACCTTGCCCAGCGAGAACAGCACCAGGCCGGCCAGGTACTCGACACTCGACAGCGGGCTCACCTGCACGTTCAGCAGGTTCCTGGACCAGATGTCCTCCAGGAACGCGATCGAGATCTCGTTGCTCGCCTTCTGCAGCACCTGCCACAGCAGCACGGCCCCGATCAGGAACGTGACCACGAACGGCACCCGCTGCGTCTGCAGGAACAGCGTCACGAACCCCCACAGCAGCAGCTCCACCGTCGGCCAGAACAGGATCTCGAACATCCTGATCGGGCTGCGGCGCAGCGCCGCGAAGTCGCGCCGCACCACGCCGAGGACCCGCTGCCACCGGGCCGGCCAGCCGAGTGGCGGCAGCGTCAGGGCCGTCATCCGCGCGCCACCTTCAGGAACACCTCTTCCAGGTCCTCGGCCCCGTAGTGGCCGGCCAGCTCGGCCGGCGTCCCGGTCGCCACGATCCGCCCCGCCGCCATGAAGTGGATGCGGTCGCACATCCGTTCCACCTCGCGCATGTTGTGCGAGGTGATCAGCATCGCGCCGCCGCCCTCCCGCGACCCCCGCGACAGCAGGGCGCGGATCCGGTCGCCCGCGTCCGGGTCCAGGTTGGCCGTCGGCTCGTCCAGCACCAGCAGCCGGGGCGCGTTCAGCAGCGCCTTGGCCAGCTGGACGCGGGTGCGCTGGCCGGACGACAGGTCCATCATCCGCCGGTCGCGCAGCGGCCCCAGCTCCAGCAGCTCGATCATCTCCGCCACCCGCGCGCGGGGCCGCCGCACCGCGTACAGGCGGGCGAACGCGTCCAGCACCTCGTGCACCAGCAGCGGCCCCGGCAGGTCCACGTAGCTCGCGGCGAAGTTGACCTGGCTGAGCACCTCGGTGCGGTGCCGCGCCAGATCCAGCCCGAACACCCGCACCTGGCCCGCGTCGGGAGTGATCAGCCCGAGCAGCATGTGCAGCGTCGTCGACTTGCCGGCGCCGTTGAGCCCCAGCAGCCCCACGACCTCCCCGTCGCCGACCTCGAAACTCAGCCCGTCGACCGCGAGAACCGGGCCGAACCGCTTGACCAGCTCGATCGCCTCCAGGATGGCCACCGCCTCAGCCTGCGGTGCCCGGAGCACTCACCGCAACGGGTTTTCCTCCAGCATGGCCAGCAGGTCCCACTCGTTCTCGCACACCCGACGGCCGATCGCCGCCAGCTCCACCGACCGCGACTCGCCGGACAGGTGCCGCCGCGCCTGCACGGCGCAGATGACCCCCCACTTGAGCACCCCGAACGTCTCCCACCAGCGCAGCGCCTCCCGGTCCACCGGGTGTCCCGACGCCTTCTCGTACGAGGTCACGAGGTCGTCGTAGGAGCCGAAGCCGCCCACCGGCAGCGGCGAGCCGAACCGCCACGCTTTGACGCACAGCCAGCCGAGGTCCTCCATCGGGTCGCCGGCGTGCGCCAGCTCCCAGTCGAGCACCGCCCGGACGCCCTCAGGGCCGACGATCAGGTTGCCGTTGCGGAAGTCGCCGTGCACCACGGTCCGCCGGCCGCTGTCCGGCCGCGCGGCGGCCAGTCTGCGCAGCGCCAGCTCGAAGACGGGATGCGGCTCCCCGGTCGCGTCCAGCGCCTCCCGGTACTGATCCAGCGGATCACCGGGATCACCGGTCACGTCGCCGGCCTGGGGGAGCGCCGACAGCGGCATCCGGTGGATCGCCGCCAGCGCCTCCCCGCACTGCCCGGCCAGCCTCGGCAGCGCCTCCCGGTAGGCGTCGTCGCGCAGGATCCGCCGCGGGATCGTCTCCCCGTCGATCCGCTCCATGAGCACGTACGACCCGCCCTCGGCCACCACGCCGGGCACCGGCACCCCGGCCTCCCGCGCGGCCCGCATCAGCCGCGCCTCCGCGCTCAGCCCGGCGCCCAGCCCGCCCTCGGCCCCCGACCGCAGGATCAGCGGATGCCGTACCCCGCCGGGCGTGACCGCGTCCAGCGCCCACGTCTCCCGCGACGCCCCGCCGGGCAGCCGCACCAGCCCCTCGGCCGAGGCCCCGTCGCCGAAGGCCTCCCGCACCACCGCGCCGGCGTCCGTCATCGGAGCCCGAACTCCCAGGTGCCGCCGGCCGCGTACTCGCCGAGTATCCGCCGCCCCACCGAGTCGACGTGCACCTCGTCCGGCCCGTCGTAGATCCGCCCGGCCCGCGCGTGCCGGTACATCCGGTCCAGCGGCGTGTCCGGCGTCAGCCCCGCCGCGCCGTACACCTGGATCGCCCGGTCGATGACGTTGTGCAGCGTCCGCGCCCCGACGACCTTGATCGCGCCGATCTCCACCCGCGCGTCACTCCCGGCGTCGACCGCCTGCGCCGCCTGCAACGTCAGCAGCCGCGCCGCCTGGATCTCCGCGTACGAGTCGAACACGTGCTGGCGCATCAGCTGCTTCTTCGCCAGCGGCTCACCGAACGCGGTCCGCTCGTGCAACCGGCGGCACATCAGGTCGAACGCCCGCTGCGCCTGCCCCAGCCACCGCATGCAGTGGAAGATCCGCCCCGGCCCGAGCCGCTTCTGCGCGATCACGAACCCGTGCCCGCGCCGCCCCAGCAGGTTGCCCGCCGGGACCCGCACGTTCTCGTACCGCACCTCGCAGTGCGACCCGTGCAGCCCGAGCACCGGCGTGTCGCGCACGATCGTGTAGCCGGGCGTGTCCGTCGGGACGAGGATCATCGAGAACGCCAGGTGCGGCGGCGCGTCGTCCTCGGTCCGGCACATCACGGTCGTGTAAGCCGCCTGCGACGCGCCCGTGGTGAACCACTTGTGCCCGTTGATCACCCATTCGTCGCCGTCGAGCACCGCCCGCGTCGCGAGCTGCGTCGGGTCGCTGCTCGACACCGCCGGCTCGGTCATCGCGAAACTCGGCGAGATCTCGGCCCGCACCAGCGGCGCCAGATACCGCTCCCGCTGCTCGTCGGTCGCGTGCTCGTACAGCATGAGCGAGTCCTGCAGGGTGTACGTGCCGAGCGCGAGCTGCCCGTACTCGCTGCGCCCCTGCACCTCGTTGACGTACACGTAGTCGAGGAACGGCAGCCCGCCGCCGCCCAGCTCCTTCGGATGGCCGAGGGCCCAGAGCCCTTCCTTCTTCGCCTCCTCCTGCAGCTCGCGGAGCGCCTCCCGGCCGCCCTCGTGCAGCGCGGGCTCGGCCGGCTCCACTCGTTCGGTCATGAACGCATACACGGCATCCCGCAACGGGCGGACTCTGTCAGGAACGGCGAAACTCATGCAAGGATCTCAACCGAAAACGACTGTCCGGTCAACGGAGAACGGCATGCATGACGCCCCGACATCCGCCCAGCTGGTCGCCGCGGTCCGCGAGTTCCTCGCCTCCGATGTGCTCCCGGCGACCGAGGGCCGGGTCCGCTTCCACACCAGGGTCGCCATCAACGTCCTCGCCATGGTCGAACGCGAGATCGAGCTCGGCCCGTCCCAGGCCCTCGACCACGAGACCCGCCTGGCCGCCCTCGGCGTCGCCTCCGACGCCGAGCTCGCCGCCGCCATCCGCGAGGGCCGCCTCGACGACAACCCCATGCTGGAGCCCTTGCTCAAGGAGGCCGTACGCGCCAAACTCGCCGTCGCCAACCCCGGTTACCTCACGTGAGCCTGTGGCGCGCGACGCTTGCCGCAGTGCTGGTCGTCGGTACCTCCGCCTGCTTCCCCGTGCCCACCAGTCCCGAGGTCATGGGCCTCACCGGGGTCACCGTGAACGCCTAGGGCAAGCTGACCATGTTCGCCCTGTGGTGTGACGGCGAGCCGCCGGACAGCGTCGTGATCTACGACGTCACCGGTGAGGATCGGCTGGACCAGGCGGAGATCTCGGCCCCGCCGCTCACCGGCGACACGGACCGCATGAGCCTGGCCCGGCCGCCCGCGGGCTGGCGGGTCACCGAAGGGTCACTGGACCTGCGGGAGGGCCGGTCCTACGAGATCCGCGCCTACCGGACCGAGCCGTACGCCTACCTGGCGGGAACGCGGTTCACGATGGCCGCCGAGATCCCGGAGGACAGGATCCTGATCCAGATGGCCACCCAGCATGCCGACGTGGACACCTTCCTCTCACCGGCGGACTTCCGCACGCGAGCTCTCCACTACTGCTGACGTTGAAATTTTCAGCCGTACGAAACGTGATCGGAAAGCCTTTTCCGCTGCTCATCCGCCCTGTTCCGGCACGACGTTCGACCTTTGACCTGGAATGTCATTGGCGTGGACTTCCACGTGTCAGATACGGTCACCCGCACGGAGCGCTCCCACCCCCGGCCCCCTACCGGAACACGGAGACCGCACTATGTCGCACGCCGGACCCCGCCGCCGGGCGCGGCGCATCCTCGCGCTGCTCGCCGCCACGGTGACCCTCCTCGCCCTGCCCCTGACCGGCACCGCCTCGGCGCACGGCTCGATCGTCGACCCCGCCACCCGCAACTACGGCTGCTGGCTGCGCTGGGGCAGCGACTTCCAGAACCCCGCCATGCGGCAGCAGGACCCGATGTGCTGGCAGGCCTGGCAGGACAACGCCAACGCCATGTGGAACTGGAACGGCCTCTACCGCGACAACGTCGGCGGCAACCACCAGGCCGCCGTCCCCAACGGCCAGCTCTGCAGCGCCGGCCGCACCCAGGACGGCCGCTACCGCTCCATGGACACCCCCGGCGCCTGGACCACGACGAGCCTCGGCAGCTCGTTCAACCTCCGGCTGCAGGACCAGGCCCGCCACGGCGCCGACTACATCAGGGTCTACATCACCCGCCAGGGCTACGACGCCACCACGACCCCGCTCGGCTGGAACCACCTGGAACTCGTCCGCGAGACCCCCAGATACGCGCCCGCCGAGAACTACCTGATCACCGGCCTGACCAAGGGCTCACGCACCGGCCGCCACGTGATCTACACGATCTGGAAGGCGTCCCACATGGACCAGACGTACTACTTCTGCAGCGACGTCACGTTCAGCTGACCTGCGGTCCGTTACGCGAGCGGCCGCGCGCATGGACGCGTGGCCGCTCGCGAAGCTGCGCGTCGCGTCGATGACGGTCGCGTTCTATGACTGGAGAGGGTCGCTTTCTTCTTCGACCACGAAACTGCCCATGCCGGGTTCGGTGTAGATCAGGCCCTCCTCGCGGAGTTTCCTGTAGACCTTCTGCGCGGTCACGTTGGCGATCTGGAACTCCGCTACCAGCTCCAGCACGGTGGGAATCTTGGCCCCAGGAGCGTACACGCCGGTCTCGATCCGACCTCGAATGATCTCGTACACCTGGCGCCACCTGGGGCGATTCGGCTTCAGCTCCACCACGTGCATCACACTAGGTCGCCACAGAATAAGTTAGCGATCGGCTGCATGACATGGCGTACTACAGTGTGACTGTTACGGTCTCCCCGTGACGGTGCGCACCCATGACGTCACCGTTCATCGACGAGAGGAGAACCGGGTGGATCTGTACGGCTGTCACCTCGAAGGCGTGTCCTTCAGCCGGGCATGCGGCGGCAACCAGCAGGAGGAGGACATGGAGAGCTGTGTCCTGATCGCCCCCATCCCGGGCGTGGAGGACGCCTACGCGGTGCGTGACTCGAAGAACCCTGATGCCGGGACGCTCCGGTTCACCGGTAACGAGCTTCGCGCCGCCGGGCTGTCCATCCTGTAAGCCTCACCCGCGAAGACGGCGGCCCCTGCCTGATCGAAGCATGCAGGGGCCGCCACCCCCCAGACCTTACCGGGAGCGCCTCACCATGCACTGGCACGGCTATCACTGGACCGGCCCGGGAGTGGAACGTGCCAACGAGGCCGACCGCCGCCCTGCCTCACCGGGTTTCTCCGCCTCCCTGCTGCCACCCATGCGCACCGGCGACTGGCTCCTCAAACCCAGGTCCCGGATGGCCGCCACCTTCGAAGAGGTGGCACCGGCGGTCGCGTGGCTGGCCGACGAGTACGACAAGACGCGCACGGCGCTGCTGCTGCCGGAGCGGGTCCCGGTCGAGGAACGGCTGGAGACCGCCCGCGACCTGCTGCGCCGGGGCGTGGACGTGCAGTGGGGCGAGTGGTTGCACGGCGGCCGATTCGTCACCCTCGGCATGATCTGCTGCCCGAACCGGCACGTTCCCCATCCGTGTCCCGCCCATGGCCGGTCCTCTTCCGCATCTGCCGGGCATGAGATGATCGGACGGCAGGAGGGTCAGTGAGAGGCCTTTGCTGCTCGCCGCCTCTTTCGGCGAGCAGAGCGTCATGCGCCGAACCGGCCGCTACGCAGTGCGGCGACCGACTCCACCAAGCCGGCCCTCTCCAGCGCGTTGAGCACGTCCTCGATCGTCTCCGGCGGGTTGACGCGGGAGTCCACGATCCGTTGGACACATGCCCACACGATCCGGTCGTCCAGCTCGATCTGATCATGGATGAAGTCGTCCGGCGACTGGGCCTCCATATTCCAGGTGGCTAGTTCCTCCGCCGGGAAGTCCTTATGATTGGATGTGACGATCACCCGGGCGCCCGCCTTGATCGCGGCCGCGAGTACATGCCGGTCATCCGGATCCGGAAGCTTCAGCCCTTCGATCAGCGGCTCGTACCCCCTCAACCAGGCAGTTTCGGACTGCGGCGTTCATGAGGTCACGCAATCTCGAGAGCTTGCCCGCCGGAATGTCGGGGCGATCGGCCGCCAGGTTACGAAGCGTCTCGTCCAGGATTGCGTTCGTCCACTTGGCTTGCACGATGTCGGCCTGCGCGATGCGGATGAGCAGGTCCCGGAGAGTGTTGCCGTAGAGGACGTTGGCGTCGTAGACCACGACGAAGGCCACGTCAGATCCCCAGCTCCTGGCCAAGGGAGGCGAGGTCGTCGGCAGCGGACCGCCGCTTCAGATCATCACGCCGTATGTACGCCATGAGATCCTCAACGGTGATGCGACGGTGCTTTCCCACCAGCCGGTAGGGGACCGCGCCGTCCTCCAGCAATCTGATCAGGTACGGCCGGGACACGTTCAGCATGTCCGCCGCCTGCTGGGTGGTGAGCTCAGCGTGGGACGGAACAACCGACACGCCCCGGCCTTCCGCGGCCTGAGCCAGGATGTACGCCAGCAGGCTCACGGCGTCACGCGGGAGAATCAGGGCCTCCTCGTTGCCGATCTCCCCGGCAACCGGGATGACCTCCTTCTCGGGATGTCTCATCAGATAGTCCTTGATCCGTCTGACGGCTCGGGCTGCGACCTGGGCGTCCATCGACCCCGGCTCGATCGAGCGCTTGACCTGGATGCCTCCCATGGCGACCCCCTTCCTATAATCGCATTATCCGCAACAGTCGAAACAAGTGCAACAGAGGCTGGGGAGGCACTGCGTCAAGCCCATGTCGCGAGCGGCGGCCTGACAGGACCGTTCTGCCAGAATTTTGACGACATGAGACGAACGTCCAGGGCCGAGGATTGCCGAGAAGGGATGACGATGTCAGCTGAGCGGAAGCCGGGTGCTGTCAGGCAGTTGCGGCTGGTGGTGGAGGCGGAGGATTACGAGGCGGCCGTCGCCTTCTACCGGGACGTGCTGGGGTTGCCGGAGCAGGCGGCCTTCTCCGGGGGTGACGGAGCTGAGGTGGTGATCCTGGAGGCGGGACGGGCGACGCTGGAGATCGCCAACCCGGCGCAGAAGCGGATGATCGACGACGTGGAGGTCGGCCGTCAGGTGGCGCCCAAGTTCCGGGTCGCGTTCGAGGTGGACGACACGCGGGAGACGGCCGACCGCCTGGTGTCCGCCGGAGCCGACGAGGTCGCGCCGCCGACCGTCACGCCCTGGCAGTCGTTGAACGCCCGCCTCGACACCCCCGGCGGCCTGCACATCACGGTCTTCCAGGAGCTGAAGAGTCTTGAGGAACGGGAGACGCTCGACGGTTTCGGCACCGGGACCTGACGGCTCCGGTCGCTCGTTCAGCCCACCTGTGTGGTGAAGGACAGGAGGAGCGCGGCGGTCCGCTCCGGGTCCTCGAGGATGGGCGTGTGGCCGACACCGGGCAGCAGCTCGACCCGCGCGCCGGGGACGGCGCGGTAGTCGGCGGCGGACGTGGACCGCCACCTGCGGTCGTCCTCGCCGAAGATCACCAGTAATGGCTTGCCGAGCACCGCCAGCCGATCCGGGAGCGGTCGGCGGCCCAGATACTCCGTGGTGCCCTGCATCGACGTGACCAGCGTGTGATAGGTCATCATGCGCACGTCGTCCAGGAACGCCCGCGGGATCTGATAGCCGGGGCGGCTGAAACCGGTGCTCGCGAACTGGCGGATCTGCTCGGCTGTGGGCGGCCACTGCGCGGGGCTGATGGGGACGGCCTCCGACGCGATGAAGGAGGCCAGAGAGGGCCCGGTGTTGATCAGTACGAGCGCGGTGACCAGGTCCGGCCGCTGTTCGGCCAGGGCGGTGGCGACCGCGCCGCCGCTGGAATGGCCCACTACCGTGACGTGGCCGACGCCGAGCAGGTCCAGTGCCGCGCCGACCCGGCTGGCCTGGTCAGAGGTCGCGTAGCCGGGACCGGCCGGTTTGGCCGACCGGCCGTGCCCGAGCAGGTCGATCCGGATGACGCGATGAGATCCCGTCATGAGCGGGACCATCGCGTCCCAGGAGCGGGCCGAGGACGCCGACCCGTGGATGAGCAGGAGCGCGGGGGCATCGCGCGGGCCGTCCTGGTACACGTGGATGTCGCCGTCGTCCAAGGGCAGGACGGTGGTCTCGGGGTCGCCGTCGATGCGCGACCGGTCGTCAGAAACAGTCATGGGTCCACTGTCGGCGTCGGTGCTGGGCGAGGTATTGAACGAATGTCACCCCCGTACGGTTTACGTAGCATGGGGCGGTGCGGACATTCGTGCATGGCACGGCCGTGTGGGAGGTCGCCTGCCCGCCACGGGCCAGCCGGGTGGACGGGGTCACCATGGCCGGGTTCCGCATCCATGACCTGGACGCGCTGCGGGTGGTGCCGCATCCGGCCGTGACGCTGCTGCTGGCTTTCGGAGCCGGTACGCCCGTCCTGGACGACGCCGGCGGCGGGCGGCAGTCGGGAAGCGTCGTCGCCGGGCCCGGGGCGGGGGCCGGGGGAGCGGTCCGGGCGCGCGGTGAGAACGTCGCGTGCGTGCAGGTCCGCCTGTCTCCGGTGATCGCACGCGCGGTTCTGGGCGTGTCCCCGGCCGACCTCGACGGCGCCGTGGTCTCCCTCGACGACCTGTGGGGCCGGGAGTCGTCCCGGATCCGCGAGGAGCTGGAGGACGCCCCGTCGTGGCAGGACCGCTTCGCACGCGCGGACGCGCTGCTCGCCCGCCTGCATGAGGCGGGGCCGCCCGTGGACCCGGAGGTGGCGTGGGCCTGGCACCGGATCGTCAGCGGCCGTGGCCTGGTCCGGGTCGACGGGCTGGCGGACGAGATCGGATGGAGCCGTAAACGCCTGTGGAACCGGTTCCGGTCACAGCTCGGGCTGCCGCCCAAACGCGCCGCCACACTGGTCCGCTTCGACCACGCCGCCCACCGCCTGGTCGCGGGCGAGGCCGCGGCCCGGGTCGCGGCCGAGACCGGCTACGCCGACCAGTCGCACCTCCACCGCGACGTCATGGCCTTCACCGGAGCGACGCCGGCGACGGTGGCCGACGAGCCGTTCCTGGCGGTCGACGACATCGCCTGGCCCACGCGCCGAATGGACACGTCGCATTCCGCCGCTGAATGATTACTCATTTCACTCTTGTCGAGTGATCATGCCGAAGTTACGCTCTGTTCGTTTGTATATAGCTCCGAGCCGAGCGAGTCAGGCATCCCCGTTGCCGGCGTCCGGGTGGGGTTGACGGTCGGCGTCTTTTGATGCCTCGTTGGGTCGGAGTGTGATGGCGTATGCGCCGGACTTTGGCATGGGCTCGTTCGGCCTTGTTTGTTTCCTTCATGCTGGTGGCTCTGCTGCCAGGACTGTTCACACTTTCGGCTGGACCCGTCCAGGCCGATTCGTTTGTGGCGGCCACGGACTACGCCGCCCAGGGTGAGTTGGTCGTACCGGTGCAGATGAGGGGAACGTCCGGCGTTCTGTCAAGTGTGGTAAGTGGATCGACCACTCAGGTCCACAACCAGGCAGAACGGGAAGAGCAGGTCATGCAGGCGCCGGTGCGAGGCGCTCTGCCATTGGAGGATCGGCTTGCTTCGACAGACGGGACGGCTACAAGAGGCCTGCCATCCGGCGTTATTCGCGCCGAGCAACGTGAGCAAGAGGTCCTGGGCTGGCCGCTGATTGACGACACGTATCCGGAACACGGCACACTCATGGGCACGGTGACGCCCCTCCTCACTGTCGAGGCGACCAGCATGGGCGGGGGCACCCAAGCCGATTTTGACTTCTACTACAACGTGTGCGAAGTACTGGAGGAAGACCCGGACTCCGAGAATCCACCGCCCACCCCAGAGTGTTTTCAGTCGGGCAAGCGAACAGGGGAGAACACCTGGCGGGTTCCGGCAGGCAACCTCCAGTGGGGTCAAGAATACGAGTGGTGGGTGCGTATCGTCGACCCCGTAAGTCGTGACTCGGATCAAAGTGAACGGCAGTCATTCACCACGGGCGCTCGCCAGCCCTTGAGCAGCTCGCTCCTGGGAGCGGGAGGATCCCAGGAGTTCTCCCCGATCGCCGGGAATTACACGACGACGGTGACGGACGCACAGGTCTCCGTAGCCGGTCCGCCTCTTGCCGTGACCCGAACGTACAACAGCCTGGATAGCCGAACCGATGGAATCTTCGGCGCGGGGTGGACGACCGTCTGGGACATGAGACTGATGGAGGAACCGGACGGCGTTCTGATTCATTATCCAGATGGTCGGCGGGTGCGATTCGCTGACAAGGGCGACGGCAGTTACCAACCGCCCCCAGGCATGCACGTCAGGCTCGCCGATGTGGACGGCGGTGGCTGGCGCCTCATGGACAAGTCGTCGACCAGTTTCCAATTCGACTCGTCGGGGCGCCTGCTACGGATATCAGACGCACGTGGCCGCGAGCAGACGCTGGAGTACGGCAGCGACGGCAAGTTGGGTCGCGCCACAGGCGCTGGAGGGAGATCTCTCCACTTCACCTGGTCAGGCTCACGGGTGGCGTCCGTATCCACCGACCCGGTGGACGGAGAGAGCGCTACCTGGACCTACAGCTACAGCGGCGACACCCTCACATCGGTCTGCGCTCCAGTCGCCGCCCCCAACTGCGCGACCTACAGCTACCAGGACGGGTCACGCTATCGAGGACTTGTCCGCGACTCCGACCCTGTCGGATACTGGCGGCTTGGAGACGCCCAGCACGAACCGGCCGCCAACGAAGGCAGCGACGGACGCGCCGGTATCTACACCAGCGTCACCGTAGGACGCCCAGGGGCGCTGGAAGGCAGCACGGACACCGCCGGCGGCTTCACCAAGTCGCATGTCGCACTGCCGCCCTACCTGCTGGCCCGGCTCCGGGACGAGGTGTCGATCGAAGGCTGGTTCAAGACCTCGCAGAACGGCATCATCTTCTCCGCCGCCCAGTTCGGTTACGAGTTCGGGGCCACGCAGCCCGTCTTGTATGTCGGTATCGATGGACGGCTGCGCGGCCAGTTGGGCAACATCAGGAACAGCAGCGGGTCGTGGGTGTACACGCCGATCACCAGCGCCAACGCAGTCAATGACGATCAGTGGCACCATGTCGTGCTGAACGTCAATGGCTCACACCAGCAGCTTTTTCTTGACGGCCAACCGATGGGCGAGCTCAACGGAGCTCTCTACCCTGAGTATCGGTCGGATGCCTACATCGGCAGCGGTGACCGCGCCAACCGGTGGTCCACTGACGTGCCCGGGGGTCCCAATACCAGTGGTGCCTTCGCTTTCAAGGGTTCGATCGATGAGTTCGCCATTTACGGGAAGCCCCTCACCGGCACCGAGATCCAGGGACACTATGCGGCTCGTGCCGTGGCGCCCAACAAGCTGAAGAAGATCACCCGGCCGTCGGGACGGGTCTGGGTGGAGAACACCTACGACACAGCCACTGATCGTCTCAAGACGCACACCGACCGCCACGGAGGAACGTGGCAGCTCGGAAAGCCGAGCACGGACTGGATCAACAAGGTCGCCACTGTCAAAGTCACTGATCCGCGGAACGGCACGGTGACCCACGGATATGACGAATGGCGTGGAAACCGCATAGTCCATGAGATCGATCAGGAAAACTTCAAGGCCGAGTACAAGTACGACACCGGCGGCTTCCTGAGCAGGGTGACGGACCGGAACGGCAACGTCACCCGCCAGTACAACGACAAGCGCGGCAACGTGCTCAGCATCAGGACCTGCAGGACCTCGAATACCTGCCACAGGGAATACGCCACCTATCACGTGGACGAGGATGACGAGTTCGATCCGCTGAACGACCGCCAACTCACCTATCGAGACGCACGTTCGTCGGGGGAGACGGACAACAGATACCTCACGAAGATCGAGTACAACGCGTACGGCGAGCAGATCAAGGAAACGACCCCGCCCACTCTCGACTTCCCCAATGGCCGATCGATCTCGGTCACGTACACCGACGGGACCGAACCGGCCGTCAATAGCGGGACGACTCCGGCGGGCCTCCTGAAGACCTGGACCGACCCGAAGAACAACACCTGGACCATGCGCTACACGGCATCCGGTGACCTCGGGGAGCAGACCGAGCCGACCGGGCTCGTGAGCCGGTTCGAGTACGACGTCCTTGGCCGTGTCACATCAAGCAGCCAGATCTCGCAAGCTCACCCCGATGGGGTGAA
>NZ_JAPNNL010000141.1 GCF_027620315.1 Nonomuraea corallina | reverse complement strand
CCCGACCGGCTGGCCGGCGTCCGGTTCGCCACCGTCCGGCTGGCCCGTGTCCAGTTCGCCCGCGTCCGGCCGGCCCGCGCCCGGTTCGCCCTCTGCCGACTGGCCCGCGTCCGGTTCACCCGGGCCCGGTTCCACTGGTTCCGTGCGGGAGGGCGCCGTGCTCTGGCGGAACGGGCGGCCGCTCGACCCGCGTGCCCTCGCCAAGGCCGTGCTGCACGACGGCGACAAGGTCGCCCTCGACGCGCGGCTGGCCCGGGCGACGATCGTCGAGGAGCCCGCCGGGATCGCCGAGATCCGGGTGGTCGGCGGCCCCGCCGCCGGCGCGGTGCACCGGCTCGGTCTGGGCGCCCACGTCATCGGCGCCGACCCTCTGTGCGCCATCGCGGTGGCCGATCCCGCCCTCGCCCCCGAGGCGGTGATCGTCCGCGTGACCCCCGACTCCATCACCGTGGAGCGCGCCCTGCGCATGGCTCCCGAACAGGCGCGGATCAAGCTCAAGGGCCGCTGGGCCGACGAGGTCGCCGAGCTCTCCGCCCGGGTGGCGGAGCGGGAGGCCGCCGCGTTCGCCGCCGAGGCCCGCAGGCCGCCGCCCGAGCTGGGCTCCCGGCCGCTGGGCGAGGCCGTCGAATGGCCGGAGGACACGCTGCTCGCCTGCGGCTCGTCGCTGTTCACGCTGACGGCTGTCGAGCCACGCGACGCCCACCTGACCCCCCGGCTGGAGGGCGGCGTCGCCTACAACCGGCCGCCGCGGCTGCGCCGCCCTGACGGCAGGCGCACGTTCAAGAAGCCCAAGGAGCCCGTCCGCGCCGAGGGGATGCGGCTGCAGCTGCTCGCCGCGTTCCTGCCCGCCGTCATCGGCGTGACGCTCGCGTACGTGCTGAACCAGTGGTACTTCCTGCTGTTCGCGCTGATGACGCCGGTCATCATGATCGGCCAGTGGTGGAGCGACCGCCGCCACGGCAAGAAACAGCATCGCAAGGCGATGAAGGAATACCGCGCCCTGCTGGCCGCCTACGACGAGGAGGTGGAGGCCGCCAGGGCCGAGGACGAGCGGCGGCGCCGGTCCGACTCGCCCGACCCGGCCCAGGTGCTGCTGACCGCCATCGGCCCGCGCAGGCGGCTGTGGGAGCGCAGGATCCACGACGACGACGCGCTCCGGCTGCGGATCGGGCTCGCCGACCTGCCCGCCAACCTGGAGCTGAGCGAGGAGCAGGGCGGCTCGATCGATCCGCCCGTGTCCCGGGCGGTGCCGGTCTGCCTGCCGATGCGCAGGCTCGGCGTCGCGGGCGTCACCGGCCCCCGCGACGACGCCACCGGCCTGGCCGGGTGGCTGGTCGGCCAGGCGGCGACCCTCCACAGCCCGCGTGACCTGACCATCGTGATCCTCTCCGCGCATCCCGACGGCGAGCGCCGCTGGGGCTGGGCCCGCTGGCTGCCCCACTGCGCCCCGCGCGGCGGCGAGGAGTGCGTCGCGCTGATCGGCGCCGATCCGGAGTCGGCCGCCCGGCGGGTCGGCGAGCTGGCCGCGCTCATCGATGAGCGCCAGAACACCGCGATCCCCGAGCTCGGCAAGATCCCGACAGGTTGGGACGACCTCGGCGGGCCGGAGCCTCCGGCTTTCGCCGCGTTCGACACGCGTCCGTACGACGTGCTGCTCGTCGTCGACGGGGCCCAGGCCCTGCGGGGACTGCCGGGGATGCCGCAGGTGCTGCGGCAGGGGCCGCGGGCCGGCGTCTACACGATCGCCGTGGACGACGACCAGCGGTTGCTGCCGGAGGAGTGCGCCACGGTCGCGGCGTGCGGCCCCGACGGCCAGGTGGTGCTGCGCGGCGCCGGTCTCGACGTCATCGGCGCCGTCCTGACCGACCAGGTGTCGCCGTCCTGGTGCGACCGGCTGGCCAGGGCGCTCGCCCCGATCCGGGACGTCAGCAGGCAGGACACCGACGGCGACCTGCCCGACGCCGTACGCCTGCTCGACCTGCTGGGCCTGCGCACCGCCACGGGCGCGGAGCTGGCCGCCAGGTGGCACGACCGGGGCTCCACCGAAGCGGTGATCGGCATGGACTCCGACGGCCCGTTCGCGGTCGACCTGCGGGTCGACGGCCCGCACGCGCTGATCGCCGGCACCACCGGCGCGGGCAAGTCGGAGCTGCTGCAGACGCTCATCTGCGCGCTGGCCGTCGCCAACCGGCCCGATCAGCTCACGTTCGTGCTGATCGACTACAAGGGCGGCGCCGCCTTCAAGGAGTGCACCCGCCTGCCCCACACGGTCGGCATGGTGAGCGACCTCGACGGCCACCTGACGCAGCGCGCCCTCGACTCGCTGGCCGCCGAGATCCGCCGCCGCGAGCGCCTGCTGCTCGCGGCGGGCGCCAAGGACCTCGACGACTACGCGGGCCCGGTGGCGCTGCCCCGGCTGGTGCTCATCATCGACGAGTTCGCGGCGCTGGTGGCGGAGCTGCCCGACTTCGTCGCGGGCCTGGTCGACATCGCCCGGCGCGGCCGTTCCCTGGGCATCCACCTGATCCTCGCCACCCAGCGGCCGGCGGGCGTGGTGACGGCCGACATCCAGGCCAACACGTCGCTGCGGATCGCGCTGCGGGTCACCGAGCCGGCCGAGTCGGCCGACGTCATCGACACCCCGGACGCCGCGCACATCTCCAAGTCCACCCCCGGACGCTGCTACGTGCGATCGGGCGCGGGCCGCCCGACGGCGGTGCAGACCGCCAGGGTGGGCGGCCGCGCGCCTCTGCCCCTCCACCGGCCCTCGCCCCACGTCCCGCCCCTCACCGACCCCTCCCAGAGCCCTTCCCATGGCCACCGTCCCGGACTCACCGGCCCCGCAGGGGAACCCGCGCGAGGCGACCATCCGGGTCTGACCGGGCCGCCTTGGGAGCCCGCGCGTCCGCGGGCGAACGTGCGCGTGGTCGAGGTGGGGTGGGCGGGTCTCGGCAGGCCGCTGCCCGCCCCGCCGCAGAGCGCCGACGAGTCCTCGGTCACCGACCTGTCGATCCTCGCCGACGCCCTCATCGAGGCCGCCCGCGTCGCGGGCGTCCCTGCGCAACCCCGCCCCTGGCTGGAGCCGCTGCCCGGTCACGCGGTCCTCGGGCTCCCCGGCCTCGCGGCGTCCGGGGCCGAGCGGTCGTCGATCACCGTGGTCGAACCCGACGTCCCGGGTTCGGGGGCGGCCGACGAGTCCGGCGAGACGATCGCGCTGCCGTTCGGGCTCACCGACCGGCCGTGGGCGCAGGACCGCCGGGCTCTCGCGCTCGACCTGCCCCACGGCGGTCATCTGCTCATCGCCGGCTCGGCGCGCAGCGGCCGGTCCACCGTCCTGCGCACCATCGCCGGCTCGATCGCCGCCCACACCCTTCCGTCGGACGTGCACCTGCACGCCGTCGACTGCGGCTCCGGCGCCCTGCTGCCGTTGATCGCGATGCCGCACTGCGGCGCCGTCGTCACCCGTGACCAGCTCGATCGGGTCGAACGCCTGCTGGCCCGGCTCCGTGACGAGATCGCCCGCCGTCAGCAACTCCTGGCCGAGGCCGGACACTCGTCCCTCGCCGAGTACCGCCAAGCCGGTCACCGCCTCCCCTGGCTGGTGTTCATGCTCGACCGCTGGGAGGGGTTCGTCGCCGCGTTCGAGGGCTACGACTACGGCCGCCTGCTGGAGTCCCTGCTCCAGCTGATGCGCGAGGGTCCGGCGGTCGGCTTCCGGGCGGTGGTGACCAGCGACCGCTCGGGGCTGCTCGGCCAGGTGTCGACAGTGTTCGACGACCGCCTGCTGCTGCGTCTCACCGATCCGTCCGACTACGGCCTCGCGGGCTTTCCGGTCAAGGGGCTGCCCGCGTCCATGCCGCCGGGCCGCGCGCTGTCCATGGGCGAGCACGGCATCGTCGAGCATCAGATCGCCCTGCTCAGCCCCGACCCGTCGGGGCCGGCGCAGGTGGCCGCGCTCCAGGCCCTCTCCCGCGCCCGCTACGCCTCCGGCGAGGCGACGGGCCTGGGCGGGGAAGGCGTGGGCGGGCGTCGGAGGGTGGGGGCGGGAGAGCCGTTGAGCCGGGTCTGGCTGTGGGAGGGCGAGCCGCCGTTGCGGGTGGACGCCCTGCCCATGCGCATCACCGCCGCCCAGGCGCTGGATCTCGATCCGGCGTTCACGCCGCCGTCGCCGCTCTGGGCGCTCGTCGGGGCGGGCGGTGACGCCCTCTCACCGCTCGGGCTCGACCTGCTGGGGTACGGTCCCGGCGCGGTGATCGCGGGCCCGTCGCGCTCCGGCCGATCGTCCGCCCTGCTCACGGCGGCCCGGTCGCTGATCGCACGCGGCACCCCGGTGATCGCCGTGACGCCGCGGCGCAGCCCGCTGCGGGATCTGGACGGGGCGCTGGCGGTGCTCGACGGCGACGCGCCCGGCCTCGCCGAGTTGGTCGCCGACCTGAGCCGGTTCGTGGTGCTGGTGGACGACGCGGAGCTGGTCAATCCCGACTCCCCCATGGGCACGGCGCTGGAGGAGGTGCTCAGGTCGGGGAGGGACGGCGACCACGGGCTGCTCATCGCCGGTACGACCGGTGACCTGGCCGTCGCCTACCGCGGGTTCGCCGCCGAGACCCGCAAGTCCCGTACCGGGTTGCTGCTGTCGGTGCAGAGTCAGGCGGACGGCGATCTGTTCACCATCCGGTTGCCCCGCGGCACGGTCGGCGGGCCGCCCGGACGGGGGTTCCTGGTGACGGCCGGAACGGTGACACCCGTCCAGGCCGCTCTCCCCGGCGATCCCTGACACCCGCCGGGGGATGGACGGGCGCCGCCTGCCGCGCCGGTCAGGCCGGGCCGGGCCGTCCGGGTCCAACCCGGGCGAGGTCGAGTCAGATCGGCGCCGGTCGGTCAGGTCAGCCGATCCTGCTGTTCACCGAGCCGGTGTCGTCGCCCCACAGGTCGTCGTCCTCGTGCAGCCAGGTCGTGGACTCGCGCTCCTGGTTCTCACCGCCGCCGCCGGCGCCGCCCATGCCGCCCATCGGCATGAAGGGCATGCCGGTGCCGGTGCCGGCGCGGGTGCTGAGGGTGGTGGTCTGGGGCAGGCCGGAGACGCCGCGACCGCCGCCGCCGTACGCGCCGGGGGTGAGCCCCGTCGACGCCCTGGGGCTGTTGCCGGTCGTCGCGTTGTAGCCGGCGGTCGTGGGGCCGTAGCCGGTCGTGGGCGTGGAGCCGGTCGTGGGAAGGGTGCCGGTCGTGGTGGACAGCGGGTTCGTCGTACTCGGGGGCGTTTGGCCGGTGGTGGTCGGTTTGTAGTCGGCCAGGTGGGTGTTGGGGTCGGGGATGTCCGTCGCCGGGTTCCGGTTGAGGCCCTCGCCGTCGATCGGCGGTGTGGTGCCCGTGCCGGGGGTGGTGCCGACGGGCGGGTTGGGCCCGTTCGGGTTCGTGTCGATCGGGTTGATGAGGCCGGGATCGTTCAGGCCGGGCGTGTCCGGGTTGTACGGGACGACGGTCGGGTTCGACGGGTAGCTGGGACCGCCGTACGGGCCGTTTCCCGGAGAGGTCCCCGTCGGCTGGCCGCCTGGCGGGTAGGTGATCCGTGGCGGTGCTTCCACGTTGGGCTTCGGGGCTGTGAGGTCGCGCAGGCTGGTGTCCACCTTCTCCGGCATGGCGTTGTAGACGTGGGCCAGATCGTTGCCGAAGGTCCGAAGGTGAAGGCCGGCGAGTTCGTCCGGGGAGCCGAAGTCGGTCTTGGCCTCGTTCAGGACCTTGCCGTCGCCGCTGTAGTAGCCCGCGTAGGCGCTGTAGATGTCGGGGATGCTGTCGTCCCAGGTGGCTCCGGTTGCTCCCCTGTTCGTCCAGGTGTTCAGGATGCCCTTGCTATGGTCCTCCATGAACGCCTGGTGCTCGCGGACCGTACTTGCGAGGCTGTCGAGCGGCGTGTGCATCGCCTTCAGCTTGGCGGCCAGTTCTCCCATCGTCTGGTAGAGCTGGTACAGCCCTCGCTGGGCCTCGACCGAGGCCTTGCCCTCCCACACCTCGGCGAGCTTGTACGCCTGCGTCTTGATCTCTTCTCTGGCCTTCTCGACCGCCGCGTGGGCGTTCTTGTAGGCGTCGGCCGCGCCGGTGATGCTGCCGACGTTGAAGCCCTTGATGAAGTTGACGACCTCTTCGACGTTGCGGCCGCCGGTTCGGGCGTCCCATCCACCGCCGACTTTGAGCTGGTGGGTTTCCCTCCTGGTCTCGCCCATGCCGGTCAGCCCCCTTGGTTGGCCACGTCCGTGGCTTGGTAGGTGCCGGCTCCCGCCTCCACGAGGGCGATGGCGATGTCGAAGTTCTCCAGGACGTCCCCGTAGGCGTTGAGGAACTCCTGGTGGGCCTTGGCCAGAGTGGCTTGGAAGGTCTCGCCGGCCTGGAAGTCACGGATGCTCGCCAAGTGGTCGCGTACGTCCTTGAGCGAGCCGTAGGTCTGCAGATCGTGGATCGAGCCCTGGTTCTCGCCGTAGCCGCTCCCGTTGATCGGCTTCATCGCGTCGCGCAGTTCCCTGGCGATGTTCGCGATCTTCTTGGCGTCGTACCCGACGCCGTCCCGCTCGGCCTGCAACCCGGGCCAGGCCGCGGGTTTTTCCGGTGCTGCCACAAGACCTCCCCCAGTCCGGCCACTTGATCAAGCACCTTACTCGAACCGTTCCTTTCTCGTACAGAAGACGCAGTGTCAACTTGCGTAACATGTGGCGCTATGCAGACCCAGAAGGATCTCTATCAGGCGCATCGCCTCATGACCCAGCGGCTGGGTCTGGCACTGCTGCAAGGGGAGCCGGATCTCCCCGAGTCGCCGATGCGCCGCCAGAACGTCGCGACGTTCGCCGGGATCCTGGTGGGAGTTCTGATCATCGCCGCGTTCGGCATCTGGGGGCTGCTCAACCCGGGGAACGCCACCAAGCTGACCGACGCCGGGCAGTTGCTGATCGAGGAGGAGACCGGCGCCTCCTACGTCTACAACCAGCAGACCGGCAAGCTGCAGCCGGTGGCCAACTACGTGTCCGCCCGCCTGCTCCTGGACGACCAGGACATCAAGGTCAGAACGGTGTCCGCCGAGTCGCTGGCCGGCTTCGCCCGCGGGCAGAAGGTGGGCATCCAGGGCGCTCCCGACTCGCTGCCCGCCCGGGAGCGGCTGGTGAAAGGCCCCTGGTCGGCGTGCGTGGTGGAGGGCAAGGACGCCGCGGGGGTGCGCAAGCCGTACGTGACGCTGGTGGCGGGGACCGAACTGGGCGGGACCCCCGTGGGCGACGACGCCCTGGTCGTCAACGACGGGCGGCAGGACTGGGTGCTCTGGGCCAACCACCGCATGCGGGCGCCCAACGTGAGCCGGCTCACCGACCAGACGCCGCGCCGGGTCCCGGCGTCGTGGATCAACGCCATCCCGGCGGGCGTCGACTTCGTCCCGCCCGCGATCGGCCAGCGGGGCAAGTCGGTCCGCGGGCCGGACGGGCGGGCGTCCCGGGTGGGGCGGGTGTACAAGGTGGAGTCCGTGGCGGGCGCGAGTGAGCGGTGGTACGTGCTGCTCGCCGACGGGCTCGCGCCGATCGACCAGACGCAGGCGCGGCTCATCCTGCTGGACCCCGTGAGCAAGCGGGCCTACGGCAGGCTGCCCGTCCGCGAGACCGTGATCGACGCGGCGACCGCCAACGCGGCCAGGGCGGCCAGGCAGCGCCTGCTCGACAGCGGACTCCCGGCCACGATGCCGCAGTTCCGCACCCCGGGCATGTCGGCGCCGCTCTGCGCGGTCTATCAGGACACCGCGAAGGGCTCGGCCAAGGCCGTGCTGACCACGGGCAGCCGGATCGGCATCCCGACCCCGGGGACGAGCGCCGGCGTGGACAAGGTCGACCAGGTGCTGCTGCCGCCGGGCAGCGCGGTGCTGGCCGGGACCCTGCCGGGCGACGGGCAGTTGTCGGCGGTGAACCAGTACTCGCTCATCACCGACCAGGGCAAGCGGTTCCGGCTGATCTCGGGGGATCTGGTGGGCAAACTCGGGTACGACGCCGCGGACGTCGCACCGGTGCCCGCCCACCTGCTGCGGCTGATCCCGGACGGGCCCCTCCTTGACCCGGCGGCGGCGCGGGTCCCGGTCCAGGACGTGCAGTCCGTCACACCGGGGCAGACCAGTCAGTGATCGCCCCGGCTGTCAGAGCGGAAGACCTCCGCCCGGCCGGGTGAGCGACTCGTCCATCTTGGGCAGGAGGGTGCCGACGTTGTCGTCATAGGTCATGCCGTCGTTCATGAACGGCTTCGAACCGCCGCTCTGCATCAGGGACATCTCGGTGGGGATGGCCTTGAGTGTGGGGAAGACCTTGCCGGCGCTCTCGGTCTGCATCTTGACCATGCCCAGCAGCCCGGCGAGGCTGGCGACAGCGATGCCGTGCTTCTTGAGCATGGACTTCACGGTGTTGGTCACGGGTGTGCCGACGGCGGCGTCCGTCGCTTCCGCGGCCACGGCCGTGGCCGGATTGCTCCTCGCGACCATCTTCCAGATCCCGTACGCCATCATGCCGACGGCGATGGCCGAGCACACGAAGGCCCCGACCTTGTAGAAGCCGGCCGTCGAGTCGACGGCTTCGCCAGTGGCGTTCCTGCTCTCGTTGAGGTTCTTGAGCGACTCCTTGAAGCTGGTGTGGACCTTGTCGAAGGCCTCGAACGCCTCGCCCTCCCAGGTCCCCTTGTCCTTGAGCGTGGTCTTCAGAGTCTCGATCTCCCCGTCCAGTTGGACGAGGTCGTTCACCTTCCATTCCTTGGCCGACTCCATCATCCCTTCGGGATCGGAGATCATGGTGCCGAGCGCGGCGGCGACATAGAACGCCCACGGGCGCATGATCATGGGGGCTGCGAGCGTGGCCATGATGGCCGCGCCCATGTACGTCTCCTTGTAGATGCTCACAGGTCCTCCTGACCGATCACCTGAGGCGCGAGGTCCTCGTCGTCTCCCCAGACGCCCTCGTCCTCGGACAGCCCGACGGTCTGGTCACGGTCGCGCTCCTCTTTGCCGCCCGCGCCCGCGCCTCCCATGGGCATCATCGGCATGCCGGGAGCGCCCGCGAGGCGCGCCCCCGCCGCGCCGGGAGTGAGCCCGTTCGCGCCGATCCCACCGGGGCTCAGCCCGGAGACGCCGGGGGCGATCCCGGTGGTGCCGGGAGTGAGTCCGGTGCCCGGGCTCATGCCGAGGGAGTTCGGGTTGAGGCGGTTGGCGAGGTTCGGGTCGATGGACGGCACCTGCGGGGTGGCAGGCGGCTGATAAGACGACAGGTCGGTCTTGTTCGGATTGTTCAGCGCCGAGTCAAGATCGGGAACCCGCATGTCCGCCGGATCCTTGCCGGCCAGGTTCGGATCCGGCAGTCCGTTGTTGGGCAGATTCGCGTTCGGCTGACCTGTGGAGGGGTCGGTGCCGGGCCCGCCGGGCACGTCCGTTCCCGGCGGGGTGCCCGGGAGGTCCGTGCCGGGCGGGTTACCGCCATTGGGTACATCCACCTGCGGCAGCGGGGGGGTCTGCGGCACTTCCATGTCCGCCAGCTTGGGAGCCTGGTTCTTGGGCAGGTCCGCTGCGGGCATCGTGGGAAGCTGGGGCATCTGGCTCGACCCCAGTGGCAGGTTCGGGTTGGTGCTGTCGTCGGCCTTGCGGTAGTTGTCGTCGGCCGCGTGGAGTGCCGGTTTCCAGCTCGCCAACGCCTCCCTGGCCCGCTGCAGCGCTTGAGCCTGCGACTCGATCGCCGACTCATGCGCGCTGTGCACACCCCAGCCGAGCACCCCGAAGTGGGGCCAGGGCACCCTCAGATCCCCGCTCTTCTGGTGAAGGCCGTTGAGAGAGGCCACCTGGCCGTCGATCGTGTTGCCGGCCGACTTGAGTTCGCCCTTGGTGAAGGAGATGCCGGACGACGGCTTGCCGCCGAGGCCGCCGAGGTTGGGGAAAGGGTCCGACCCGGGAGTGCCCATCAGTTCATCCGATCACGGGATCCGTTGTGTCATGGCTGGACGTCCAGGAGTTGGGGTCCTCGGACAGGAACGTGGTCCGTTCGATGCCGCCGCTCTCTCCGGCGCCGCCGCCGCCACCGCCCATGAACGGCATCATCGGCAGACCGCCCGCTGCCCCGCCGAGACCGCGTGCGCCGATGCCGCTCGCCGGCGTGGTGCCGAGGACTCCGGGTGCGCCGATCACCGAGCCGGGGGGGGTGCCCATGGGAGTGAGGGTGCCGGGCGGGTTCACCGCGGTGGTGGGGGTGAACGGCGACGGCGAGAACGTCGTGGTGGGCGTGAACGGGGTGGTCGTGGTGGGCGTGAACGGAGTGGTCATGGTCGGCGCGGTGGTCGCCAGGTCCGTCAGGCGCGGGTCCGTCGTCCGCGAGCTGTCCGTGGTGGTCGTCTCGTCGGCGCCGATGACCGGCGGCACGGTGCCGTCGGGGTTCCTGGACGGATCCTGCGACGAGCCGTCCGGGTTGGCCGGGTCCGACATGCCGGGGCCCGATCCGGGGGTGGAACCGTCCGGGTTGGAGCCGCCCGGTGTCGAGCCGTCCGGGTTCGAACCATCCGGGTTCGAACCATCCGGGTTGGAGCCGTCCGGGTTGGAACCATCCGGGTTGGAGCTGTCCGGGTTGGAGCCATCCGGATTGGAGCCCGGGCCTATGGGGACGCCGGCGTCGGTGAGGCCGTTGCCGAAGGTCGGGCCCTGGGTTCCGGACCCCGTGGGGTAGGTCACGTTCTGGGTTTCGGCGGTGCTGCCGGGGAGGGTGACCTTCGGCAGGTCGAAGACGAGCTCGTCCGGGATCTTGGAGTCGTAGACCTTGACGATCGCCTGGTTGAGCTCGTGCAGCGTCCTGCGGGCGTGCGCGTCCTGCATTCTCTCGTAGACGTTGTCGGCCGTGTCGGCAGGGATCTTCGCCTGGTCGACCTTGGTCTGGGCCTCCTGGAGATCGCCGGCGTACGTCGCCAGGGCGCCGCCCATCTCGGTCAGCTTCTCCGACAGGTACTGGCCGGAGCTGTGCAGCATCTCCAGCGCGTGCCGTGCCTTGCTGGCGTCCGGCCCCTTCCAGATGTCGAGGATCCGGCCGGCGTGTTCCTCCAGGGCGCTGACGGCTGCCTTGATCTTGGTGGCGGCGTCCCGGTACGTCTGGCCGGTGCCGTCGATGAGGAAGGGGTTCGTGTTCTCGAGAAGCCCCTTGACCTGCGCCCTCTTCGTGCTCGCCGGTGGCGCCTGGCCGGACGGACGGTCACCGGACTTGATCTGGACGACCTCGGTCATCAGGATCCACCCTCATTCGCCCGGCGTGCCCGGTCGTGGTTGTCCGCGCTGGTTTCGACGGCCTCGACCACGCTCTCGTATGCCTCGATGAACTTCTGGTACACCTCGGCGAACTTCGCGCCGGCGTTGCTCGAACCGATGGTCGAGGCCAGGGAGCGGGCGTCGTCCCACTGGCCGATGTCGGCCACGGAGAGTCCGTTGCCCGTCGAGATCTGGTCGATGTTCCCGTTGGGGCGCCCGCCCTTACCGAGCATGGCGTCGAGGCTGGTGCGCAGTTCCGTGGCGATCGTCCGCAGGGCGGCCGGCGAGTTGTACCGCTCGTCGAACAGGCCGGGGTCCGGCCGCAGGTGCGTGCCGCCGCCGCCGTCGTTACCGTTTTGTGCCATTACTCACCTTTATGACAGCAGAACTCTCGGCCACCGCTTCTGGGCGATGACCGAGAGGAGTACGAACCGGACTAGTCCGACCAGATGCTGATGTTGCGCTTCTCGGCGCTCTCGTAGTTGCCCTTGGCGATGTTGACCGCCTGGGCGGCTTCGAAGAGCTGCCTGCCCATTTCCTTCTCGCGCTCGTTCCACTGGGCGCGCTTGGTGTCGAAGAACTGCTCGGCCTGGCCTTCCCAGCTGGCGCCGAGCTCGCGCTTGATGTCCTGGTAGAGGGTGTCGGTCGCTTTGTCGAGATCGGTGATGATCTTCTGAAGCTGGAGGTAGGCGTCCTCCATCGAGGCGAACCGAACATAGGTGTAGTCGTCAGGCATGCCCATGGCGTTGTCCGTCCTGCTCAGCGCGTGTTGATGAGGGAGTCGATACGGCCGCCCTGACCGCCGCCGGTGAAGTTGCCGGCGATGTCCATGTTCTGCTCGGCGGCGTTGCGGTAGACGCCGGCACCCATGTTGAGCCTGTCGTAGATGTCCTCAAGGATCTTGATGACCTGCTTGAACTCGCCGTCCCACGCGGTCAGCGCCTGAGCGAACCGCTGCGCGGCGCCGCCCTTCCAGCCCTGCGTGGTGAGATCACCCTTGATCTGCTCGACCCGCTGCCGCATGACTTCGATCTGCTGCGCGGTCTTCTCGCAGTGCCCTGCCGCGGTCTGAAGTTGTGCGGGACTCGCCCCGTACAGTGCCACTGGACCTCCAAGTCGAGATGGCCTGGTCTGTCACGGGGATGCTCAGTCAGGAAGGAACCTGACTATCCCCGCGATCAACATCAAATGGCATGTTAATCAACATCAACCCCAACATTCCCAGAAACGCCAGATCACGGATCGGCCGCGCTGTGGCGACTTTTCGGTGAACGTCCAGGTGAGAGGCTCGGGCACGCCAGGAAGGGCGCGTCAGAGGTCCAACCGGCGGCGGATGCGGTCGAGTTCGCCCATGACGTCGGTGAACGCCCGGTCGTGGACCGCCTCCACTTCCTTGAGCTGGGCGGACAGCGCCTCGGGATCACCCATCTTCATGGGGTTGTCCTCCTCCCCGAACACCTCCCCGGCCAGTTCGGCGAAGTTCCGCTGGAAGTCTGCCGTGGCCTCGGCCAGCACGGTCTTGATCAGGTCGGCGAGCTCGCCCGAGCCCATCCGCATGGCCTTGGGATGAAGCGTGAGATCGCGCACACCGGACGTGTCGTACACCACCGAGACGAAGCCGTCCTCGTCCTCGGCCTTGCCCACGCAGTCGCCGACGCTCCGCTGGAACCGCTCCAGCCCGGCGAGCTGCTGATCCATGCCCTTGATCAGCTTTTCGACGTCGATGTTGGCGAAGTCGCCGAACCCCTGCATCACTCAACCTCCCGTACGGATCAGCCGGACAGACCGCGCACCCACGTGTAGACGTCCAGGACGCCCAGCGCGAGCGGAAAGAGCTGGACGATCAGCGCCATGTCGAGGATGTCGGCCGCGCGCCCCCAGAACGGCGACGGCTTCCCCGTGGCCAGCCAGAGCCCGATGCCCACGCTCATCAGCGCCAGCCACAGGATCCCGATGGCCACGGAGACCGAGCCGACGATCCCGCCCTGGCCCACCATCGACATCGCCAGCATGGCCAGTCCTGACAGGCCCACGCCGATCAGCCACAGGCGCTGGCCCAGCCCGAGGAACACCCGGGCCCGCATGATGAGCGTGAGCGACAGGGACACCGTCATGACGTCCGCCACCCAGCCGTCGTGGAGCACCAGCAGCACCAGGGTGACCAGCGCCGAGAGCGCGATCATGACGATCAGGCCGGTGACGTAGCCCTGGGCCGCCTTCGTGCGCTCCTGGATGGCCTCGGCGTCCAGCCGCTGGTTGTCACTGCGGAGCTCCTCGGCGGTGGTCGGCAGGGCCGGCAGCGGCACCTTGGCCATCCGGAACGACAAGGTGGGCACCAGCGGGCTGAGCGCCAGCAGCAGGGCCATGGCCATCCCCGCCACTCCCGCCGGCGGCGGCGACCACACCATGATGATCGCCGAGCAGATCCCGCCCACGGTGGCGACCCCGGCGATGCCGAGGAACCCGGGCACGCCGTCGGAGATCAGCGCACCGGCCACGGCGGCCGCCATGGCCGTGCAGGCCAGCGCCGCGAGAAGGTGCGGGGAACCCAGGCCCAGAGAGTTCCCGGGGGCGAACAGGCCCGCCACGAACGCGTACGGCAGGCACGCGTACCCGATCAGGGCGCCGGCCATGGAGTCGCCGACCGCCCGGGACAGCAGGGTGGCCGTGACGATCAGCAGCAGCGCCAGCACCCCGGCCACGATGGTGACGGTCAGCGCGGGCATGCCGGACAGCGCCAGGCCGGTGGCGCCCAGCACGAGCAGTCCCAGCGCGCCGCCGGCGCCGACGATCCTGGTGTGCGCGGGCGTCCAGGTGCCTCTGCCGCGCACCCCGGAGGCCACCACGTCGGCCACGTCGTCGTACAGGGCGGGCGGCAGGGTGGCCGTACGCGGCCGGAGGTAGAGGATCTCCCCGTCGAGCACCCCCAGCGATCCGAGGCTCTGCCCGAGGTCGAGCGGCGCGCCGCCGAGCCGTTGCAGCGTCCAGCCGGGCGCCGCGGCGGCCTCGCCGTTCACCTCGCCCAGGGCGCGCAGCAGGCTGGGCATCACGTTCGGCAGCGGAATGTCGGCGGGCAGCGAGAGATCCGCCTTGCGGCGGGGGCCCACGATCGTCAGGTGGCACTGGGCCGGCAGGGGCACCGGCACCTGCGCCAGGGCGCCCTGCTGGATCGGTCCCCGCGGCGGCCCGGGGGGGCCGGGGAACCCGGCCGGCCCGTGGAATCCCTGGGGTGGACCGTAATGCGGGGGCTGGCCGACCGGAACTCCGGGGATCGGGGTCGGCGATCCGGGCGGAGGTCCCTGAACAATTTGTCCCATTTCCAACTCTCCGTCCCCACCAATGGTCACGGACAACAGAGAACATATCGGGTCGCATCTGGTAAGAACGTCACGATGAGCATCGTCGTCGTGCGCCGCCCCGAGAGGCGCCCAGGTCCCCAGCCTCCGCGCGGGGAGGTGTTACTCGAATCACCTCCCGAAATCCCGGAGGTGCAGCCGCAGGGCTTCGCCATGGTCCTGACGTACCTGCCCATGCTGGCGGGCGCGGCCGCGATGGCCCTGATGTTCACCGCGTTCGGCAACGCCAACCCGATCATGTACGTGGCCAGCGGCCTGTTCGCGCTGTCCATGCTCGGCATGACGGCGGGCCAGATCGCCCGCCAGATCGGCGAACGCAAGTACCGGCTCAACGGCGCCCGCCGCGATTACTTCCGCTACCTGGGCCAGGTGCGCAAACGGACCCGGCGCGCGGCCAAGCAGCAGCGCGCGGCCCTGGAATGGAGCGGCCCCGAGCCCGAAGCCCTCTGGTGGATCGCCCTCGGCCCCCGGCTGTGGGAACGGCGCTCACGCGACGAGGACTTCGCCACCGTACGGCTCGGCACCGGCGTCCAGAAGCTCGCCATCCAGCTCATCCCGCCGGACTCCAAGCCGGTCGAGGACCTGGACGCGCTGGCGGCCGGCGCGCTGCGCAGGTTCATCAGGGCGCACTCGACGGTGGCCGGGCTGCCGGTCGCCGTGGCGCTCGGCTCGTTCGCCAGGATCCGGGTCACCGGCGACCCCACCACCGCGCGCGACCTGATCCGATCCATGATCGCGCAGCTCACCGTGTTCCACTCGCCCGACGACATGCGGATCATGGTGTGCGCCGGGCCGGAGACGATGCCGCACTGGGAGTGGGTCAAGTGGCTGCCGCACGCGCTGCACCCGGAGGAGGCCGACGCGGCCGGTCAGGTGCGGCTGATGACCGAGAACCTGGCCGAACTGGACCGGCTGGTCGGCGGCGAGCTCAAGGAGCGCGCCCGCTTCCGGCCCGGGGCCGCCGCGGAGGCGCTGCCGTACCACGTGCTCATCGTGGACGGCGGGCACGTGCCGCAGGACTCGCAGCTCGGCAGCGACGCCATCCAGGGCGTGACGGTCATCGACCTGTCCCGCGGCACCTCGGAGGTTGAGGAGAAGAGCACGCTGCGGCTGGACGTCCAGCCCGACGGGTTCCACATGGTCAAGATCGACCACACCGGCAAGGAGCACCGCACCCGGCTCGGCGATGCCGACCGGCTCGACTACCTGCGGGCCGAGGGCCTGGCCCGGCAGCTCGCGCCGCTGCGCGCCTCGGCGTCGGCCGTGGGCGAGGCCGAGGACGTGCTGTCGGCCAACACCACGCTCACCGACCTGCTCGGCATCGGCGACCCCACCATGCTCGACCCGTCGCTCGCCTGGCGGCCCCGGGCCGGCCGCAACAGACTGCGCGTGCCCATCGGGCTCGGTGCCGACGGCCGCGTCGTCGAGCTGGACATCAAGGAGTCCGCGCAGGGCGGCATGGGGCCGCACGGGCTGGTGATCGGCGCGACCGGCTCCGGCAAGTCCGAGCTGCTGCGCACGCTGGTGCTGGGCCTGGCGGTCACGCACTCGTCCGAGATCCTGAACTTCGTCCTGGTCGACTTCAAGGGCGGCGCGACCTTCTTGGGACTGGACTCGCTCTCGCACGTCTCGGCCGTCATCACCAACCTGGAGGACGAGCTCCCGCTGGTCGACCGCATGTACGACGCGCTGCACGGTGAGATGGTGCGCCGCCAGGAGCTGCTCCGCTCGGCCGGCAACTACGCCTCGCTGCGCGACTACGAGCGGGCCAGGGAGCAGGGCGCGGAGCTGACGCCCCTGCCGACGCTGTTCGTGGTGCTGGACGAGTTCAGCGAGCTGCTGTCGGCCAAGCCGGAGTTCATCGAGCTGTTCGTCATGATCGGCCGTCTGGGCCGCTCGCTCGGCGTGCACCTGCTGCTGGCCTCGCAGCGCCTGGAGGAAGGACGGCTGCGCGGCCTGGACACCCACCTGTCGTACCGGATCGGCCTGCGGACGTTCTCCGCCATGGAGAGCCGGGTCGTGCTGGGCGTGGCCGACGCCTACGAGCTGCCCTCCGCGCCGGGCAACGGCTACCTCAAGTTCGACACCACCGGCATGACCCGATTCAAGGCCGCGTACGTGTCCGGCTCCTACCAGCCGGACAACCGCCACGCGGGCGACGACGAGGGCCACACCATCCTTCGGCAGATCGTCGAGTACGGCTCGGCGTACGTGCCGCTCCCCGTCATGCCGAAGAAGCCCAAGGAGGCGCCGGCGGCCGAGGTGGACGAACGCTCCTCGCAGAACAGCCTGCTCGACATCCTGGTGCGGCGCCTGCAGGGGCACGGCCCGGCGGCGCACCGCATCTGGCTGCCCCCGCTCGGCGAGCCGCCCACGCTGGGGCACCTGCTGCCGCAGCTCTCGGTGACGCCGGAGCTGGGCCTGTCCACACCCGGCTGGAGCGGCAGGGGAACGCTGCACGCCGTCATCGGCATCATCGACAAGCCCTTCGAGCAGCGGCGTGACCCGTACTGGCTGGACCTGTCCGGGGCGGCCGGGCACGTCGGCGTGGCCGGCGGCCCGCAGAGCGGCAAGAGCACCGTGCTGCGCACGCTCGTCTCCAGTCTGGCGCTCATCCACACGCCGCGCGAGGTGCAGTTCTACTGCCTGGACTTCGGCGGCGGCGGCCTGGCCACGCTGGAAGGACTGCCGCACGTGGGCGGCGTGGCCACCAGGCTCGACGCCGAGCGGGTGCGCCGGACGGTGGCCGAAGTGTCGGGCATCCTGCACCAGCGCGAGCGGAGCTTCGCCGAGAACGGCGTCGACTCCATCGCCACCTACCGCCGGATGGTCGCGGACGGCAGCCTCCAGGGCGACGGCTTCGGCGACGTGTTCCTGGTCGTGGACGGATGGCTGACGATCCGGCAGGAGTTCGAGAGCCTGGAGGCGGTGATCACCGACCTGGCGGCGCGCGGCCTGGGGTACGGCATCCACGTGGTGGCCGCGACCAACAAGTGGTCGGAGTTCCGGCCCAGCATCCGTGACCTGTTCGGCACCAGGATCGAGTTCAAGCTGGGCGACGCGTACGAGTCGGAGATCAGCAGGAAGGCGTCGCTCGCCGTGCCGGACGGCGTGCCGGGACGCGGCCTGACCAGGGACGGCATGCACTTCCTCGCGGCGCTGCCACGCATCGACGGGCAGCGGACCGCGAGTGACGCCTCCGACGGCATGCGCTCGCTCGTCGAGGCCGTGCGGCAGTCCTGGCAGGGGCCCTCGGCGGCGCCGGTGCGGCTGCTGCCCGCGCTGCTGCCCGCGGCCGGCCTGCCGGGCCCGGAGCAGACGGGACCGAGCCGGATCGCGATCGGCATCGACGAGAACTCGCTGTCCCCTGTCGCGCTCGACTTCGAGACCGACCCCCACTTCGTCGTGTTCGGCGACAACGAGTGCGGAAAGTCCAACGTGCTCAAGCTGATCATGGAGGGCCTGGTCGCGCGGAAGACGCCGAACGAGGCCATGATGATCGTGATCGACTACCGGCGGTCGCTGCTGGACACGGCGGTGACCGACCACCGCATCGGCTACGCCGCCTCCAGCACCGCCGCCACGGAGCTGATCCAGGACGCCCGCGCGGCGCTGCTCAAGCGGCTGCCACCGGCCGACCTCACCCCGGAGCAGCTGCGCTCGCGGAGCTGGTGGCAGGGCGCGGACCTGTACATCGTGGTCGACGACTACGACCTCGTGGCGACCACCTCCAACCCGCTGCAGCCGCTGGCCGAGCTCCTGCCGCAGGCCCGCGACATCGGCCTGCACCTGGTGCTGGCCCGGCAGAGCGGCGGCGCCAGCCGCGCCATGTTCGACCAGGCCGTGCAGCGCATGAAGGAGATGGCCAGCCCGGCGCTGATCATGTCCGGCAACCGGGACGAAGGCCCGCTCTTCGGCAACGTCCGGCCACAGGCGCTGCCCGTCGGACGCGGCTTCTACGTGGACCGCAGAAACGGCTCGCGGTTGATCCAGACCGCCTACCTTGGGCAGGAGACCCGGTGACCTTGATCGACGTGCACGTGCAGGCGCTCGAGGAATGCGGACGGCAGGCACTGCGGGTCAGGAACATGCTCGACCTCGACGACGCGTTCGTCGACGCGGGCCGGAAACCGCCGCAGGGCGACACCGACTCCGGCATCTTCGGCGAGCTGGAGAACGCGAAGAAACTCTCCCGCAAGGTCGACGAGGTCTGGGAGGCGGTACGGGACGAACTCGGCGCGGCCCGCAACCGCCTGGGGAACGTCGAACGCTCCCTCGGCGATGTCGCCGCCAACTTCCGCGAAGCCGAGAGGCCCTGAACATGGGCGTCGTGTCGGAACTGGCCGCGCTGAGGAAGAAGGTCACCGGCGACCTCCAGGCGATCAGCGACCTGGCCAACGGGCTGCGGACGGTCGGCGATCACGTCACCGCCTCCACCGACCGGCTGAACTCGGGCGTGACCGAGGTCGGCAAGGCGTGGCAGGGCGAGTCCGCCACCGCCTTCGTCACCTACATGAGGGCCTACCCGGGGGCGAGCGGCAAGCTGCGGGGCGCGCTCTTCTCCTGCGCCACGGCTCTGGACACCGCCGCCGGCGAACTGCGGACGGCCCAGGGCACCGTCGAGGGACTGTACGAGATGGCGACGTTCGCCCGCCGCGAGTTCCTCAAGGCCAACCCCGACGCCACCCAGGCCCAGGCCGACGAGCACGTGCGGGTCAAGCTCGGCGGCGATCCGGTCGGCAGGGCCACCACGGCCGCGAACAAGGCGGACAAGGCGTTGTCCACCGCCGCGACCGCGCTCGACGAGCAACTCGGCGAGGACGGCTTCGGCTTCTTCCAGAACATCCGCCAGCCCGGCGGGGCGGACTTCACTCCCGGTGACAAGAAGCCCGACTGGAGCAAGGTCGCCGGGTTCCGCCCCACCTTGGACGACGCCCCCGCCACGCAGCCGGGCGGCCAGACCCCCGCCTCGCCCGGCGGCCAGACCCCCGGCGCGGGCGGCGAGACGCCCGGCGGGGCGTCCCCGACCGGCTCCGGCGCCCCGGGCAACGGCGCAGGCCCGCCGTCCTCGTACGGCGACGTCCCGGCGCCGAAACAACAGGTCGTCGACTGGATCAAGGAGGCGCTGTCCGTCATCAAGTCGCCGGAGATGGCGGCGGTGCTGGCAGAGCGCGGACTGGACGTCAGCGACCTGGACCCGAACGACCCGAAGGACATCGAGCGCATCTGGGCGATCATCCACCACGAGTCCAGCGGCAACCCGAACGCCATCAACACCTGGGACCAGAACGCGCGCGACGGCGTGCCGTCCCAGGGGCTGATGCAGACCATCCCGCCCACGTTCGACAAGCACCACCTGCCCGGCTACGACAAGATCCGGGAGCCTGTGGACAACATCATCGCCGGGGTGCTCTACACCTACAGCCGCTACGGCAGCCTGGCCGAGCACCCCGGCATCGCCTCGCTGGAGAGCGGAGGCGGCTACAAGCCCTACTGACGTGGCCCGGCGGGGCCCCCCCCCCCCCCCGCGGCGCCCGGGGGGGGGGGGGGGGGCCAACGCCGATCAGACCGCTAGGC
>NZ_JAPNNL010000140.1 GCF_027620315.1 Nonomuraea corallina | reverse complement strand
GTCGCCGATCTGCCAGGTGCCGCCGTGGTTGTCGGTGTGGGTGGCGATCCGGTCGGTCTTGCCGTCGTAGGTGTTGGACGCCCACACCCGCCCGGACGGCAGCGTGATCGTCGACAACTGATGCGTCGCCCCCGCTCGGGCCGCGTAATGCGCCTGCACCTCGGCCGCGGTCAACGGCTTACCGTAGAGGGCGACCTCGTCCATCTGGCCCTGCAACGGGAACGCCTGTACCCCGGAGGGGACCGCCGGCGACTTGGCCGGATCGGTGACGCCGTTGCCGATCGTGGCGTAGGTCCGCCACGCCGTGCCGGCGCCGGTGGTGGTGCCCGCCTGCTGCCCGTCCAGATACAGCGTCTGATCCTCACCGGCCACGGTCAGCACCACGTGATGCCATTGGCCGTCGTTCACCGTGCCGGTGGAGGTGATGGGGGTCATGACCGCGTCCAGCGCGCCGCGCAGCTTGCCGTCGGTGCCCACGTACAGCATCGCGCCGCGGGCGAGGTCGCCGGTCTGCTGGGTGCCGGCCGCGACCAGCACGCCGGACTGGCTGGTCTTGAACCAGGCCTCCACTGACAGTTGATCGCCCAGGTGCGGGATCGTGTTGGACGGCAGCTTGACGATCGAGCCCGTCTGGAAGGTGGCGGCGGTGTCGGTGGTGCCCGTCAGGGCGCCCTGCTGGCCCAGCGTCACCCCCTGGTAGGTCAGATCTCCGGCGCCGGACCCGAGGTCGGTGCCGGTGGTGCCGGATGCCTCGCCCAGCCTCCAGTAGCCGAACGGGTCGGAATCCAGCACCCGGCTGCGATACAACGACCCGCTGCCGTAGGCGTAGGTGGTGCAGTTCGGTGCCGCCACCGGCGCGCAAACCTGCTCCAACCGGCCCGCGTCATAGGTGTAGGTCCAGGTCAGCGGCTGCCCGCCGACCGGGTCGCTGGAGACTGAGGCCACCTGGTCGCCCTGCCAGGTGAACGTGATCGACCGGCCGCCCACCCCGCTGACCGTGGTGAGTTTGCCGCCGACGTCGTAGGTCAGGGTCTGGGTGCGTTCCCGCGAATCCTTGATCTCGGTCAGCTTGCCGGAGGAGTTGAACAGGTAGGTGGTGGCGCTCTTGTCCATCAGCCGCCACTCGCCGCCGCTCTCCTCGGCCAGGGTGGCGTACATGCCGGGCGGCGGCTGGAAGGTGCCGTCCCCGTTGGAGATGAACCGCACCTGACGCCCGTCCGGGTAGGTTACCAGCGCTGAGGTCGAGGCCCCGCGTACCTCCTTGGCCACCTTCATGTCCCAGCGGGTCGACCAGCCCACACCGAACATGCCATCGGTGCGCGGGTCCATGCTGTTGTAGGTGCGCACCACCGACAGTGGCGGTCCTGCGGTGGCCACGGTCAGGTCGGTGAAGGTGGCGGTGTAGTTACCGGTCTGCTGGTTGAACTCCTGCCCTCCGGCGCCCGGAGTGGCCAGCAGCGACGACACCACCGGTTGGCGCACACCGGTGGTGAAGGTCAGCAGCGGCGAGTCGGTCGTGGAGAAGTCGTAGGGGTCGCGGATGGTGACCCGCCACCAGTACTGCTTGCCCCACGCCAGCTTCCCGGCCGGCACCTGCCAGTTGTTGCGGTTGCCGGACACGTATCCCGAATCGGTGCATCCGGAGCCGGACATCGCCTCCACATCGCAGATCTTGAACGAGTACGACAATGCCGAACCGCCGTTGTTGCTGCTCCCCCACGCCCGCAACGTCGGCCTCAGCACGTCGACCAGATAACCCTGCTTCGGGTAGACGTCCACCAGGCTCGGCACCGCCAGCACAGCGCGTTCGGCCTGTTCGGCGTTGCGCACCCCCGCCGGCAGGTCTTCATCCGTCTGAGTACCCGTGTCCTGGGTTCGGTCTTCGGCGGGCACAGCCCCCTCGGGAGGCTGCACCTGCGCCTTCCACCCACCCCCGGGTTCTGCCACCTGTTCCAACTGCGTTGCAGGCAGCAACGACGGCAGGTTCTGCGCCGAGCCGCGCATCTGCTGCGGAACCACCGGCGAAGCCGCGACATCGTTGGCCAGCGCCGTCACCGAGGTCGCCGTGGCCGGGTAGGCGGGCAAGATGAGTAAGCCCGGCGTCATACCGGCCAGCGCGACAACAGTGCTTACAGAACGACGCCATGACAAAACCCGGCGCATGCGCCACCACACTCCGAACCACAACGGACGTTAGGACATCGACCGTCACTCGTCACCGCGCGTTCCACGTTCCTGCTGCGGCTCGAAGTTGATCGTCTAGCTAAGATCAACGTAAGAAAACCGGTCCAACCCGACAAGATCCGCAATGATCACAAATTGGACACCGGCTCTAGCGGGCGAGTTACGCTCCGTACGCATTCCCTCGGCGCGGAACCGGGCGCGCGCACGGTAGGAGGCACAGCGACAGTCAGCCGTCGAAAGAGTCCGGCGCCTTCCTTTCGGCCAGCGACCAGGACGCATTTGGCGCAGTATCAGACCAGTCACCTATCGTGTCCCTTGATCACGGTTCGCTTCTTCTCGATCGGGCCACGGGCACTTTCCATCTCGCGTTCGGGATGAAGGTCACGGGGCTGGTCCACGTATCGCCCGGAGCGAGCCTCCGCGGATTGCTTTATGCGCACAGCAGCTTCAACACTGCGTCGCTCGGGAGACAGCGTCCTGCGCCGGGCGACTTCCTGCTCCACAGCAGCATGCTGGCGCCGCAACAGCACACGATTCCCGCGGGCGGCCTCCTCCCGCCGCCCGGCATCAACCACATCCTGAGCACGAGCACTTCGTTGAGCAGCGGTGAAGTCTCGATCCAGGTCGTCGCGACGGCGCCGTACCAGCGGCCAGGTGACCTTCGGCGGTGCCTGTTCCGCCGCCTCCTGGGCGGCCTGCCGCAGCTCCGGCATGCTCTCGGCGAGGACGTCACGTCGTTGCCGGTGCTGCGTCCGCTGGTCCGCCACGCCCGCCAACTCAGTTTCCAACTCGCGGCGGCGTGCCCGTTGCCACGGCCGCAGCTTGCCGAGTTCGCCGGCGAGGTCGTGCTCACGCTGACGGAGCTCATCGAGCTGGCGGCCGTCCGCCGCCGCGGCGAGGGCCTGATGCAGTCGCTCGGCGGCCGACGATGCCGCCTCGATTCTGCGGACCTGCTCGGCCGCATGATCGCGCTTGGCGATCAGCCGGCTCTCGATGGGGCCGCCGCCGGCTTCGGCGAGCCGGCGCCGGTCCCGCTCGGCGGCCCGGATCTCGGCTTCCGCGACGGCGATCTGCCGGTCCAGCTCGTGCAGGCGCATCTGGAGCTCGCTCTCGGCGAGCAGGCCCACCCCGTACCGCGACTGGGCCAACGCCAGGGCCGCCGCCGCCCGCCGCACGGCGACCAGCGCCTCACGCTCAGCATCGCGCGGCTGGCCGTCACCAGCCCTCGCAGGGACGTCGTCATCGCGAGACACCTCCCGGTCGGCCGCATGCTCGCGGCTGATCTCCTTCTCCCGTCCGCCGGCCGGGCGCGGGGCGACCGGCTCGGGCTCGGGAGTGAGGAGCTTGTCCGTGCGGTCGCCTTCCAGGGTGGCGGCGTAGGCTTCCATCGCCCGCTGCAGTTCATGGTCCTCTCCCCTGACCTCGCCGTGACGCGCGCGATCGGCGTCGGTTTCCAGCAGTTCCAGCGGCAGATACAGGCGGGCGGTGGCGCGGTCGCGGGCCATCGCCGAGTACAGCGTGTGCGGGTCCAGGCCCATGCCGTAGATCAGGGCGTGCTCGGTCGTCAGCCCCTGCGCGGCGGCCACCGTCATCGCCGTCCCGTACGACAGACCACCCTCGGCGATGAACCGCCGACTGATCCACTCGGTGGCCAGGGCAGGCCCGTCGGGGCCTGCCTGGCGCCACTCGACCTGGACCCGGTGGCGCGCGTCGATGGCCACCACTGTGCCGCGGTAGCCATTGAGCACGTTGAGCTCGCCCTCGCCGCGCCGGGCCCGGTAGTCGTTGCGCCGTACGCGGACGTGATCCCCGACGGCCAGAGTGATGCTACGGCCGCCGGCGATCCGGTAGGTGCGCTCCGGCCCGGTGATCTCGCCGAACTCGCGCCGCAGAGCCCGAGCCGCCAGATTGAGCCGTTCGACGGCTTCGTTGGTGCCGGCCAGGACCAGCACGTCGCCGAGTTCGTCGTGCACCGCCTCGCGGTCACCGGTGCGATAGGACTGCCTGGCCTCGGCCCAGTCGGCGATCAGCCGGGCCATGGTGTCGTCGGCGCCGCGCCCGAAACGCACCCGCTCGCCCTGGCTCCACACGTACAGGGCTTCACCTCGTTGGTGGGCCCGCCACAGCTCCAGGGCTTTGCGTTCCAGCGGATCCCGCTGGCGGCGGTTGTGCCGCAGTATCAGCCCGCCGATCTGGCGGTGCACCGCGCCGAAGCCGCCGCCGACGCCGACCGCGCGCAACTGCAGCGGGTCGCCCACGAGCACGATCTTGGTGCCCCTGCGTTCGGCCTCCTGCAGCAGCACGGCCAGCTCGCGATCGTCCACCATCGCGCCCTCGTCGACCACCAGCACGTCCACACCCCGCAGCCCTCGCCGGTCGGGATCGCGGATGCGGCGCAGCCAGCCGGCGACGGTGTGTGAGGCGATGCCGGATTCGGCGGTCAGGTTCGCGGCCGCCACTGCGGCGGTGGCCGCGCCGCGCACCACGAGGCCGTGCGCCTCGAACGCGGTCTTGACGGCCGCCATGAGCGTGGTCTTGCCCGCGCCGGCCACACCGATGATCGCCTCGACACCGTGCCCGCCGGCCAGCACCCGCTCCACAGCGGCTCGCTGCTCGCCGGACAGCTCCACGGCGTTGCCGACCTCGAAGGCGTCGACGGCCATGCGCACCGTCCGGGCGTCGAGAACGGCTACGCCGCTGCCGTACCTGCGTCGTACGCTGGCCAGGATCGCGTTCTCGGCGTCCAGGACGTCCTGGGAGGTGAAACGCTCGGCGTTGCTCAGGTGGCCCGGCCCGGATTCCGGTAGTTCCACGGCGGGCGCGTGCCGCAGGACCTCGTCGGTGAGCGCCTCGGCATCGGCCACGCCCGCTACCCCGTCGGGCAGCGCGTCGATGACCGCAGCCAGCACATCGGCGCGGGTCACCACCTTGCGATGCGCGGTTAATCCTCCTCCGGCGCGCCAGATCCAGGCGGCGATCTGTTCGGTGCTCGGCCGCGGCGGCAGGGCGGCACTCTGCTGGGAGGCTTGGATCAGCGTGTCCGCGTCGATGCCCTCGGCTGAGAGCTGGCGGAGCCAGTCCGCGCGCAGGTCCACGTCCCCGACGTCGTCTCGTTTGTGCTGGCGGCTCTCGGCGGCAGCCACCTTGCGAGCCCGGCGCGAGGCCTGCTCATACGGCTTGCCGAGCTGGGCCAGCAGCTCCTTGACCTGCCCGTCCCGCTTGGAGAACAGGACGCGTACCCGTTCGGGGATAGCGGCGATCTCCCAGGCGCCGGTGTGCGGGTCCCGGATCCAGGAGATGCCGTACCGCTCGGTCAGGACGCGGCGGATGCGGGCCTTGAGCAGGGCGTCGGCGGCGTGCGCGTGCCGATGGATGTCCCGGCCGCCGGCGGCGATCGCCGACCACCGGCCGTCGCCGCGGCCGCGCACCAGGTTGGCGATGGTCACGTGGGCGTGCAGGTGCGGGTCGGGTGCCGCGCCGTCCACTGGCCGGGCGGTACGGTGCCACATCACCCATCCGAGCAGCCCGGTCGACTCCTCCCGCTCGGCTACCTGGCCGTCGCCCTGGTGGCCGCGAAGCCCGTAGGCGGCCCAGCCCTCCACCGCTCCCACCGTCTCGACCACGGCGTCGGCGAACACCGTCTCGAGCTCAGCGGCGAACTCTCTTCCGGCCAGCCCGTACAGCACCGACAGGCTCTTGGTGACGTCCAGGGTCAGGTCGTAGCCGCGGTTGCCGACGCGTACCCGGGAGGTGCGCCAGCGGCGTGCGACGGCCAGTTCGTCGGCTGGGTACGCCTCCCCCACGTCGAGGTCGGCGGCGCGGGCGACCTGCTCGATCTCGGTGACGGTCATGAGGTGCGCCTCGCCTTGGCGGGAGATGCCGCGCGCCATGCGGGCCACGCGCCTGGCCACCGCGGGCCGGTCGGATAACCGCTCCTGCACCGTGGTGCCCTGCTCGGCCGCGGCCGCTTCCAACGCCGCCAGGAGCGGTGCGGCGGGCAGCTTGGCGCGCGGGTCGACCGCGTGCTTGGCGGGCACCAGGACCTCGCCGCTCCACGGATGCACGCCGTTCATCAGCGCGCGGGCGGTGGCGTACTGGTCGGGGGTGAGCGGAGTCTGCGGGATGATCCCGAACTCGCCCAAGCCCTGGCCGATCCACATCAGCCCGCGTTCGTCGGCCAGCCGATAGGTGAGCCGCTCGCGCGGCTGCTGCGGTGCGCCCTGGGCCTGGTCGTCATCGCGGCGGGCGCCGCACCCGGCGCCGGCCTGCAGCCGGTACTCCACCTGCTCCATGGAGGGGGCGATCACGCTCACCCAAGCCAACGCGATCCACCTCCCCGATCGCAGATACCTTGGTCCATTCCTCCTCAGGATCAACGGAAAGGCGTAGGAATCCGGTAAGGAGCTGATTGGCCGCGTGCGGCGACGCAGAAGCTCCGTGCTGGCGGGCAAGGCCCGTGATGGCGTGCCTGGTGATGGCGGCTCTTTGGTCAAGGCGCCTCAAGCTGAACGGAGGCGCGGCAGGATCCTCGACGTGGTGTCCGCCCCCAAGGACGACTCCGGGTGCGAAGCCGCTCCTGGTGGCATGGATGGCACCGGGCCGCTCGGGTACGAGGCCCGCGCGGAGCGTAGGCGTAACGGAGGCGGAGCGCCAGCGGAGCCGGAGTTGCGCCGAAGTGGAGCGCGCCGCGCACAGGGTCGGCCGCAGGCCGATCGTGGGCGACGCGAGCATAGCGAGCGCCCTGTGCGCGGAAGATCTGGGCTGTCGAGCCCGCTACGGCGAGGTAGGTCCGGGTCGGCGGGCAGGGACGACGGCGCTCGCCGGGACCAACGTACGGCGGCGCGCATTAGGAGCGGCCCGTCTGGAGGGGCGGGCTGTGCTCTGGACTGAGGAGAGAAGGAGCGAAGCGACTGAACGACGAGGGAAGAGCGCAGCCTCAAGCGCCCCGATACAGGCCGGCCGCTCCTACGGCGGCCAGCCACCGCTGTTCGGGTGCTCCAGGAGTTCGCTGAGCGGCCGCCGCGGCCGCTCAGCCGGACGGTTTGCGCGGATGGCGCTGAGCGTGCGCTCTTTCGTGGCCGGGATGGCGCTTTCGCCGTCGTCGGATGGTCCTTCGACGGCGCCCGGCGGTCGTCGGTGCGCCCCGGCTCGGGGCTGACCGGCGTGCCGGCACCGCGCCTGGTCACCGCGATAGAGCGGTAGCGGGCCCAGGCACGTCGATACGGGTGGTGGATGGCGGAGGACGATGTGCGCCTGAGGTCGCGGCGCAGGGGCGACGATCCTCTCCGGGGCATGGCGCACGAGCACGGCGCTCCCCGTGGTGCCACCCGCTTTCGGTTGGAGAAGAAGTTGCCCGTCAGCCGATCCCTGTCTGGGGCGTCTCCGGCGGCGAGCTGGTGATGCACCCGGCCTGCGACCGGGCAGCTGAGTGATCCGGAGCTGCCCGGCTGGCTGCGGCCTATCGATCGGATGAGATGCGGGTACCCAGCACACGTCGTCTGAACCTGCGCGGGCAGGTGGCAGTGGCGGCAGGAACGCCGCGGCGGTCGTCGCGTCGGATGCTGACGATGGCGGCGCCGAACGCGACAAGTGCGAGAACGCTGAGGGCGACGCCTGCTGCGGCGATGAGAGTGCCCGGATCGAGAGCGATGGCGGGGAAGGATGCGCTGAGCATGAGGGGCTCCTGTCTGCGGAGGGGGCGCTCGCGTGGGCGGCGCCCGCCGGGGGTGTCCCGGCGAGGGCGACTTCGCAGGCGAAGGAGCGGAGGGCAACTTGCCCATCAAGATGTTTTGCGCAGCAAAAGATCTTGAACGGGTGGGTTGTCCGCAGTGACGGCCTGCGAGGCTGACCTGCTCGGGACACCAGCCCGGGGGACGCGGAGAGATCCCCCAGGATCCGCCAGCGGGAGGGTCGCGGGCAGGCGGCCGCTGGCGAGAGCCGGCCAGGCAGAGGCGAGCTGCTGGGGCACGGGGGCGGGCCGCGCCCGGTGCGCCGCTGAACGAGCCGGGTCCGTGGAAACGACTGCGGGGAACCCGGCTCGTGAGTACGCCCCGGGCTGGGACCGCAAGGGACGGCGAGGTGTCGCGCGGAGCGTAGGCGTAACGGAGGCGGAGCGCCAGCGGAGCCGCAGTTGCGCCGAAGTGGAGTGCGCCGCGCACAGGGTCGGCCGCAGGCCGATCGTGTGCGCGGCGAGCGTAGCGAGCGCCCTGTGCGCGGAAGATCTGGGCTGCCGAGCCCGCTACGGCGAGGTCGGTCCGGGTCGGCGGGCAGGGACGACGGCGCCCAGCGAACCCGAAGTACGGCGGCGCGCGGTAGGGGCGGCCGGCCTGGAGGGGCGGGCTGTGCTCTGGACTGAGGAGCGATGGAGCGAAGCGACTGAGCGACGAGGGAAGAGCGCAGCCTCAAGCGCCCCGATACTGGCCGGCCGCTCCAACGGCGGCCAGCCGGTCCGGATAACCAGCCTTCGCCCGCCCGGTCCACTTCGGCGTCCAGGTCAACGAGGAGGTGGGCTCTCCTGGATCTGCTGGGATTGGACGATCAGGCGCCCTGCAGGGTCCGGTCGAACACCGGTCTCCTGTGGTCTCGGCTCTTCCCCGCAGCGTGCTCCACAATGCGTCGATGTCGCGCCGGGCAGGCGGGCTTGCCCTTCTCGCCCGGGGTGTGGGGTTTCCCTTGCGGTTAATGGTGAGACCTTCTGGCGCATCTGTTCGATAATCAGGTGAGTGAAGCTCAAGCGCTTCGAAATCATGTTGGCCGTCCGGGAGAGGACGGGCGGCGCCGGCCTGGCGCCGCCCGTGGTCGGCCGCGTCCGTGAGCCCTTCGCCCCGTCTGACTCGAAGGAGATCCCGTGTCCGCCTCCCTGTCCCAGGTACGTCTGCATGCCGACCAGGACGGTCACCGCTACGAGCTGACCCTGACCGTCGAGGGTGATCGGCTGCACATCGAGCTGCGCGGCAACGACGCCGACGGCCAGTTGCTCGCCGACTTCAGCACAGCCGAGCCCATCCCGGCGGCCCACCTGCCCGTGCTCGTCCAGCTGCTGGCCGGCGGCCAGGCCGCGCTCGCCGGAAACCGGCGGACATTGACGCTGCAGGAGCGGCGGCACACGCACAGCAACTCGCACCGCCCCTGGACTCCCGACGATGACCAGCGGCTCAAAGACCTGGCCGCGGCTCCTGGCACCACCGTCCGGGATCTGATGCAGGTCTTCGGCCGCAGCCGCGGCGCCATCCGCTCCCGGCTGGAGAGGCTGGGCGTCGAGCTTGGCGCCGACACGGACAAGGCCTGAAAGTACGGCCTTGCCGTGTTCGGCGCTGCCCAGAAGCGGCGTGGCGGGCTCGTACCGTCCGCCACGCCGCCCTCGGCCGTCCCTACGCGGTCGTCGGCAGTGCCTCCGGCGCTCGCTGCGCGGCCTTGGCCGAGGCGCTGGCGAGGATGTCGGGCAGGTGCTTCTTGACGAGGGTGCGCAGGCGGCGCTCATTTGTGCCGAACCGGTTCGCGGCCTCGCGCACCAGCGGCTCGATGTCGGCCAGGTCCGGGGCCGGCTCGGGCAGGACACCGGCCCTTTCCGCGTGCTTGAACAGGCGCCCGAACTCGTGGCACCACTCCTGTCGGTCGCCGAATTCCTCCATCTCCTCACGGCTCATCGGCAGCGCCCGCAGCACGACGTGCACGTGCTGGGGGTAGGCCCGCACCTCCGGGTCGGTGAGCAGGAAGCGCACCAGCGGGTCCTCGGAGGCGGCCAGCTTCTGGTACGCCTCAGCCTGCTTGGCCTTATGCGCCTTCTCCAGCTCGCGCACGGCGGCGTTGCGCTTGTCCTCGGCCTCGAAGTAGGCCTCGACCTGGTCTGGAGCCATGGTGTGGTCCCAGTCCGGAACCGGATGTGCGCGATACACGCGGTCGGTCTCGATGCGGAGATTCTGGTCGTCGATGGCGTCGAAGAACGCCTTCACCTCGGGCAGCATGATGGAGAGCTCTCCTTCTTCCCGTGCTGATGGATGGACTGCCGGAAGAGGGCTTGAGAGGTGAGGGCCCGGGCCGAGGCGGCGGGCTTCCCCCTTCCGGCGAAGAGCCGACCGCGGCACGGCGAAGCGACCCGCGACCGTTCGGTTCTGCCTGCTTCAAGAAGTTTTGCGCCAGCAAAAGATCTTGAAGCAGGCAGAACTCGCCACTGGGACCCGCAGAGCGGGGCGAGAGGACGGTCGCGGGGCGCGCCAAAGTGCCGCAGGCTGCGAAGCCGGAAAGGAGAAGCCCGATACTGCCCGGATGCCGCACCCCGGCGCCCTGAGGAGGGCTGCCATATCAGCGGCGTGGAGCGAGGGCATGCTGACGGCCGCTGGTGATCGCGACCGCCAGCACACCCCCGGGGCTCAGTGCCGGGTGGCGGTTCTGTCCTCGTCGGTGAAGCCGTACCGGCCGCTGCGGCTGCCGCGGCGGACCATCTCGCCGGCGGTGGACAGCGCTGTCTGGCTGAGGTCGTGGTCGTAGTGGATGGTGGTCTCCTGCCGGATGCCGAGCATGCCGGCGAGCCTGGTGACGTAGGAGCCCGCGCCCAGCAGGACGAACACCCACTTGCGCTTCTTGGCCTGCAGTTCCTCGATCCAGGCCCGCAGGCGCGGCGCGTCGTAGCGGTGGGAGGAGTTCTCCGCGCCGTCGGTCAGGATGACCGTGATGATCTCCTCAGGGCGTTCCGGCTTGGGCAGTGCCAGCACCAGGGTGCGGGCCCGCTCGATGGTGTCGCCGATCGCGTCGAACAGGGCGGTGGCAGCGCGCGGCTGCAGCCGGATCTCCGGCACCTCGGCCAGTTCCACGTTGCTGAAGACGAGCTCGCCGACGTCGTCGAACTGGTACAGGGTGACGGTGGTGCGGCCGGGCACCTGTTGCTGCGCTTGCAGGAAGGCGCGCAGGCCCGCCTCGGTCTGGGCCGTGATCGGGTGCATGGACCCGGAGCGGTCCAGGACAATCTCGATGTGCCGCCAGAGGGCGGCGGTGTCGTCGGTCACCGCGTTCTCCTTCGATGGGCCGGTGCGGCGGGCCGGGGGTGGCCCGCGCTTGGGCCGCATCGACCACGGGTTCCCGGCGCGGGGGCCGACCGCGACGGCCGGGCTCTCGTGACCGCGCCCCGCGCCGGGGTTCCGTGGTAGGCCCAAGCAAGCGCGGGACCATCCGGCACAGGACAACCGGCCGGGGACTCAGCCAGCGGCGAAGGTCAGGCTGCCTGAGCGCGGCGGCGTAGCTCGGCCAGCGGCAACGGGCGCGTCACGCCGTGCCGTCGTCGCTTGAGGATGGCGACGTCGCCGAGTTCGGCGCGCAGCCGGTTTTCTTCGTGCTCGGCGCGCAGGAAGCGGTCGGGATGCGTGCGCAGGTGGTGCAGCCATTGCCGCTGACCGGCCCGTACGCAACTGCCGCCGCAGTTGTTGTGCCGGTAGCCCTGCTCGTACAGGCGGGGCGGGCGCACGCCCAGCGCTCGGGCTGCCTGCAGCATCTGCTCCTGGGTCAGGAAGGGCGGCTCGGCCATCGGGAAGCGCACCCGCCACGGTGCCCAGCCCCGCTGGATGCCGGGGATGCGGTGTCTTTCGGAGGAGTCGATGCCGACGTACACGATGGTGGTCCGCGGGTCGGCGTGGGCGGTGAGCCAGTCGCGGCAGGGCTTCTGCTTCAGCCAGTACGAGCAGGGGGCGATCCTGGCGTTGCCCAGGAAGCGGACGTCGGCGAACACCTCGAACGGGGTGCGGCCGTCGCAGACGACGGTGAGGTCGACGCCGAGCTGGGCGGTGGCGTCCCGGTTGAACCGGTACAGGTCGTCGTCCTCGACGAGGGTGTCGGCGAACAGCAAGGTCAGCCGGTCGGTCCCGTGCTCGGCCGCGACGCGCTGAGCGGCCACCCAGCTGCCGATGCCACCGGAGAACTGGACCACGTGGCGCATCATGTGAGCTCTTCGGGCGACGGCCGCCGGGGCCAGGACACGAGCTTGCGCTGCGCGGTGGCCTGCCGGCACAGCCGGACGCAGGCGGGGCACAGGGCTTGGCGCTGTCCGAGGGGATCGCCGCGCCGGGCCGGATTGCCGTCGGGGCCGACCGGGGTGCCGGTGGCCTGGTGGATCAGGACGGACACGGCATGGTCGGGATCGACGAGGAGCGGCCACAAGCCGCACCGGCAGCCTTCAGTGATCACAAGCATGTGCCCCTCAAACGGGAGCGGCTCGTGCTCGCCGGGGTCGCTCACGCACATCACAGGTCCGCCCACCCATCGGGCGTACGCCGGATATGGCGGACTTCGCCAGCGACACGAACCTTGAGCAGCGCTCCTCCTTCCCGGACGGCCAGCACGACAGCGGAGCCGCGGCCCGGCACGGAGAGGATCTCCCCGCAAGCCGTGGAACAGCCGGGAGCGGGCGTTGGGGCGTTGCCGAGCACGCAGGCGAGCTCACGCTCGTCGATCTCGTCGCTGAGCAGGCGAGCCAGCTCGGCGATGACATGCAGCAGAGCAGGGCGCAGATCCGCGCCGGAGTCGTTGAGCACGGCGCCGACGAAGTTCAGCAGATCCGTCAGGTCCGCGCGCGTGGAGGTCGTCAACATCGAGGTCGTTCTCCTTCCATGACGGACCGCCGTGCCTCCGGCAGGCGGACGGGCCGCAGGCACGGCGGAGCGAAAAGGGGATCCGAGTGGGGACAAGGGCGAAGAGCCCGCCCGGAAGGAAGCCAGGCGGGCCCTATAGGTGTCAGAAGTCCGGCTCGTCACCGGCCGCCGCGCCCGCGGAAACCGGCTCGCCGTTGACCTGCGGCCGCTCGGGCAACGTGCTCTCCCACGGACTGTCCTGCGGCGGGGTGTTCGGGCGGTTGCGCCGGGTCTTGTTCACCTGGGCGGTGGCGTGCCGCAGCGACGGGCCGATCTCGTCGACCTCGATCTCGTAGACGGTGCGCTTGTCGCCGTCCTTGGTCTCATACGAGCGCTGCCGCAGCCGGCCCTGGACGATGACGCGCATGCCGCGGGTCAGGGACTCGGCGGCGTTCTCCCCCGCCTGCCGCCAGACGTTGGCGGTCAGGAAGAGGCTGTCGCCGTCCTTCCACTCGTTGCTCTGGCGGTCCATGTACCGCGGGGTGGAGGCGATGCGGAACCGGGCGATCGCCTGACCTGTCGGGGTGAAGCGGAGCTCGGGGTCGTCGACGAGGTTGCCGACGATGGTGATGACGGTGTCGCCTGCGGCCATGATGATTCCTCCTGGTGGCGTTGTACCAGCGGGTTCCGAAACGAGGCAGGACGGGAAGCGGCGGAGGCCGGAGCCCCCCGCCGCCCCGGGTGGGCTAGTAGGGGATCTCGCGGTCGGCGACCGTGGACTGGCGGTAGGCCTCGACGGCCTCGCACACGCACCCCAGGCAGATGCGACCACCGTCGAGGGTCTTCCAGCTGTGCTGGAGGGTGACCTCGTTGCCGCAGCGGGTGCAGGCGGTGATGTCGGTGGCGTAGAGGGGGAGGTCGAGGCTGAGTCGCATGTCCGGCTCCTTTTCGTACGGTGCCCCTGCTGGGCGGCCGTTCCGCGTTTCGGTGAGGGAGGACACGCAGGTGGAAGAGACGGAAGGCAAGGCGGCGGCCCCGTACGGGCTAGATGTTTTGGCGCCCGTTCCTGCTCCTGCGCCAAAAGATCTTGACCGTACGGGGTGAGCGGAGCGAAAGCCGCCTTGCCTGGAGGAACGTGCCTGCGAGGCTGACCGGTCCGAAATGAGGGGCGGGTGACCGGCAGGGACATACGGCAGGGCCGGCCACCGGCGTCAGATTCGACCGCACGATCGGCGCCGGGCCTCAGCCACCGTCACGTACCACGGCGACGCACCTCCCCCGGCTTGGCTGGGCCTGAGCGTGCCCGCCGTCGGACGGGTCCCCGTGGGCGGCCTGGCCACGGTCACCGCCGAGGCAGGGCGTGCACGCCACGTCTGGGCCGCCGGCGTGGACGCCCCGGCCCATGCCGGCGACGGCCAGCCGTGGTGGCTGTCGCCGGCGTGACGGCGCACCGGCGCCGGTGGCGACATCGGAGGCTGGCTCCTCAAGCAGCTCCATACGGCTTACCGCTCCGAGAGCGGTCCGCTTGACGGCCAGGAGGACGCGGCCGACTTCTACGCTGGCCACCCGGCCTGCGGATGGGTGCACGGCACCCCTTTGAGATGGTGGCGCTGCCGATCGGGTCGTCCTCAGTGCGCCCGCTGGCGTCGCGAGCCAGAGGCGCCCATTAGCCCACCTATCCGGCCAGCGCCTCTCAAGTGATGCTGGCGCGGCGCAGTATGTCAGGGTCTTCAAGAACGTGACGACGCTCGCCAACCGGGAGTGCGAGCAATGCCTGACGGCGGGTAAGCAGGCCGAGCGTCTCGGGGATGGCCGTGTTTCTTGCCGTGCGGCTTCCTGACGATGTAGCCGAATAGGTCGTGCCGCCAGGGGACCTGGAAGCGGCCTGCCTGGCTAGAGCCCTTGCCGTCGCCCGGGTGGGTGAGGTTAAGCAGGTCCGCGAAGGTGATGCCCTTACCTTCGCTGTCCCACTTGACACCGTTGAACTCATTGCCGAGGCGGAGGATCGCGTCGCCGATGCCGCGCCTCATCGGCTTGGAGATGGCGCGGCCGTAGCGGGAGATCCAGTAGGCCAACGCCTCGCCGGACTCGTCGGCGCGCTGGAGGACGGAGGCGGCGGGCTGGCGGTCACCGCCAGCGGTTCCGCTAGCCAGCTGGGCGCGAACGGCCTCCAGGGCGGCCTGGATCGGCGCGGAGCGCATGTTGGCCCCGAGTCGGGGCCGCAGCAGGAAGCGGGTCAGCCAGTCGAAGTCCTCGACGCGACGACGCGGACGAGGTTGACGAACCGGGTGTCGCGGTCTGACGGCGGCCATGAGAAGCTCCCCGTAGGCGGCCAGATACCGCCCCGCTGATGGCCACCAGGTTCCCCGCGGACGGCCAGATATCTCCCCGCTTGATCCCGATCAGTCCCGGTCGGCGAGAGTCGAGCGGGTGAAGAGCAGCAGGGAGATCATGGAAATTCTTGAGGCGTATGACCTCACGGGCAGTTACCGCGCCGCGGCGGAGCTGGCCGGATGCGACCACCACACGGTGGCCCGCTATGTGAAGATGCGCGCGGCGGGCCAAGCGCCGGAACAGCGCAAGCACCGGGAACGGGCGATCGATGCCTACCTGCCCAAGATCGAGGAACTGGTGGTCCGCTCGCGCGGGAAGATCCGCGCGGATGTGGTGCACAAGCGGATCGTGGCGATGGGATTCACCGGCGGGGAGCGCACCACTCGGCGGACGGTGGCCGAGGCCAAGGCGCAGTACCGGCTGGGCCGTCATCGGGTTTACCGGCCGTGGGTGACCGAGCCGGGGCTGTGGCTGCAGTGGGACTGGGGAACCGGGCCGGTGATCGCAGGGCGGCAGGCCACGTTGTGGTGCGCCTGGCTGGCCTGGTCGCGGTTTCGGGTGGTGATCCCGGTCTGGGACAAGACACTGCCGACGGTCGTGGCCTGCCTGGATGCCACGCTGCGCCGGATCGGTGGGGTGCCGGCCTATGCGCTGACCGACAACGAAAGGACGGTCACCACTGATCATGTCGCCGGGATCGCGGTGCGCAACGCCGAGATCGTCGAGGTGGCCAAGCATTACGGGATGACCATCCGCACCTGCGTCCCGGCCGATCCGGAGTCGAAGGGCGGTAGCGAGGCGACGGTGCGCATCGCCAAAGCCGACCTGGTGCCCACCGAGGTCAACCTGCTGGGCGAGTATCGGCGGTTTGAACCGCTCCGACTTTCTTGGAGACCCCGAAGCCAGCATGATCGTGCTGGCGGAAGGGAGATCACACGCGATGCCAGCCCTCAGGAAGTACCCGCAGGAAGTACGCGAGCGTGCGGTGCGGATGGTCTTTGAGGTCCGCGAGCAGACCGCTAACGCCCCGGGTGCCATCGCCCGGGTAGCCCAGCAGCTCGGCGTGCACCGCGAGGCGTTGCGCAGCTGGGTCCGTCAGGCCGAGGTCGATGGAGGACAGCGTCCAGGCACCTCGACAGCCGATGCGCAGCGGATCGCCGAGCTCGAGCGGGAGGTCCGTGAACTGCGCCGGGCCAACGAGATCCTGAAGTCGGCGGCCGCTTTTTTCGCCCGGGAACTCGACCCCCGACCGCCCAGATAGTGGCCTTCATCGACGCTCACCGCGAACAGTTCGGCGTCGAGCCGATCTGCCAGGTGCTCGATGTCGCGCCGGCGACGTACTACGCCGCCAGGAACCGGCCGCCCTCGACCCGCGAGCAGCGCGATGAGCAGCTGTCGGCCGAAATCATCCGGCTGTGGAACGACAACTTCGAGGTGTACGGGGTGCGCAAGATGTGGAAGGCGCTCAACCGCCAGGGCGTGGCCGTGGCGCGCTGCACGGTTGCCCGGCTGATGCGCCGGCTTGGGCTGTCCGGCGCGGTCCGCGGCGATCACAAGCGCCGCACGACCATCGCCGAGCCGCTGTGCCCGCGCCCGGCCGACCTGGTCGAGCGGGACTTCGCCGCGCCGGCGCCGAACCGGCTGTGGGTCGCCGATCTGACCTACATCCACACCTGGTCCGGGTTCGTCTACGCCGCATTCGTCATCGACGTGTTCTCCCGGATGATCGTCGGCTGGCGGCTGACCGACCATCTGCGTACCGACCTGCCGCTGGACGCGCTGGAGATGGCGATCTGGCGCCGCGGCGGCCAGGCCGACACGCTCGACGGGCTGGTGCATCACTCCGACCGCGGCTGCCAATATCTGTCCATTCGCTATACCGACCGGCTCGCCGACGCCGGCGCGGTCAGCTCGGTCGGCTCCCGTGGGGACAGCTACGACAACGCCCTGGCCGAGAGCACCATCGGGCTGTACAAGACCGAACTGATCCACCGCCGCGGCCCGTGGAAGGGCCTGGACGACGTCGAGATCGCCACCATGGAATGGGTCGACTGGTACAACAACCGCCGCCTCCACAGCGCCTGCCAAGACCTTCCACCCGCCGAATACGAAGCCCTCTACCGCGCAGAGATCAACTCAGCTACTCTCGCCCCAGCCACGTAACCCGGTCTCCAACAAACCCGGCGCGGTTCAGTTTTCGCAGCTGGAGGTGGCCTGCCGCGAGTTCTGCCAGGAGGTCAACACCCGGGTTCACCGCGAGACCAAGCGGGCGCCGATCGAACTGCTGGCCGAGGAACGCCAGCGGCTGCACCCCCTGCCCAGTGCGCCGTTCACCGCGGCGTTCGGCACCACCCGGCGAGTGAACTGGGACTGCACCATCTCGGTGGAAGGGGTGCGGTACTCGGTGCCGCACCCTCTGGTCGACACCCGGGTCTGGGCTCGTTTCCACGGCGACGAACTGATCGTCACCGCCATCGCCGCCGACGGCACCACCAGCGAGGTGGCCCGGCACCAGCGCGGCAACGCCGGCACGCCGGTCATCGACGATTCTCACTACCCGCCCCGGGAAGACAAGCAAGCCGATCGCAGGCCGAGGGCCGGCAACGCCGAGGAAGCCGCGTTCTTGATGCTCGGCCCCGGCGCGGCCTCCTGGCTAATCGAGGCCGCAGCCGCGGGCACTCGCCGGATCAAGGCCAAGATGGCTCAGGCCGTGACGCTGGCCAAGCTGCACTCGCCGGCCGCTGTCGACCGTGCTTTGGGCACCGCCGCGATCACGGGCCGGTTCGCCGATGCCGATCTGCTGTCCATCCTGGACTACCAGGCGCGTCAGGCCAGCGCCGAGCCTACCCGCGCCGGCGAAGACCACAGTCTGCAGCCGGGAACCTCGGCCTGGGCCGCCTTCGGCACCACCACGACCGCCTTTCCCGCGTCTGCTCCCGCCCACGACGATGAGGACCTTTAACCTGACATGGCCACCCCGCTGCGCACCGTCCCCGCCTCCACCGGCGATCCGCTCGCCGAGGCGATCGAGCTGACCAGACGGCTCAAGCTTCCGCACATCCGCCGCGCCCTGCCCGACTTGGTGCCCACCGCTAAGGCCCAGCGCTGGGATCCGGCCGAGGTGGTGCGCGTCTTGCTGGCCGAGGAAGCGGCAGGACGCGACCGGGCCAACCTCAACACCCGCCGCAAACGTGCCGCTTTCCCCACCGGCAAGACCTTCGGCGACTGGGACGAGCAAGCCTCCTCCATCCCACGCCCCACCCAAGACGCGCTCAAGAGCCTGGAATGGGTGACCCGCCGCGAGAATCTATGCGTCTGCGGCCCGTCCGGCACCGGCAAGAGCCACTTCAGCGAGGCCCTGGGCCAGGCGGCCGTCGAGGCCGGGCTGACCGTGATGTGGTTCACCATCGAAGACCTCGGCGTCCTGGTGCGCCGCCACCGCGTCGACGACTCCATCGCCCGCGCGCTGGCCCGCATCATCCGCGCCGATCTGATCATCGTCGATGACATCGGCCTGTTGCCGGTCTCCCCGGACGCCGCCGAGGGCTTCTACCGCCTGGTCGATGCCGCCTACGAGCGGCGCAGCCTGGCCGTCAGTTCCAACCTCCACCCGTCCGGCTTTGACGAGATCATGCCCAAGACCCTGGCCACTGCCACTGTCGACCGGCTCCTCCACCACGCTCACGTGGTGGTCACCCAGGGTGACAGCTTCCGCCTCACCCAAGCCACCTCAGGACAGGGGGTCAAGCCCTTCAGCTAGATCAACAGCAACCAACGGTGGGGAGATAACTGGCCGCCGTTGGGGAGAACTCCGTGGCCGCCAGTGGGGACATCTCCAGGCCGTCTACGGGGAGAACTCGCAGGCCATTGACAGCGGTCCTTGCCCTGCTCGTAGTAGATGTCTCGCCGACCCTGTTGGTGATGTCCAGGAGGAACAATTCGCCCTTGGCGTCCCTCGCGTAGCCGGCGCCGCCTTCGTGGGTGCGGCCGGTAGCGATGGCTTCGATCTTGATGGACTGGAGGCGGGCGGGAGGTGACGGTGTTGAACTGGGTATGGGAAAGGCAGGCTCCTGCCTGACGGATGTAGGGAGTAACCCGCCTTCGAGGTCAAGCCACTTCCGCAGTGCAGCGAACGTCTAACCTCGATCTTTCTCGACCTTGAGTTGGTCGGCTGAGGTTTCGGCTGGAGGTCGATTTCCTCGCTGTGGTCAGCGTGGCTGCCCGGCTGTCGCGCCGGGTGGGCGGGGTTCCACGGGCCCGAGGGTTCCTTCCTGGTTCGTGGGGATGGTTTCGTGCTGGTCAGGTCGGCGCTGGCAGGGCTTGGAGCCGGGCCAGGGCGGTCAGGAGTGTGCCGGCCCAGGGCCATCGCGTGGCGATGCGCAGGCGCAGGCGACGGCCACCGCGCACCAGGCGTCCGGCGACGGCGAACAGACGTAACCGCAGGCGTTTGGGCTCATAACGGCGGGCGTCGGTGCCGTGTAGGGCCAGCATCTGCATCCAGGCGAGCAGTTCGCAGGCCAGGGCGATGATCTCGAGCCAGATCTGGTTCTGGGCGAAGTCGTGCAGGGGCAGGTTGCGTAAGCCGGTGTCTTTGCGGCGCGGATGCGGTCTTCGGCGCGGGCGCGGCGGCGGTGGCGTAGTTCCAGGTCGGCGAGCTGGCCGCCTTTGGTGCCGGTGACGAAGCAGGTGAAGCGGTGTCCGTCGAGGTCGGTGAAGCGCAGCTGGGCGCCGGGGTGCGGGCGTTCTTTGCGGACGATGACGCGCATGCCCTTGGGCCAGCCGGTCAGCTCCAGCAGGCCGGTGAGTTCGGCGACCCACGCGCCTGGGCGTGGGTGGCGGTCGGCGTCGTATGCCGGACTCCAGGCGGTGGTCGGGAGCTTGAGGATCGCCTGGGCGATGTCGTCGGTGATGGTGAAGCCGATGGAGTACTTCAGCCATCGTCCTGGGCGGGTGAGCCAGGCGAGGAACTCGTGGGTGCCGCCGGAGTCGGTGCGGACCAGGACGTTGTGCCGCAGGTGCTTGGGGAGCTGGGCGAGGGCGAGGCGGGTGGTCTCGATGTGGTCGGCGGCGGTGTTGGAGCCGGCGTTGCCGGGCCGCAGCATCAGGGCCAGGGGTTCGCCGCCGCCGGGGCCGGTGTGGCCGGCGAAGGCGGTCATCGGGTGGAAGCCGTAGCTCTTCTTCCAGGTCGGGGCGGCGTGCTGCTTGTCGGA
>NZ_JAPNNL010000014.1 GCF_027620315.1 Nonomuraea corallina | reverse complement strand
CCGACGGCGGAGGCGGGTCATGTGGTGGGTGGCGTCGGCCGTCGTGCTGTCCATGCTCGCGGCGCTCGCCGCGGTGGCCTTCCTCAACGGCTGGACGCTCGCCCTCGGGCAGGATTCCGGGCCCGGTGCGGACCCGAGGCCGCTGCCCTCCTACACCGGCGTCGCCGAGAAGGCGGCCGGGACCGGCAGGCTCGTGATCGGGGTCAAGGGCGACCTGCCGGGCGTCGGCCTCCGGCGCGGCGGCACGTTCGAGGGCTTCGACATCGACGTGGCCCGTCACCTCGCCGAGGGGCTGGGCGCCCGCGACGTCGAGTTCGTCGCCGTCTCCCCGGCCGGCCGGGCCCGCGCCCTGGCCGAGGGCAAGGTCGACCTGGTCGTGGCGACGTACTCCATCGTCGAGGACCCCCAGGTCACCTTCGCCGGCCCCTACTACCTGGCCCACCAGGACGTGCTGGTGCACAAGGGGCCCATCGACTCCATCCGCGACCTGAAGGGCAAGCGGATCTGCGGCGTCAACAGCCCGTCGGTGGGCGCGGTGCAGGACCGCGTGGACGTGCATCCGGTGCCCGCGAGCAACTACGCCGAATGCATGAACATGCTGCTCAACGGCACCGTGGACGCGGTGCCCGGCGACGACGTCATCCTGGCCGGGTTCGCCGGGCGGGAGAACGTGCGCTTCCGCGTGCTCGGCGCCAAGCTCACCGACGAGCGCTACGGCGTCGGCCTGCGCGCCGGCGACGTGCGGACGTGCAAGGCGCTCTCCGGCGTGGTGGCCGACCTCTACCGCACAGGTGTGATCAAGAAGCTGCTGGCGAAGCATTTCGGCAACGTGGACTTCAGGCCGGAGGCGAAGGTGCCCGCGATGGAAGCCTGCGCATGACGACCGGGTAACATCCGAACGTCAACAGACGAGCTTGCGAGTTAGGGGAAAGGCCATGGCCACGCCCGTAAAGGTGACCGTCACCGGCGCTGCCGGACAGATCGGCTACGCGCTGCTGTTCCGCATCGCGTCGGGCCAGCTGCTCGGGCCCGACGTCCCGGTGAAGCTGAGCCTGCTGGAGATCCCGCAGGCGGTCAAGGCCGCCGAGGGCACCGCCATGGAGCTCGACGACTGCGCGTTCCCGCTGCTGTCCGGCATCGAGATCACCGATGACCCGGCCGTCGCGTTCAACGGCACCAGCGTCGCCCTCCTGGTCGGCGCCATGCCGCGCAAGGCCGGCATGGAGCGCGGCGACCTGCTCGGCGCCAACGGCGGCATCTTCGGCCCGCAGGGCAAGGCCATCAACGACCACGCCGCCGACGACATCCGGGTGCTCGTCGTGGGCAACCCCGCCAACACCAACGCGCTCATCGCCCAGCAGCACGCCCCGGACGTGCCGGCCGAGCGGTTCACCGCGATGACCCGCCTCGACCACAACCGCGCGATCTCGCAGCTCGCCGCCAAGCTCCAGGTGCCGGTGACCGAGATCAAGAACATGACGATCTGGGGCAACCACTCCGCCACCCAGTACCCCGACCTGTTCCACACCGAGGTGGGCGGCAAGTCCGCCGCCGAGCAGGTGGACCAGGAGTGGCTGCGCGAGACCTTCATCCCGACGGTCGCCAAGCGCGGCGCCGCCATCATCGAGGCCCGCGGCGCCTCGTCGGCCGCCTCGGCCGCCAACGCCGCCATCGACCACGTCTACGACTGGGTCAACGGCACCGACTGGACCTCCGCCGCGGTCGTCTCCGACGGCTCCTACGGGGTGCCGGAGGGCCTGGTGTCGTCGTTCCCGGTGCGCGCGGTCGACGGCAGGTTCGAGATCATCCAGGGGCTGGAGCTCGACGCGTTCTCCCGCGAGCGCATCGACGCCTCGGTGCGGGAGCTCGCCGAGGAGCGCGACGCGGTCAAGGAGCTGGGCCTGATCTGAGCCGTGCGCTCGGTGAGGCGCGCGTCCGCGAGGGGCGCGCGCCTCGTCATCTTCCGGCGGTCGCCGGGCAGCTCGACGACGCCGGCACGGCCGTCAGGGGAGCCGGAGTGGCGAACACCACTCCGGCCGCGGCCATCGCGCAACCGGTCACGATGACGGCGCCGAAGAGCGCCTTCGTCACCCTTGGTGAAAAGGTCCTCACATTTCGATATCACAGCACATCTTCGCCCTCCGCAGGGGTCAAATCCCGGAAAGCGCCTCCCAGGCGTCCGCGACGATGTCCCGCAGCTCCGTGCGCTCCGGCTTCCAGCCCAGCTCGCGCTGGATCCGCTCGGAGGAGGCGACCAGCACGGCCGGGTCGCCCGCGCGGCGCGGGCCGACCACGGCGGGGATCTCGTGGCCGGTGACCGCGCGGCAGACCTCGATCACCTCCCGCACGGAGAAGCCGGTGCCGTTGCCCAGGTTGAAGATCTGGTGCTCGCCCTCACGGCACGCGCCGAGCGCCAGCAGGTGGGCCGTGGCCAGGTCGGCGACGTGGATGTAGTCGCGCACGCACGTGCCGTCGGGAGTCGGATAGTCGGTGCCGAACACGCTGACCGACTCGCGCTCACCGGTGGCGACCTTGAGGACATTGGGAATGAGGTGGGTCTCGACCGTGTGGCGCTCGCGGTAGCGGCCGTACGCGCCGGCGACGTTGAAGTAGCGCAGGCTGACCGCCCCCAGCCCGCGCAGCCCGGCGAAGGCCGTCAGCGCGGTGTCGACGGCCAGCTTGGAGGCGCCGTAGGGGTTGGTCGGCCGGGTGGGGGCGCTCTCCGGGATGGGGGAGCTCTCCGGCTCGCCGTACGTGGCCGCGGTCGAGGAGAACACGATCTTGCGTACGCCGCGCTCGTGCATCGCCTCCAGCAGCGCCAGCGTGCCGCCGAGGTTGTTGGCCCAGTAGCGGCCCGGCTTCTCCACCGACTCGCCGACCAGGGACTTGGCGGCGAAGTGGAGCACCGCGTCGACGCCGTCGAGCGCCTGGCCGGCGTCCTCGATCGAGGCCTCCACGAACGTCGCACCGTCCGGCACCGCGTCCGCGTGGCCGGTGGACAGGTCGTCGAGCACGATGACCTCGTGGTCCGCCGCCACGAGCTGCGCCGCGACGACGCTGCCGACGTACCCCGCGCCTCCGGTGACCAGCAGCCTCATGTTGACTCCCGTTCGAATCTGTTTGATTTTGTACGGCTTGCGGTTCAGCATACGCGGGAACGGCCCCGTATACGCTGCCAACCACCATGTTTGACACCGTCGCGGCCAACATCGTCGTGGTTCTGCTGTTCATCCTGGTCGGCGGATTCTTCGCCGCCGCCGAGATCGCCATGGTCTCGCTGCGGGAGAGCCAGGTGCGCAAGCTCGCCCAGAAGGGCCGCCGCGGCGAGCGCGTGGCCAAACTCGCCCGCGACCCGAACCGCTTCCTGTCGGCGGTGCAGATCGGCGTCACCGTCGCGACCATGCTCTCGGCGGCGTTCGGCGCCGACCGGCTCAGCGTGCAGCTCCTGCCGGTGCTCGAAGGCTGGGGCGTGCCCGCCGCCCTCGCGTCCGTGCTCGCGCTGGTGCTGGTCACCCTGGCCATCTCGTACGTCTCCCTCGTGCTCGGGGAGCTGGCGCCCAAACGCCTCGCGCTCCAGCGGGCCGAGGGCCTGTCGCTGATCGTCGCCCCCTTCCTGGACCGCCTCGCCGGGCTGTCGCGGCCGGTCATCTGGGCGCTGTCCAAGTCCACCGACGGCGTCGTCCGGCTGCTCGGGGGCAACCCGCAGGCCGACCGCGAGGAGGTCACCACCGAGGAACTGCGCGACATGGTCGTCGGCCACGCCGAGCTGACCCCCGACGAGCGCAACCTGATCGCCGAGGTGTTCGCCGCCGGCAAGCGGCAGCTCCGCGAGCTCATGCTGCCGCGCACCGAGGTCGAGTTCATGGAGGCCGACACGCCCCTGGCCGAGGCCGCGGTGCTGGCCGCCGCGCTGCCCCACTCGCGCTTCCCCGTCTACCGCGAGTCCTACGACGAGGTCATCGGCTTCGTGCACGTCAGGGACCTGCTCGACCCCGTGCTCACGGGCCGCACCGAGCCGCTCAGCGAGCTGGTGCCGATCCGCCCCGCCAAGTTCGTGCCCGCCTCCAAGCGGCTGCTCACCACGCTGTCCGAGATGCGCGACGAGGGCCAGCACATGTGCATCGTCATCGACGAGTACGGCGGCACCGCGGGCATCGTCACCATGGAGGACCTGGTCGAGGAGCTCATCGGCGACATCAGGGACGAGTACGACGTCGTGGACGAGTCCGTCATCCTGCCCACGGGCGCGATGGAGATCGACGGCCTCACCAACCTCAACGACTTCGCCGACGAGACCGGCATCCGCCTGCCGGACGGCCCGTACGAGACGCTGGCCGGCTTCGTCATGGCGATGCTCGGCCGCGTGCCCGAGGTGAACGACTCCGTCGACGTGGACGGCTTCGAGCTGACCGTCATCGAGCTCGACGGCCGCAGGATCGCCAGGGTGAGGGTGAAACGCCGCCCCGTCGCCGAGTCGCCGCCCGAAGCTGATTCCTGACACAATGGAGGGCTATGGCCAGACCTCGTGTTCTCTCCGGCATCCAGCCCACCGCGGACTCCTTCCACCTGGGCAACTATCTGGGTGCGGTCCGTCAGTGGGTCACGCTGCAGGAGACCCACGACGCGTTCTACTGCGTGGTCGACCTGCACGCGATCACCGTGCCCACCGAGCCGGCCGCGCTGCGCCGCCGCACCCGCGTGGCCGCCGCCCAGCTCTTCGCCGCCGGGCTCGACCCGGAGCGCTCGACGGTGTTCGTGCAGTCCCACGTCCGCGAGCACGCCGAGCTGGCCTGGATCCTCACCTGCCAGACCGGCATGGGCGAGGCCGCGCGGATGACGCAGTTCAAGGACAAGTCGGCCCGCTACGGGGAGAGCGCGGCCAGCGTCGGCCTGTTCACCTACCCGATCCTGCAGGCCGCCGACATCCTGCTCTACCAGGCCGACAGCGTGCCCGTCGGCGCCGACCAGAAGCAGCACCTGGAGCTCACCCGCGACCTCGGCCAGCGCTTCAACCACCGCTTCGGTGACACCTTCACGATCCCTGAGCCGTACATCCTGAAGGAGGTCGAGAAGATCACCGACCTGCAGGACCCGTCGGCGAAGATGTCCAAGTCCTCCTCCAGCCCCGCGGGCATCCTGGACGTCCTGGAGCAGCCGGGGCCGCTGCGCAAGAAGATCATGCGGGCCGTCACCGACACCGAGACCGAGATCCGCTTCGACGAGGAGAACAAGCCGGGCATCTCCAACCTGCTGCGCATCCAGTCCGCGCTGACCGGCACGCCCATCCCCGACCTGGTGGCCCGATACGCGGGACAGGGTTACGGGACCTTCAAGAAGGAAGTGGCCGAGGCGGTCGTCGACGCCTTCGCGCCGATCCGCGAGCGCACCGAGAAGCTGCTGGGCGACGAGGCGGAGCTGGACCGGATGCTGGCGGTGGGGGCCGAGCGCGCCCGCGCGGTGGCCGGGAGGACCATGGCCGAGGTCCGCGACCGGGTGGGCTTCCTGCCGACCTCCTGACCTCCGGCGAGTGCCCGCACGGGAGCGGGTGAAGGGACCGTGTGATGTCGCCTGCCGACGTCGAGGGACACGCCATCGCCGTCCACCTGGACCGGCTGCTCGCCGAGCGCGGCATGACGCTGACCGAGCTGGCCGAGCGGGTGGGGGTGACGCTGGTCAACCTGTCCATCCTCAAGAACGGGCGGGCGAAGGCGGTCCGGTTCAGCACGCTGACCAAGCTCTGCGAGGTGCTCGGCTGCCAGCCGGGCGACCTCCTCGCGTACGAGCCCGAACGCCCCCGCCACTGACCGGTCTCCGCCGCCGAGCCGCCCTGCGGCACATCTGCAATCTGCCGAAGATCACCGCAGGCTTGGGTGGCCCGTCCGAGGGGAAATCCGCCGGTGCGGAATGATCGCCGGAGGGATATGAACGTCGCCTCCAGGGCAGGTCTGGGGCGTGAGCACGAGCCTGGCAGGGCGGATCCGGTCCGCGAAGAACCGGGGCGGGCGGATGGTGGAGGGCTGGCGCGTGCGCAGGCCGTCCGTCGACCACCTGATGAAGACGGTCCGGCGTTACCAGGCGCAGTCGGGCGACCGGCTGGCTGGCGCGGTGACGTACTTCGCCTTCCTGTCCTTCTTCCCGCTGATCGCGCTGGCGTTCGCGCTGCTGGGATACGTGGTGACGGCCAGCGAGGCGGTGGCCACGGCGCTGGAGACGGCGATCGTGCAGCGGCTGCCCGGCCTGGCGGGAGCGATCGACCTGAACGCGATCAAGGACGCCAAGGCGACCGCGGGCGTCATCGGCCTGCTGGGCCTGCTCTACGCGGGGCTGGGCGCGGTGGACGCGCTGCGGGGGGCGCTGCGGGAGATGTCCATGACCACCTCGCCGCCGCTCTCGTTCGCCCTCGGCAAGCTGCGCGACCTGGTCTCGCTGATCCTGCTGGGCGTGACGCTCATCGTGTCGGTGCTGGTGGGCGGGCTGGCGACGCAGGCCACCAAGGTCGTGGCCGACTTCCTGTTCGGCGGCGCCGCGCCTCTGGTGACGGCCGCGACCGGGTTCGTCGGCGTGGTGGGCAGCGTCGCCGCCGACTGGCTGCTGTTCATGATCGCGTTCGGCTGGGTGGCCAGGCCGGCGCAGCCGTTCCGGGTGCTGGCGCAGGGCGCGCTGCTCGGCGCGATCGGGTTCGGCCTGCTCAAGCAGCTCGCCTCGCTGCTGCTCGCCTCGACGCTGTCCAACCCGGTCTACGGCGCGTTCGCGGTGGTGGTCGGCCTGCTGCTGTGGATCAACTTCTCCGTCCGGCTCATCCTGTACGTGGCCGCGTGGACCGCCACGGCCGGAGGCGCGCCGCCGCCCGCCCCCTCGCCCGTGCCTTCGACGGACGCGCCGGAGCCCGCCGACGCGTCATAGCCTGCTGCGCTTGCGGTACATGCCGTAGCCGAGCCAGGCCAGCCCGAACAGCAGGGCGCCGCCGATCACCAGCGAGCCGGTCGTGCGGGTGCCGTCCGTCTGTTCGGAGGCCGCGGTGTCCGTCATCGGCTCGCGGGTGGGCTTCGGGGTCGCATCGGGCGTGACGGCCGGCGCCGCCTGCTGGACCGGCTCGTCGGGCAGCGGGTCGACGAGCTGCCCGACGGGCGTCACCTTGCCCCGGGCGGCGAAGCCCCAGTCGAGCAGGTCGGCGACCTCGTCCCAGAAGTAGCCCTCGTGCTTCATGATCGACACGATGATCGTGTGGCCGTTCCTGGCGGCCGCGCCGACGAACGTGCTGTGCGCCTTCGACGTCCAGCCGTTCTTGACCCCGATCATGCCCGGGTAGCGCCAGAGCAGCTTGTTGTGGTTGCTGATCTCGTACCACTTCTTCGGCGCGGGGAACCTGGCCGTCTTCGTGCTCACGTACCGCCGGAAGTCCGGGTTGGACAGGCCCGCCCTGGCGATGAGCGCCAGGTCGTACGCGGAGCTGCTCTGCCCCGGCTTGTCGAGGCCGCTGGGGGTCTTGGCCACGGTGTCGTTGGCCTGGAGCCGTTTCGCCTCGGCGTTCATGTCGCTCATGGTCTTCGCCAGGCCGCCGTTCGCCTCGGCCAGCGCCATGGCCGCGTCGTTGCCGGAGGACATCATCAGGGCCCTGAACAGGTCCTCGACCTTGTAGATCGGTCTGGACTGCAGCCCGACCGCGCTACCCTCCTGATTGACGGCGTTGCGGCTCGGCTTGACCTTGAGGTTCTTGTCGAGCTTGGTGATCAGCGTGGCCGCGGTGAGCATCTTGAGCGTGCTCGCCGGGCGGTAGCGGCCGTGCGGGTCCTTCGCCGCCAGCACCTGCCCCGTCTCGAGGTCGGCGATCACGTACGAGGTCGCCTTGGTCTTCGGCGGCGCCTTGAACCCGCCGGGCTTGACCAGGCCGCGGACGGCCATCAGGTCGCCGCCGACAGGCGGCGGGGTCGGGGTGGCCTGTGCCGCCCCGGTGAACGTCACCGCCGCAAAAAGTGCCGTGATAGGCACCAGTTTCATCCACATCGCGAACTCAGCGTAGCTTCGTGTCGTCGCCCATGTGCCGACACATCCCCCGAAGATCCGCTTCAGATACTAGAGAGATGGTCATGTCACGAAAGATCGCCGGATTCCTTGTCGCGCTGGGCGCGTTCATGGTGGTCGAGTGGATCAACCTGGGATTCAACCTCGCCGACGGGCACGACACGGGCTTCTACGTGGTGCACGGGATCCTCATCGTCGTCAACGTCGTGCTGGGGATCGTGCTGGGCGTGATCGGCTGGCGCGGCCTGCGCGCCCGCGGCCGTGACAGGTCAGCCGGCCTTGGCCAGCAGTAACGCGATGTCGTCCCGCTTGTCCGCCGGGCGCTGCGCGGCGACGATCATGTCGCAGATCCGCTCGATCCCCCGGGGCGGGCCGCTCAGCAGCGAGCACAGGCCGTCCAGCCCCTCGTCGATGCCCTGGTCCCGGCTCTCCACCAGGCCGTCGGTGTAGAGGGCGAGCATGCCGCCCGGCGGCAGGTCGACGGTGTGGGTCTCCCACTCCCCGACGTCGACGCCGAGCGGCAGGCCGGGCGTGACGGACACGGCGGCGGCCCTGCCCGTGGGCTCGACCAGCACCGGCGGCACGTGACCCGCGCTGGCCATGGCGATCTTGCCGGACGCGCGGTCGTACGTCGCGTACAGGCAGGTCGCGATCTGGTCGGAGCTGAGCTGGTGGGCCACGCGGTTGAGCCGGAACAGCAGCTCGGGCGGGTCGAGGTCGAGGCTGGCCAGCGTCTGGGTGGCGGTGCGGAGCTGGCCCATCGTCGCCGCGGCGCGGATGCCGTGCCCCATCACGTCGCCGACCACGAGCGCCGTGCGGTCCTCGGCCAGCGGGATCACGTCGAACCAGTCGCCGCCCACCTCGGCCAGGTCGCTGGCCGGCAGGTAGCGGTAGGCGATCTCCAGGCCGGGGGGCCGCTGCAGCCCGGTCGGCAGGAGGGAACGCTGGAGCATGAGCGCGGTTCGCCGCTCGCGCTCGTACAGCCGCGCGTTGTCGATGCAGATGGCGGTGCGCGCGGCCAGTTCCTCGGCCAGCGGGATGTCCGTCTCCTCGAAGGGGTCGCTGCAGTCGCGGCGCAGCAGCACCAGGAACCCGAGCACGTTGCCCCTGGCCAGCAGCGGCGTGACGAGGAAGGAGCACCCGGGGAGCAGGCGGGCGATGACCGGCCGCTGGAACGCCTGCGCGTTCTCCTCGCCGACGTCGCGGTCCAGCCGGGGCACCAGCACGGTCTCGGCGGTGGCCATGGCCTGCCCCTGCGGGAGGTACGGGGGATAGACGCACACCTCGTCGACCGGGAACGCGTCGTCCCATTCCCACGGGTCGTGCGTCGCCGCGGCCGTGGCCATGCGCCGCACGAGAGCCGAGCCGTCCTTCTTGCGGGCCGGGAACTCCCCTTCGGTGATGAGCCGCTCCTGCACCATGATGCCGCCCGTGTCGGCCAGCCGGGGGACCGCGACGTCCATCACCTCACGGCAGGTCTCCTTGATGTCGAGGGTGCTGCCGATGCGGCTGCTCGCCTCGTTCAGGAAGGCCAGCCGCTCGTGGGAGGCGGCGGACGCGCTCAGACGCAGACGCGCGCGGCTGCGCGGGTCCTTGATCAGAAAGTACGGTTCCACCGGAGCGCCTCCTCCAGCCCATACGTGACTCCGCTATTAATGCACAGATTCGTGGCGGAATCAGCCGCAGAGGGCGCGGCGGGTACGGAGGTGCAACGCGTCCGCCTGCTCACGGGAGTCGGCGATCGAGGTGAAGCCGAACTTGCCGTGCTCGGGGATGGCGCCGAGCAGGTGGAAGACGTTGCCGGTGCGGGTGTCGTGGTCGAAGCCGAGGCCGAGCCGGTCGGCCTCGCGCAGGACGTGCTCCGGGGTGCGGCCGCGCAGGCGCTCGGCCGAGCAGTTGTCGGTGGCCGTGTAGTACTTGGGCCGGCCGTCGGCCATCAGCAGGCCGGTGCCGGGGTCGTAGACGCCGCCGGTGGTGAGCAGCGCGGCCCCGTACGGGTGAGTGGTGCCGCCGATGCGCAGGTTGATCTCGCACAGCAGCGCCGCGTAACCGGCGTCGGTCTTCATGGCGAAGAAGTCCATCCCGAACAGCCCGATCACGCCTTTGGCGGCCAGGGCGCGGGCGATGCGGGCGGCGCAGTCGCCGACCTCGGCGCGGTACTCCGGCGCGGCAGGGAACGTGCAGCCCTGGTAGACGTGGTTGTTCGCGCCGCCGAGCACCTGGTCGTGGGTGGCGAGCACGTCGTAGTGCCCGCCGGGGGTGATGCCGGCCAGCGCGCTCGGGTGGTAGAGGGGCCGGTGCTCGATGAACTCCTCGACGACCGCGCCGCGCTCGCGGACCTTCTCGGCGAAGGTGGCCCAGGTCTCGCCCGCGGCGGCGAAGCTGGTGCCCGGCAGGTCGCCCCGGGGCACGATGGCGTTGCCGAGGCCGGAGTAGGCGTCGTTCACCTTGACGATCAGGCGCTCGCCGGGCAGCGACTCGATCGCGTCCTCGATGTCGGCGATCGTGTAGAGGTCGCGGAAGCCGCGCGCCATCGGCACGCCGGCCTCGGCGCCGATCTCCCGCGAGCCGCTCTTGGAGCCGTAGTAGGCGAACGACGTGGCCGGACCGTAGATCGGCACGCCGAGTGACGAGGCGAGTTCCTCCTCCAGTTCGCTCAGCACGAAGGGCACCAGCCAGGCGTCGCCGTCGATCGCCGCCTTCAGCTGCCGCACGACGTCGGGACGGGAGAGTAACGTCCGGGTGAGGGGCTGGGCGTCGTGGGTGTCGAGGCTGATCAGGGTCAGCCTCTTGGCGGCCGCCTCCGGGTCGGGCAGGAAGCCGACGTAGTAGTCGACGATGACGGGGTCGATCGGTGCCGACGACAGGTAGATCACTTTCACGCCGGGTTCGCGCAGCGTCATCAGCAGGAAGAGCAGGCGTTCCTCGTAGCATCGCGCGCCCGTGATGCTGCGCAGCTCATCCTGGGGGAGGGAGAGCGAGGGCACGACCACCAGGGTCCCCTCGCCCGGCTCGAAGATGCTCAACCCAGCATACTTCTCCCCGAACGGGATGTTAGTGATCATAATGCGAGTGAAACACGCATTTCCCCCAAATGCAGCCATCGCGGTAGTGTGATGACCATGGCCGAAAGTGACACGATTCGGAATCGGCCACCACGTTTGGGAGTGGCGGCCCCGGGTGACGATCTAATGATCCCTTGTGACCGTTTTCGGGTCACGTAATCTGTCACTCTCGGTGACCGTCGATGGTTACGGGCATGTCGTCGGCTAACTTTTGGTGTAGTCGTCAGCAAGAAGCCCCATGAGAGCGATAAGGTCGGAGCATCGCCAGGTTCCACGGCCGACCGCTGTGATCCGGGCTGTAGCGGTTGTCCTCAACAGGCGACCGAGAGTCGTGCCCCGCGCTGACGATCCCCGATGACCTCCGGGTGTGCGGCAATCGTGACCGGCCGGACGGCTGCTCCGACAGAACAGTCGACCACAGTGGGACAAGTACGAAATACGGCGCTATTAGCCGTGCGATCTGGGCAGTAGACGACGCACGGCACGGGACGGGATGGTGACTGATGCAGGGGCGTGAGCTTCGAGGGGAACTCGACGCGTTCCTGGCGGAGACCGAGCAGGATCTCGTGGCGTTCCGCCGTGACCTCCACATGCATCCAGAGCTGGCCTTCGCTGAATACCGCACGACCCAGCGGATCGCCGAGCGGCTCGTGGCCGCGGGGCTGACCCCGACGGTGCTCCCGCGCGGCACCGGCCTCATCTGCGACGTGGGCAGCGGCGACGGCCCCACCATCGCGCTGCGCGCCGACATCGACGCGCTGCCGCTCCAGGACGAGAAGGACGCGCCCTACCGCTCCACCGTCCCCGGCGCCTGCCACGCGTGCGGTCACGACGTGCACACCACGATCCTGCTCGGCACCTCGCTCTTCCTCGCCCAGCAGGCCGCCGCCGGGCTGCTGCCCGGCCGGGTGCGCCTGATCTTCCAGCCCGCCGAGGAACTGCCGGGCGGCGCGCTGGAGGTCATGGCCCACGGCGGCATCAGCGGCGTCGACCGCATCTTCGGCCTCCACTGCGACCCCCGGGTCGACGTGGGCCAGCTCGGGCTGAAGAGCGGCCCGATCACCTCGGCCTGCGACAGGGTCGTCATCCGGGTGTCCGGCCCCGGCGGTCACACCGCCCGCCCGCACCTCACCGCCGACCTGGTCTTCGCGCTGGCCAAGGTGCTCACCGAGCTGCCCGCCGCGCTGTCCCGCAGGATCGACCCGCGCTCCTCGCTCAGCCTCGTCTGGGGCCGGGTCGAGGCCGGCACCGCCGCCAACGCCATCCCCGACGACGGCGTGGCCGAGGGCACGGTCCGCTGCCTCGACGAGGACGCCTGGCACGCCGCGCCCGACCTGATCAAGGCGCTGCTGGAGTCGGTCGCGAGCGCGTACGGCATCGAGGCCACGATGGAGTACACCCGCGGCGTGCCGCCGGTGGTCAACGACGAGGACTGCGTGCAGATGCTGGGCGAGGCCGCGGAGCGCGCCCTGGGCGCGGGCGCCGTGGTGCCCACCCCGCAGTCGCTCGGCGGTGAGGACTTCGCCTGGTACCTGGAGTCGATCCCCGGCGCGTTCGCCCGGCTCGGCACCCGCTCGCCGGAGACCGGGGTCACCTACGACATCCACCAGGGCACGTTCGACATCGACGAGCGGGCGATCGCGATGGGCGTGCGGGTCATGGCCACGACCGCGCTGACCGCCCTGTTCGAGAGCAGCCACGTGCCGGCGGCGGACGAGATCACCTCCGCGCTGGCCTGACGAGCGCAGGACGGCGGCGGGAGACCCCGGTCTCCCGCCGCCGTCGCGTGTCAGGAGATCCTGCCGAAGACCACCGGCAGCCGCACCGACGAGTGGCCGGGCGACAGCGTCACCTCGGTGCCCGCCGGGTAGCGCAGGGTGTAGTCGTGGTCGGTCGAGATGATCACGACGCCGATCCTGTGCCCCTTCTTGAACAGGTAGTCCTGGGGCTGGAAGTCCCAGGAGAACGTGTACTCCTTGCCCGCCCGGATCGGCTCGGACCGGTCGTCGGCCTTCCGGTTGCGCACGTCGAGCCAGCCCCGGCTGACGATCTTGTACGGGGTCTCGGCCGTGCCCAGCCTGCGCAGCACCGTGCAGCCGGTGTCACCCGGCACGCCCTGGCCGTAGCAGTACTCCTGGCCCGTCGACACCAGCCTGCCGTCCGGCCGCGTATCGGTGCCGTAGTCCACGAGCAGCGCGGTCAGGAACGGCGAGGCGCCGTTCCGCATCGAGGCCCGCACGCTGACCGTCGGCGTGCCGGAGATCCGCACGTCCGTCGGCAGCGCGCCGGTGAGGTACGCCAGCCGGTTCGGGTCGGCGGCCGGGGCGTTCTCCACCAGCTCCTCCGCCGTGCGGGTCTTCTGGTCCACGAACGACTCGCGCGCCGAGAGGGGACGCGGCAGCAGGCCGAGCTTCGAGCCCGAGCCCATCCACAGCCGCACCGGCGCGGCGCCCGGCAGCGGCCACGACCGGTGCTGACCCCACACGCCCGCCTCGATCTCCACGTCCGCCTGCGGCTCACGCATGATCCCGCTGTCGATCCCGTACAGCCAGTGGTCGAACCAGCCGTGCAACTGGCGCAGCCACTCGACGGTGCGCAGGCTGAACGGGTTCATGTGGGTGCCCTGGTGCAGCCAGATCTTGCGCGGCACGTTCCGCTGGGCCAGCGCGTACCACCACTGGGCGGCCTGCTTGGTCTTGACGTTCCAGTCGTTGAGCCCGTGGACCAGGAAGACGCTGGCCCGGACCTTGCGCACGTCGTTGAGGTAGTTGCGGTCGTCCCAGAAGTCGTTGTAGTCGCCGGTGATCCGGTCCTGGGCGGCGGTCAGGTGGTCCATGACCGGCCCGCACACCTCCTGGCCGTTCTCCCGGGTGAGCACGTACTTGGCCAGCACGTCGGCGTCCTCACCCTGGAACCCGCCGGGCGCGACCACGCCGCCGTTGGCCCGGTAGTAGTCGTACCAGGAGGAGATCGCGGCGATCGGCACGATCGTCTCCAGGCCCTTCACGCCGGTCGCGGCCACCGCGTTCGGCAGGGTCCCGTTGTACGAGACGCCGATCATGCCGACCTTGCCGGTGGACCAGGTGGCCTCGACCGGCCGGCCGTCGGCGTCGAAGCCCTTGGCGCGGCCGTTGAGCCAGTCGATGGCGGCCTTGGGCCCGGCCGTCTCGTTGCGGTCGCCGGTGGTGGGGCAGCCGGTGGCGCGGCCGCTGCCGAGGTTCTCGACCAGGGCGACGGCGTAGCCGCGGGGCACGAAGTAGTTGTCGTAGTAGGAGTCGAACGGCTCGCTCGACAGCTTGCTCCTGCCCCGCAGCGTGCTGGGCAGCGGGTTGCCGTGCTCGTCGACGTCCACGACGTGGTTGGCGACGTCGTTGCCGCCCGCGTAGTAGGGGCTGGCCTCCATGATGACCGGGACCTTGAGTCCCTGGTCGGTCTCCTTGGGCCGGAGGATGTCGACGGCGACGCGGTCGGGGCTGCCGTCGTTGTCGCTGTCGGTCCCGGCGACCTCGACGAAGACGGTCTGCTTGATCGCGTCGGCGCGGGAGAAGACCGGTTGGGTCGCGCCTCCCTCGATCGTGATGGCGGGGGTGTCCGCCGACGCCGCGGGGGTCGCGTACGCCATGGTGAGCACCATGGCCGCGGCCAGCGGCGCGGCGATTGCCTTCCAGGGGTGCATGGCTGGACTCCTGAGTGGTGGCCCCGGTTGGGGAATGCCCTGCCATGATCGATCCCCCCGGACCGGATGGCGAGGCCCAAAAATGGGCAAAGCTTTCCGGAGGGCCGGTGACGGCGCATCCAGGTCACAGTCCCGCTTGAGGTCGATAACGGAGCGGTTGCGACCCTGTGTGCCGGTTTGGTATGGCCTGGTCAACCAACTATCTTCCGTGCAGGGTTGCCGTGCATTTCTTCGCGCCTGCGATGAAGTTTGACGGCGGGGAAATGGAAGGAGTCGCCTTGCTCAGCAAGCGATTCGGCAGGTTGGCGACCGGCACGCTGGCCGGTGCCATGCTCATGGCGGCCGCGGCTTGTGGCGGCAGTGGCAGTGGTGGGGACACGACGGCGAGCACCGCGCCCTCCGCGGACACCAGCGCTCCTGCTGGCGGTGCGCTCAAGGTCGGTCTCGCGTTCGACATCGGCGGACGCGGCGACAAGTCGTTCAACGACGCCGCCTACGCGGGCCTGGAGAAGGCCAAGACGGAGCTGGGCGCGGAGATCAAGGAGCTCAGCCCGGCCTCCGACGGCTCCAACCGCGGTGAGCTGCTGACCCAGCTGGCCGACGCGGGCTACAACCCGATCATCGGCGTCGGGTTCGCCTACGGCGAGGACATCAAGAAGGCCGCCGAGGAGTACCCGGAGATCCAGTTCGCGGTCGTCGACTCGGGCTCCAACGCCCCGAACGTGACCGGCCTGCTGTTCGCCGAGGAGCAGGGCTCCTACCTGGCGGGCGTCGCGGCCGCGCACAAGGCCGAGAGCGGCCACGTGGGCTTCGTCGGCGGTGTCGAGAACGACCTGATCAAGAAGTTCCAGGCGGGCTTCGAGGCCGGCGTGAAGTCGGTCAAGAGCGACGCCAAGATCGACGTGAAGTACCTCACCCCCGACGGTGACTTCACCGGCTTCCGCGCCCCCGACAAGGGCAAGGTCGCGGCCGAGAAGATGTACCAGGACGGCGCCGAGATCGTCTACCACGCCTCCGGCGACTCCGGCCTCGGCGTGTTCCAGGCGGCCGCCGCGGCCAAGAAGAAGGCCATCGGCGTCGACTCCGACCAGCGCCAGACGGTCAAGGAGACCAACCTCCAGGAGGTCATCATGACCTCCATGCTCAAGCGCGTCGACGTCGGCGTGTTCGAGTTCGTCAAGGCCTTCCAGGGCGGCGCCAAGGGCGGCAGCGACGTGATCTACGACCTGAAGGTGGACGGCGTCGGCCTGTCCACCACCGGCGGCGAGATCGACGACATCGCCGACAAGATCGAAGCCGCGAAGAAGGACATCGTCGACGGCAAGATCACGGTCCCGACCACCCCGTGATCTGAGGAACGCCTCTCCGAGGGCCCGGCGTCCCGTGACCCGGGCCTTCGGCCTGTATCTGCCCAAGGAGAGATCGAATGAGCGGCCGATGAACGCTGAGATCGCCGCCGCGGTGCCGCCCGCCGTCCAGCTGGAGGGCATCACCAAGCGCTTCCCCGGTGTCGTGGCCAACCACGACATCAGCCTCACCGTCGAAGCCGGGACGGTGCACGCGATCGTCGGGGAGAACGGCGCCGGCAAGTCGACGCTGATGAAGATCCTCTACGGCATGCAGAAGCCGGACGAGGGCACGATCAAGGTGGACGGCCAGGAGGTCTCCTTCCGCACGCCGAGCGACGCCATCCAGGCCGGCATCGGCATGGTCCACCAGCACTTCATGCTCGCCGACTACTTCACGGTGCTGGAGAACATCGTGCTGGGCGCCGAGCCGAGCACCGCCGGTGTGCTCGACAAGGCCGGCGCCCGCCGCCGCATCAACGAGCTGGCCGAGCGCCACGGCCTGCGGGTCGACCCCGACCGGCTCGTGGAGGACCTCGGCGTCGGCGACCGCCAGCGGGTGGAGATCCTCAAGGTCCTCTACCGCGGCGCGCGCATCCTCATCCTGGACGAGCCGACCGCCGTGCTCGTCCCGCAGGAGGTCGACGAGCTCTTCGAGAACCTGCGGGAGCTCAAGGCCGGCGGCCTCACCGTCATCTTCATCTCGCACAAGCTCGACGAGGTGCTCAGCATCGCCGACGCGATCACCGTGATCCGGCGCGGCACCACGGTCGCCAGCGTCGATCCCGCGGGCACCACCGCCCGCCATCTCGCCGAGCTCATGGTCGGCAGCGAGCTGCCCACCCCCGAGACCCGCGAGTCCACGGTCACCGACACCGTCATGTTCCAGGCGTCCGGCCTGACCATGGAGGCGGAGGGCGGCCGGCGGCTGCTGGACGACGTGTCGTTCCAGATCCACCAGGGTGAGATCGTCGGCATCGCGGGCGTCGAGGGCAACGGGCAGTCCGAGCTGATCGAGGCCATCATGGGCATGCGCCAGGTGGGCGGCGAGCTCAGCCTCGCCGGCGAGGACATCGCCGCCTGGCCCACGCGCCGCCGCCGCGAGGCAGGCATCGCCTACATCCCCGAGGACCGCCACCGCCAGGGACTGCTGCTGGAGGCCAGCCTCTGGGAGAACCGCGTGCTCGGCCACCAGACCAGACCCCCGGCCCGCCGCGGCATCTGGATCGACCGGCGCGCGTCCAGGGCCGACACCCAGCGCATCGTCGAGGAGTACGACGTGCGCACCCCCGGCGTCGACACCCTGGCCCTGGCCCTGTCGGGCGGCAACCAGCAGAAGCTCATCGTCGGCCGCGAGATGAGCGGCGACCCCAAAGTGCTCATCGCCGCACACCCCACCCGGGGCGTCGACGTGGGAGCGCAGGCCGCCATCTGGGAACACCTGCGCAACGCCCGCGCCGCCGGGCTGGCCGTGCTGCTCATCTCGGCGGACCTCGACGAGCTGATCGGACTGTCCGACACGCTGTACGTGATCTATCGAGGGCGGTTCGCCGCCCGGCTCGACCCGTCCGGCGTCACGCCGGAGCGGCTCGGCGGTTACATGACCGGTGCCATCACCGGCACTGAGGAGGCGTGATGCCCGCGGGGCTCTTCAGGGCGCTGCTCACCGTCGCCGGCGCCGCCGCGGCCATCGTGCTGGCCATCGGCATCTCCAGCGTGGCGATCGTCGCCGCGGGCGCCAGCCCGGCGGCCGCCTTCGCCGCGTTCTTCGACTTCGGCGCCAGCGAGAAGGCCGTGTCGACCAGCATCGCCGACATGCTCAACCGGGCGGTGACGCTGTTCATCGCCGGCCTGGCCGTGGCCATAGGCTTCCGGATGAACCTCTTCAACATCGGCGTCGAGGGCCAGTACCGCATCGCGGCCATCTGCGCCGCCTTCGTCGGCTCGACGTTCGTCGCCCCCGCGCCGATCCAGATCACGGTGATCATCATCGTGGCGGCGGCCGCCGGCGGCCTGTACGCGCTGATCCCCGCCGTGATGAAGGTGACCCGGGGCGTCAACGAGGTCATCTCCACGATCATGCTCAACTACATCGCGATCAACCTGGCCGCGTACCTGGTCCGCGGCCCGTTCGCCGGCGAGCGGGCCGAAGGGCAGCTCACCACGAGCACGCCCCCGCTGCCCGAGTCGGCGTGGTTCCCGAACGTGAACGTGCTGCTGGAGATGTTCGGCCTGCCCGCGCCGCGTGGCGACGGCCTGTGGGGCTTCCTCATCGTCGCCATCCTGCTCGGCGTCGGGATCTGGCTGGTGCTGGAGCGCACCCGGTTCGGCTTCGAGGTCAAGGCCAGCGGGCTCAACGCGCCGGCCGCGCTCGCCTCCGGCGTCGACCCGAAGAAGATGGTCATCTCCGCGATGGTGCTCTCCGGGGCGGTAGCGGGCCTGATCGGCCTGCCCGAGCTCCTCGGCGACGAGCACGCCTTCGGCTCCAACTTCACTCCCGGCCTGGGCTTCCTCGGCATCGCCGTGGCCCTGCTCGGCCGCAACAAGCCCGCGGGCATCGCGGTGGCCGCGCTGCTGTTCGGCTTCCTCGACCGGGCGCAGGGCCCGCTGCAGTTCGCGGACGTGCCGCCCTCGGTCATCACGATCATGCAGGGCACCATCGTCCTCCTGGTGGTCATCGCCAACGAGGTCACCAGCAGGATCGCGCTGCGGCGCGAGGAACGGCGGGCCGCCCAGGCGCTCGGCAGGAACACTCCCGTTGAGGTGGCAGGATGACCAGGACCCGCAAGTACCATCTGACGCTCATCGGCGTCGCCGCGGCGATCCTGCTGGTGTCGCTGATCCGCCTGATCACCGGAGCCAACGAGATCACCTCGTCCGGCACGTTCGCGGCCGCGCTCATGCTGGCGGTGCCGATCGGCCTGGCCGGGCTCGGCGGCCTGTGGGCCGAGCGGGCCGGCGTGGTCAACATCGGCCTCGAAGGCATGATGGTGCTCGGCACGTGGTTCGCCGGCTGGGCCGGCTACCAGTGGGGGCCCTACGCGGCGCTCGTCGCCGGGCTGCTCGCGGGCGCGATCGGCGGCCTCATCCACGCCATCGCCACCGTCACCTTCGGCGTCGACCACATCATCAGCGGCGTGGCCATCAACCTGCTCGGCCCGGGCGTCACCCGGTTCCTGTCCGAGGTGCTCTACAAGGAGGGCAGCCAGGCCAACCAGGCGGGCGCGGGCATCACCACCTCGCCCGCGCTGTCGTCCGAGGCGCCCGAGCTGAGCCTGCCGCTGCTGTCCAGCGGTCCCGACTGGCTGGGCAGCCTGGAGAGCACCAGGTGGTTCCTGCTCGGCGACCTGGCGGGCATCCTGCGCGGGCTCACGCACAACGTGAACGTGCTGGTCATCCTGGCCGTGCTGATGCTGCCGCTGACGTTCTTCGTGCTCTGGCACACCTCCTTCGGGCTGCGGCTGCGCTCGGCGGGCGAGAACCCGTGGGCGGCCGAGTCGCTGGGCGTGAACGTCTACCGGATCAAGTACATCGCGGTGGTCATCTCCGGCGCGTTCGCCGGGCTGGGCGGCGTGTTCCTGGTCTTCGTCAGCACCAAGTACGTCGAGGGGCAGACGGCCGGGCGCGGCTTCATCGGACTCGCCGCGATGATCTTCGGTAACTGGCGGCCCGGCGGGCTCGCGGCCGGCGCCGCGCTCTTCGGGTACGCCGACGGCCTGCAACTGCGCAGCCAGGGGGCGATCACGTCCTTCCTGCTCCTGGGCGCGATCCTGCTGCTGGTCTACCTCGGCGTCAGGGCCCGCCGCGCGGACGGGCTGTCGGCCCTGACCGTCAAGGACTACACGGCGATGGGCGCCGCCGTGGTGGGCGCGGCCGTGCTCTTCTGGCTCTGGCTGACCGTCGACCGGCTGCCGAACGAGTTCGTCTTCATCACGCCGCACGTGCTCACGCTGCTGGTGCTCCTCGTCGCGTCGCAGCGGCTGCGGATGCCCAAGGCCGACGGCGTACGCTACCGACGGGGGGAACAGCATTGAGCGGGACAGCATTGATCATCGATTGGGACTCTCTGCGTGCCAAGGCCGCGGAGGCCATGCACCACGCCTACGCCCCGTACTCGAAGTTCCCGGTCGGCGCCGCCGCGCTGGTCGACGACGGGCGCGTGGTCACCGGCTGCAACGTGGAGAACGCCTCCTACGGCGTGGGGCTGTGCGCCGAATGCGGGCTGGTGTCCGCGCTGCAGGCGTCCGGCGGCGGCCGGCTGCTGGCCTTCACCTGCGTCGACGGCCACGGTGAGCTGCTCATGCCGTGCGGGCGCTGCCGTCAGCTGCTGTGGGAGTTCGGCGGCGCCGACCTGCTGGTCGAGACCGTCGACGGGCCCAAGCCGATGTCCGAGATCCTGCCGTACGCGTTCGGCCCCGACGACCTGTCCCGGATGTCGTGATGGACGTCATCGAGGTCATCGTCGCCAAGCGCGACGGCGGGGAGCTGACCGGCGCCCAGATCGACTGGGTGATCGACGCCTACACCCGCGGCGAGGTCGCCGACGAGCAGATGGCCGCGCTCGCGATGGCGATCCTGCTCAACGGCATGAACCGGCGTGAGATCGCCGGCTGGACCCGGGCGATGATCGACTCCGGCGAGCGGATGGACTGGTCGGCGCTCGACCGGCCCACCGCCGACAAGCACTCCACCGGCGGCGTCGGCGACAAGATCACGCTGCCGCTGGCGCCGCTGGTCGCCGCCTGCGGCGCCTACGTGCCGCAGCTCTCCGGCCGCGGCCTCGGCCACACCGGCGGCACGCTCGACAAGCTGGAGTCGATCCCCGGCTGGCGGGCCTCGCTCTCCAACGACGAGATGCTCGGCGTGCTGCGCGAGGCGGGCGCGGTCGTCTGCGCCGCCGGGTCCGGGCTGGCCCCCGCCGACAAGAAGCTGTACGCGCTGCGCGACGTCACCGGCACCGTCGAGTCCATCCCGCTCATCGCCTCGTCCATCATGTCCAAGAAGATCGCGGAAGGCACCGGGTCGCTGGTGCTGGACGTGAAGGTGGGCTCAGGGGCGTTCATGAAGACCTCGGAACGGGCCCGCGAGCTGGCCGAGACCATGGTCGCGCTCGGCGCCGACGCGGGCGTGCGCACGGTCGCGCTGCTCACCGCCATGGACCGGCCGCTCGGCCTGGCCGTGGGCAACGCCCTGGAGGTCGAGGAGTCGGTCGAGGTCCTCGCGGGCGGCGGGCCGTCCGACGTGGTGGAGCTGACCGTACGGCTCGCGCGGGAGATGCTGGAGGCCGCCGGGGTGTCCGGCAAGGACCCGGCCGACGCGCTGCGCGACGGGTCGGCGATGGACGCCTGGCGGCGGATGATCGCCGCTCAGGGCGGCGACCCGGACGCGCCGCTGCCCCGCGCGGCCGAGACGCTGACCGTCGAGGCGCCGTCGACCGGCGTGCTGACCCGGCTGGACGCCTACGCGGTGGGCCTGGCCGCCTGGCGGCTCGGCGCGGGCCGGGCGCGCAAGGAGGACCCGGTCTCGGCGGGCGCCGGCGTCACCCTGCACGCCAAGCCCGGAGACCGGGTCACCCGGGGCGAGCCGCTGCTCACCCTGCACGCCGACGACGCCGCCCGGTTCGAGCGGGCGCTGGCGGCGCTGGAGGGCGGCTACGCGGTGGGCGAGACGGCCGGCGACGTGCTGCCGCTGGTCATCGAGCGCGTCACACCGTGATGAACGCGTACAGCGCCCGGTGGTTCGACTTCGTGCTGTTCACCGTGTGGTCGACCGGCGACGGCCGCACGGCGCCCTTGACGAACAGGTAGTCGATCTTCCTGGTGCGCAGGGTGGGCTTGGCGCCGTAACCCGTCATGCCGTAGCCGCCGAGCGTGGTCCTGGCGATGCCCGTGCGATTCGCGTCGATGCCGACGACGCGGATCGTCGAGGCGTTCATCAGCCTCCTGGCGTCCGCGCCGAGCCGGATGCCGGAGCCCGCCAGTCCCGTGTCGCCCGGCCCGGCGCAGGCGTTCCTGCTGTTCTCCTGGGGCAGGTGCATGGAGGCCGCGAACACCGGCGTCCCCGTCGCCCGCATCGTGAACCTCGCCGCGATCGCGCTGGTGCGCTTCCACTTGTGGGCGTACGCGGCGCCGGCGTCGTTGCTCGGCGGCTTGTACAGCGTGCACCCGGCCCCGCCGGCGTACGCGGTGCCCGGCTTCAGCCAGCCCGCGCTCCAGTACTTGGAGGTCTCGGCCAGTTTCAGCGTCCTGGTGTTGTAGATGATCCCGTTGGTCTGACGCTTCTTCAGGTCGCCGAGCGACTGCTGGCTGCAGTGGTGGGACCCGCCCCACCGCTCCGGGTCGTCCCAGGCGACGATCGCCTTGAAGGTGCCCGCCGGGTAGCCGAACTTGGCGGAGAGCTGGTCGGCGTAGGCCGTGGCCTGCCCGGTGCCGCGCACCTGCTGGACGATCAGCAGGTCGGGCGCCCGCACGCCGGACGTGCCCGTCCTGCCGTTGTCGTCGACCAGCATCGAGGTGAGGTGCGCCGGGCCCGAGATCCGGGTGCACGACCCGTCGGCGTTGTTCATCACCAGGTTCTCGATGTTGTCGTTGTAGACCCGGAGGACCTGGGCCGCCTCCCGCGCGTGCGCCGGCGTCGTGACCGCGACGGTGAGCACGGCGGTCGCCGCGACTGCCTTGACTGAGCGGTGTAAAAAGGACATCGCCGCAGCGTACCGGTGAAAGGTCCGGAAGGTCACCGGGCGAGGAGCGGCGCGGCGTCCTCGGCGAAGATCGCGCACAGCACGGCGCGCTGCGTGGGCAGGGCGGCCGCGTGGCGGGCGCGGCCCTCGTCGGTGATGCGCACGAACACGCCACGCCGGTCGGAGTCACAGGCCCGGCGCGTGACGAGCGCGGCCCTCTCCAGGCGGGCCACCACGCGCGACAGCGCGCTCTGGCTCAGGTGGACCTCCTCGCAGAGCTCCTGGATGCGCAGCTTCCTGTCGTGGTGGACGATCCGGTCGAGGACCTCGAACTCGCTGGGCCCCAGCCCGTGCTTGGCGCCCAGCTCGCGCTCCAGCGCGCACATGGCCCTGGCGTGCCGGGCCAGGACGTAGTGCCAGGTGTCGACCGCGAACTGATCGTCCATGCGCGGAGGTTACCACGCCGTAAAGATCTCTGTTAGACGCCGCCGCGCGGGCGCGGAACCTATCGCGCCGGGCGGCTCCGCCTCTCCTCCTGATGCTGATCAGGTCGCCGGGCGCATCGCCGGCGCGGTCACCGGGCATCCAGGTCACATGACCCCGTTCGTACGGGCCGCCGGCGCCTTCCTCGCGTGCGGCGCGGCCCTGATCTCCTGCGGCACGGCGCCCCCCGGCGCGACCTCGGCGGGCAGCGCCACGTCCTCCGCCCCCACCGGCGGGTCGCCCACCGCCACCCCCGTCCCGAGCCCCACCGGCACCGCCCCCCTCCAGGTCGAACGCGACGGCATCGAGCCCGCCACGGTCACCGGGGTGCGGATCGGCCGCCACCCCGCGTACGACCGGGTGGTCGTCGACCTCGACGGCGACGTCCCCGGCTACACCGTGCGGTGGGTCCGCGAGCTGGAACAGGACGGGTCCGGCCGGCCCATCGACCTGAACGGCGGCCACGCCCTGCACCTGCGGCTCACCCCCGCCGACGCCCACACCGAGGACGGCGTCCCCACCTGGACCGGCACCGCCGTGCCCCCGTCGGGGACCGTCACGGCCATCGCCAAGACCGGCGACTTCGAGGGCGTCGTCGGCATCGCCCTGCTGACCGGCGCGGTCAAGGGCTTCGAGGTCCGGGAGCTCACCGGCCCGCCCCGCCTGGTGGTCGACGTGGCACACTGATCGGGTGGTGAGAAAGATCGAAGGACCTGCGCGCGTCCCGGTGCCGGGCGGCAAGCTCATCGACGAGCACGTGGGCCGGGTCAACACCGGCGACGAGGCGGTCTCCATCGCCCACATGGTCGCCCCGCCCGGCTGGGAGGAGCCCGCCCAGACCCCGGAATTCGCCGAGTACACCCTCGTGCTGCGCGGCGCCGTCCTGGTCGAGCACGACGGCGGCACCACCGAGGTGCTCGCCGGCCAGACCCTCGTCACCGAGCCGGGCGAGAGGATCCGCTACCGCACCGGCGACGAGGGCGCCGAGTACATCGCGGTGTGCCTGCCCGCCTTCAGCCCCGATTCCGCCCATCGCGACGAGTGACGCGGCCCTGGTGGCTCGTATCATGGGCGGATGAGTCCCACGATTGACGAGATCCGGCGCGCGCCCAAGGTTCTGCTGCACGACCATCTCGACGGTGGTCTTCGCGCCGAGACCATCGTGGACCTGGCCCGCGACTCCGGCTACGACCGGCTGCCCACCACCGACCCCGGCAACCTGCGCCAGTGGTTCGAGGAGGCGGCCGACTCCGGCTCGCTGGAGCGCTACCTCGAGACCTTCCAGCACACCGTCGGCGTCATGCAGACCCGCGAGTCGCTCGCCCGCGTCGCCGCCGAGTGCGCCGAGGACCTCGCCGCCGACGGCGTCGTCTACGCCGAGGTGCGCTTCGCCCCCGAGCAGCACACCGCCGACGGGCTCACCCTCGACCAGGTGGTGCAGGCCGTGCTGGAGGGCTTCCGCCAGGGCTCCGAAGGGCGCGGCATCCGCGTCGGCACGCTGCTCACCGCCATGCGCCACCAGGCCCGCTCGATGGAGATCGCCGAGCTGGCCGTGCGCTACCGCGACGTCGGCGTCGTCGGCTTCGACATCGCCGGCGCCGAGGCCGGCTACCCTCCCACCCGCCACCTCGACGCGTTCGAGTACCTCCAGCGGGAGAACGCCCACTTCACCATCCACGCCGGAGAGGGCTTCGGCCTGCCGTCCATCTGGCAGGCCATCCAGTGGTGCGGCGCCGACCGGCTCGGCCACGGCGTGCGCATCATCGACGACATCTCCGTCGCCGACGACGGCTCCGCCAAGCTCGGCCGGCTGGCCGCGTACGTGCGCGACAAGCGCATCCCGCTGGAGATGTGCCCCACCTCCAACCTCCAGACCGGCGCCGCCGCGTCCATCGCCGAGCACCCGATCGGGCTGCTGCGCCGCCTCTACTTCCGGGTCACGGTCAACACCGACAACCGGCTGATGAGCTCCACCAGCGTGTCGCAGGAGTTCGCCCAGCTGGTCGAGGCGTTCGGCTACGGCTGGGACGACCTGCAGTGGTTCACGGTCAACGCGATGAAGTCGGCCTTCCTGCCGTTCGACGAACGCCTCGCGCTGATCAACGGCGTGATCAAGCCCGGATTCGCCCAGCTCAAGTGGCAGCCGTGAAACAGGTCTTCCGTTCCAAGACCGCCTACGTCTTCGGCTGGGTCTGGGTCGTGTTCGCCGCCGCCAACGTCGTCGACCTGATCGTCCGCTACAGCGGGAAGCCGTCCCTGGTGGCGCTGGCCGTGCTGGGCGCGCTCACCGCCGTCGTGTACGTCGTCGCCCTGCGCCCGGCCACCGTCCTCACCGAGCCCGGCCTGCTGGGCCGCACCCCGTTGCGGTCCACGTTCGTGCCCTGGGCCGCGGTCGACGACGTGACCGTCTCCCACTCGATCAACGTCACCCACTCCGGCGGGCGGTTGCTGCGCCTGTGGACCCCGATGACCTCGGCCAGGGAGCGCGCCAAGGCCCAGCGCCGCGGCGCCGCCCCCGTACGGCGCGGGCGCTTCCAGACCGAGCCGACGCTGACCAAGGGCGAGCAGGCGGCGGCGGAGGTCTTCGCGGGCAGGACCCACGCCGACTGGGTGGCCGACCAGATCACCGGCCGCGCCGAACAGGCCAGGTTCCGCAAGGAGGAGCCGGGGCCGGTCCGCGTGAGCTGGGCGTACGACTCCATCGCCGCCATCGCGGTGGCACTTGTCCTGATCATCCTCGCGGCCATGGTGCCCTGATCTTGTTTACTCTTCCCGCCGAGTGTTGATTCGGCGGGAACGTGTTATATGACCACTTTTCTGGATAACGGTGCGGCCCGTGAGCGCCGCCGATCATCCCGCCGTCGAACGCCTCTGGCTCATGTCCCGCCCCGACATGGCGGAGTTCCAGGGCGACCTGCCCAGTTCCGACGCCACCTAACGCTTCGGCAACCACTCCTGCGACCCGACCTTTGGCACCACGACGCGACCACCGTGGTCGCACGACGGGACATCGGCCCCGGGAAGGAGTTGACCATCGACTACGCCACGCACACCGGGATCGAGACGTGGCCGATGACCTGCAGGTGCGACACCCTTCAGTGCCGGCGCACCGTGACCGGCCGCGACGAACTCCTGCCACCCCTCCAGGCCACGTACGGCGCCCGCTGGAGTCCGCCCTGCTCGCCCGCATAAACGCCTTTTCGCAAGCGGGAGCCAATATCCGTTAGGACAGACCTAGCTACATGCTTCGGTCTTCTTCTTCCGCTTGCGACGCAGACCTTTCAGGACAAGTGATTGCTCACGATGATCTCGTCCTGTGTCGAGTCCGACGCCGCTTCGTTGGAGCAGTTCTACGATGTGAAGAACTGAGTCTTGGAGCTGTCGCGTTTGCTCTCCGGAGAGCACTGCCGCAGGTGGCGCAGTTGGTGCAGTCGCCGCTGCCTCCAGTCCGACCTTGCGCAACCATGCGCTCAGCTTCATCCCTGCTGCCGACGCAGCTTCAGCCAGCAAGCTGAGATCGCTAGGGCTTACACGTATTGATATGACGCGGTCGAGGACGACGGGGGTGGAATCCTCGGCCACTTGCTCGCGGTTGTCGTAGAACCACTCGGCACGATCTTCCTCATCCATTGCAGCGATGTCGTGTGCAGTTGGATCGTTCTTCGTCATGATGATCCTTTCCTCGGCGTCTCGTATGCGGTAATCGGCCTCGCGATCTCTAGTTCGTATGTGCCCCAGTCACGCTTTTGGTGATGGGATAGAGGATGACCACGGTCACACGTCGCCCGGCATCGGTAACACCTGTCAATAGATAGTGATCGAGAATAGGCTCCCCGTCCCTGGTGCGGGACTGTCGTACCTCGGGCATGTTGCGGACAACCTGTTCGATCTCGTCGCGTGAGACGCCATGCCCTTGCGCATGACTCAGGTTTCCCTCATCCCAGTCCAGCGGCAACTCCACGAATGGGAGCGGCTTGCTCATCGACCACCAGCCACGTCATACATACTACCCGAGCGATGTCATACGAACCACTGGGCACAGGGAACGGCGCGATCTTGCAGATGACGGCTGCCGAGCGCTCGAGTCGCGCTGACGTGATTCCCACCCAGCGTGATCCCGACGCCGCCCGCTTCCTCAGCATCCCCCAGCAGACGTCCAACCACTGGGCACGCGGCTACGAAAGAGGCCGTCCCCTGCTGCACATCCTTACCCGGGAGGGACGAGCATCGCATAGCCACTGTTCCCTTCGTCGATGTGCAGTGCTGCCAGTCAGAGAGGGGCTGGTGTGTGGCGGCTCACCATGCGCGGCTCGGAGCCGTACACGGCACCGGCGGCCCGGAACAAGCGGTCCAGGACTCGCGACAGGTGAGGCGCGTACGGGATGGTGACGGATTTCGCCACGGCCCACCCCAGTGACCGAAGGCGGCGGCCGGGTGTTCACCGTGGGCGGCGAGGAGTTCGCCGCGCTGGACCCGGACGCCCACGTGCGGCTGCGGCTGCCCACCGCCGAGGCCGGGGAGCTGGTCTCCCAGCACCCGACGGCCGTGCGGTCGGGCGACTGGGTGCGGCTGCCGATCGCCGACGTCAACGGTCAGGCGCTCAACTCCTGGGTGCGGCGGGCCTGGCTCGCGTGCGCCCCGCCGGAGCTCGCCGCCCTGGCGTCCGCCGCCGAGAGCGCCGACCGGGCCGGTGACCTGCCGAAGGCGATCGGCCGACCCGCCACCCGGGCGCTGGCGGGCGCCGGCATCACCACGCTCGACCAGGTCGCCCGCCTCTCGGACGCGGAGCTCGGCGCGCTGCACGGGGTCGGCCCGAAGGCGGTGAGGATCCTGCGGGAGGCGCTCGACGCCCGCTGACCTCACCCGCCCGGGGTCCGCCAGGCGTCGAGATGGGCGTCGATGAACGCGCCCAGCGACGTGGGCTCGCGTCCGGTGATCGTGTAAGCCCGGCCGCGGTGGTCGTCAGGCGCGCGGAGCGCGGCCACGGCGACCTCGGCGATGTCGCGCGCGTCCACCCACGCCAGCGGCGCGCCGCCCGAGGACAGGCTCAGGACGCGGTCGTCCCGTACGGCGTCGCGGTGGAACCGGGGGTCGGTCAGGATCTGGTGGAACCAGGACGGGCGGAGCAGAGTCCAGGAGGCGGCCCGGGTGACGACCGCGTCCTCGACCCGGCGCGGACGGGCAGTCCTGCCGTGCTCGGACGGCTCACCCGGCGGATCGGGATGCGCGAGCTGGCCGACGAGATCGGCTGCGACGCCTCCAACGTCACCCAGATCATCCGCAGGCTGGAGGCGCGCGACCTCGTCCGCCGCCGGCCGCACCCTCACGACCGCCGCTCCCGCCACATCGTCAGGACCGCCGACGGGACCGCCCTGTACGCCGCCTTCGAGGAGTCCTTCGCGTTCGCCCGGTCCGCCATCGCCAACCTGGACGCCCGCGAACAGGACCAACTGGCCACCCTCCTCCGCAAGGCCCTCAACGGCGAGCAGCCCCCCTCCACCAGCCGATGACGCGCCTCAGCGGTCGCGGTTGACGAAGCGGTCCATGTCGGCCTGGCGTGCCCGCGCCCGGGACGGGTTCAGGCGACTTTTACGGTGTGATCGCCGAAGTCGGCCACCACATCCAGTGTCCCGCCCAGGGCGACGACATAGGAGCGCAGGATGTCCAGGCCGCCGATCTGGCCATGCTCGATCTGGGACACGCGTGCCTGCGATACCCCCATGCGTTCCGCGAGCAGCTTCTGCGAAATCCCCAGGCGCTTGCGCATCTCGGCAAGCTGGGCGCCGCGAAGCTCGCTGCGAAGCTGCTCCAGACTGGCCTGCCGCGCGGCGACACGCTCGGGGGAGTCCCATTCGGGGTCGATCTCGCGAATCTTGGCTTTGGTGTCAGACCACTTCACGAACTCGCTCATCGCTGTTCCTCCTCCTTTTCGGCACGGTATGCGGCGTAGCGTTCCTCCGCCAAGGGAATCGCCGTGCGGTACCACCGGTTCCATGCCCCGGACTTGTCACCAGCGACCAGCACGATGGCCTCCCGGGTGGGGTCGAAGACGAACAGCATGCGGATCTCGGCCTCGCCTGGTACACGCGGCCGCAGTTCCTTGAGGTTGTGCAGGACTCGGGAGTGGTGGATCCGGTCGACCAGCGGGCGGCCGAGTTTCGGACCTTGCAGGGCAAGCTCGTCCAGGGCTTCCTCGATCTTCTCGGCAGCGATCGGATCGTTCTTGCAGACGTCCATGAACCAGGCGTTCACTTCGATGTGCAGCGTGATCTCCCAGGCCATGCTGCCAATATAATGAATCCTTATATCACTCGGAGGCTATCACAAGGAACGGAGTACGGTTCTACCGGAAGATGCCGAATGTCGTCTCTTCAGTCTCTGGTCCTGGAAGCGGCCCGCTACCAGGACCATGGTGTTCGCTCCGGCAGGCCGTGCGGGAACGAAACGGCATTTCCTGGCTCAGCGGTCGCGGTTGACGAAGCGGTCCATGCCGGCCTGGGCGATGCCCGAGTCCTCCACCTCCTTGGCGGCCTCCGTCTCCACGGCGAAGGCGGCCTCCACCTCCTCCAGTGACGGGCGCAGGAGGCGCAGGTGGACGCCGGTGGCCGTGCCGGGCAGGGTCCAGCGGTGGACGAGGCCGATCGCCGTGTCCAGGAGGGCGTCGGGGGCGACGATCTCGTCCAGGATGCCGAGCCGCTGCGCCTCCTCCGCGCTGATCCGGGACGAGTCGAGCACGAAGCGCAGCGCCCGGCCGCCGATGAGGCGGCGCAGCAGGAGGCTGGAGGCGTTGGAGATCGACAGGCCGATGTGGTTCTCGGGCAGGAAGTACTCGGCGGCGGGGGTGCCGAGGCGGGCGTCGAAGCAGAGGGTCCACTCGGCGGCGCCGCCGACGCACAGGCCGTTGACGGCGGCCACCACGGGCACCCGGGTCTGCAGGACGGCCCTGGTCAGGTCGTGGAAGAGCGCGACCTCGTCCAGCAGGGACCGGCCGACCGCCTCGTTGATGTCCTCGCCGGCCGAGAACGCCCGCCCGGTGCCCGTCACCACGATGCCTCTGACCGAGCCGTCGCCGTGGTCGCGGACGGCCTGCGCGAGGTCCCTGCGCATGCCGGCGGTGAGCGCGTTGAGCTTCTCCGGACGGTTCAGGGTGATGACGGCCACCTCGTCGCGGACCGTTGTGTCGATCATGACCTCTCCTCTGCGAAGGCGAACGCCCCGGCTCGCTGGTCGGGCCGGAGCAGGTGACGCTTCTCGATACGGGCGGACGGGGTGAGCCGGAAACCGTCCACGAACTCCACGTAAGCCGGGACCTTGAAGCGGGCCAGCCGCTCGGCGGCGTGCGCGACCAGGCCCGCGGCCGTCTCCCTGTCCGCCGCATGGCCGGGCCTGAGCTGGACGAACGCCTTCGGCAGCTCGCCCCACAGGTCGTCGGGCACCGGGACGACGGCGGAGTTCAGCACGGCCGGGTGCTCGCCGAGGACGCGCTCGACCTCGGCGCAGGAGATGTTCTCGCCGCCCCTGCGCACCATGTCCTTCAGCCGCCCGCGATGGTGGATGTAGCCGTGCTCGTCCTGGAAGCCCAGGTCGCCGGTGTGGTACCAGCCGCCGCGAAAAGCCGCGGCGGTGGCTTCCCGGTGGTTCCAGTAGCCCTTCATCATCGGCTTGCCGCGGACCAGGATCTCGCCCGTCTCCTCGTCGATCCTGACCTCCTTGCCGGCCGGGGGCCGGCCCATGGCGCCGGTGCCGACGGTGTCCACGTCCTCCAGGCCGGCGAGCAGGTCAGGGCCGCTCTCGGTCGACCCGTACAGCTCCCGCCACGGCGCGCCCCAGCGCTCCTCGAACGCGCGGTGCAGGCTCGGCGCGATGCCGGAGCACAGGACCAGCCGCATGCGGTTGTCCCGGTCGAGGTCGTGCGGCGGCTGCTTGTGCAGGAGCAGCGGCATCGTGCCGAGCACGTACGTGAGCGTCGCGCCGTGCTCGCGGACGGCGGGCCAGAAGCCGGAGGCGGAGAAGCGGGGGAGCACCACGTGCGGGATGCCGCCCATCAGGCACATGAGGGTGGTCCACTGCGGATCCATGTACGAGTGCGCCTGCGCGATGATCATGACATCGTCGTCGCGGAGCCGCACGCCGTCGGCGACGATGCGCGCGCAGCGGATCCAGTAGTCGTGGGTGAGCAGGCAGGCCTTGGGGAAGCCCGTCGTGCCCGAGGTGTATTGAAAATTCGCGATATCGTCCGCGTCAGGCGAGATGTCGGGCGGCGACGCGGGCCCGGACAGCGCGTCCAGCGTGTAGACGCGGCCCGGCAGGTGCGGGACGTGCTCCGGCGTCGTCAGCGTGGCCACCGCGCCCGAGTCGCGCAGCACGTGCTCCAGGTCGGCGGCCCGGTACCGGACGTTGACCGGCACCGTGATCGCCCCGGCCTTGAGCACGGCCAGCCAGCTCAGCGGCCAGCCGGCGACGTTCTCCATCATGATCGCCACCCGGTCGCCGGGCCGGACGCCCTCGGCGGCGAGCGCCCCGGCCAGCCGGTCGGACTCGGCGTCCGCCTCGGCGAAGCTCAGCGACGCCTCGGGGAAGCGCAGGAACTCGCGTCCGCCGTACCGCTGCGCGGCGTGGCGGACCAGCTCGGGAATCGTTCGGTACGGATCAGTCACGAGGCGGCTCCCAGGGCAGGTCGGGCAGCAGGGAGAGGTCGGCGATCGGCAGCGGGCGGGCCGGTGCCCGGACGGCCGCCAGCCCGATGGCCACGAACTCCGCGCACACCTGCTCCAGCGTCGAGTCGCCGTCCGGGCGGTACCACTCGCTGGTGCCGGTGCACATGGTCATGAGGGCGAGCCGGGTCAGCTTCTGGTCGGCGACGTGGAAGACGCCCTCCCGCACCCCGTCGGCCACCGCCTGCCGCCAGCGGTCCTCGTACGCGTCGCGCAGCGCGATGACCTCGGCCAGGGCGGCGGAGCCGGGGGTGAGCGCGCGCAGCTCGCCGTCCATGACCCGGGTGGTCAGCGGGTTCAGCGCGTGGGTGGCGGTGAGCGAGCTGATCAGCAGGGCCAGCCGCTCGGCGGCCCCGGACACCCCGTCGAGCACCGTCGCGGTGGCCTCGACGAGGCCCTGGTGCCCCGAGATGAGCAGGTCGGCGAGAAGGGCTTCCTTGCTGGGGACGTGGTGGTAGATGCCGGCGTTCGTCATGCCGACGGTACGGGCGAGATCGCGGATGGTCGTGGCCGCGTACCCCTGACGGGCGAAGAGCAGCACCGCCGCGGTCCTGATGCGGAGACCGGCGTCGGCGTCGCGGTCGGTGAGGTACGTGGCGAGGGGGGTCATCGGCCTACCGAACGTTCGGTTACTCGGATATGTCGCACGATAAACCACAAAAGGGGCATCGCCTAGAGGGGAAGTTTGGTCTCACCGGTGAGACCAACGGGAACTTCGGTCTCACGTGGCGAACCAGTGAGACCATCCCGGACCCTTGGTCTCACGGGTGAGACCAAGGGACGGGTCAGCGCCAGGCGTCGAGGAGCTCGTCCGGGGTGACGTGGCGGATGCCGTCGACGGCGCATCCGGCCCGGGAGACGGCGTAAAGGGGGGTGCCGGCGTCGGCGCCGGGCATCTTCGACCGGTGCACGATCAGCTCGCTCAGGTCGTGGTGGTCGAAGGGCCGGTTCTCCAGCCACTTGATCGATCCCAGCAGGGTGACGCGCTTGGCCACGGGTTCGCGGTCGGCGCCGACGAGGTCGATCTCCGGGTCGTTGTTGCGCGTCCAGTAGCCGCCCACGGCGCCGGTCTCCTCGGGCAGGTCGGCCATGCGGCGCAGCGACTCCCGGATGACGGGCTCCACGGCCGTCCCCCGCCAGGACGTCCACTGCCGGCGGATGTGCTCCAGCACCTGGTCACCCCGGCCCCGCTCGATGACCGTCAGCCGGTTTCCGATGAACGGGATCCAGAACCGCAGGTGTGAGTCGACCACGTGGTATCGCGTCTCCCGCGACGGGCGCGTGGACAGCGGACGGTCGACGGCGATCATCCGTTTCTCCAGCAGCAACTGGAGGGCGCGGTTCATCGTGGCACGGGACATGCCCTGAGCGGACGCGGCGATGTTCGCGTGGGTACGCTGTCCGGATCCGATCGCGGTGAGCACCTGACGGGCATGCGCCTCCGGCGGGAACTCCGCATCCAGGGCACGCTCCCCGCTGACGACCAGGGCGGAGATCGGGTCGTTGACCGCCTCCCGCAGGTAGTCCCAGAGCGAGCCGCCCTCGGGCCACTCCTCGCAGACCAGGGGCAGGCCACCGGACACCAGATGGGCGTCGAACGCCTCCGCCGCCTGTAGCCCCAGAGCCTTCCCGACGTCGAGGGGAGTGAGGGGGTCGACCAGGAAATCAGCCGCCCGCTGGTAGAAGGGCCGCTCGTAGGCGTTGATCGCCTCCATCATCGACAGGTCGGAGCCGATGAGGAGCAGCAGCACCGGACGCCGGGAGAACTCCCGGTCGAAGACCTTCTGCAGCACGCCCTCCAGCGTGGGGTCCGCCTTGATGAGGTACGGCAGCTCGTCGATGACGACGATGCTCGGCGCGTCCTCGGGCAGCGCGCGGGCCAGGAGAACGAGCGCGTCATGCCAGGACCGCGGCTCGCGCTCCTGGAAGACCGAGGCGGCGGGGAGGTCGCTCGCCAGCACCTCGTCGGTGAAGATGCGCAGCTCCCTGGTCAGCGTCTGACCGGTCGCCGTGTAGAACACGTACGGCACGCGGGCCCGATGGATGAACTCCTCCGCCAGCCGCGACTTGCCCACCCGGCGGCGTCCCCGGACCAGGAGCGCCCGGCCGGGGCGTCCGGTCCTGCTGGCGCGGCACTTCTCCAGCGCACGCCCCAGGACCGCCAGTTCCCGCTGCCTGCCGATGAAGGGCTCCACGACACCTCACTTTGGTCTCATCCGTGAGACTAACAAGAAGAGTTGGTCTCAAGAGCTGAATCGGTGAGACCCGGGCTCACCATCGGTCTCATGGATGAGACCAACCGCGGCTGAGACGACCAACTTTGGACCGTCCACAATTGGTCGTCTCAGCGGTGGAGTCAGAGTCCCAGGGCGGCGCTCAGGTCGGTTTTCAGGGCCGCCAGGTCGTCGGCCGCGCGGGCGCGGGCCGGGGCGACGTCGTCCGCCACCGGGACCACGACCTCCAGATAGCACTTGAGCTTCGGCTCGGTGCCCGAGGGCCGGACCACCACCCGGGCGTCGCCCGACAGCGTGAAGCGCAGGCCGTCCGTCGGCGGGAGCCCGCCGTCACCGCGGCTCAGGTCGTCGAGCCGTACCACCTCGCGGCCGCCGAGCCGGTCCGGCGGGGTGGCGCGCAGCCGGGCCATGGCGTCCTTGATGAGGGACAGGTCGGCGACCCGGAAGGAGAGCTGGGACGTGGCGTGCAGGCCGTAGCGCCGGGCCTGGTCGTCGAGGAGGTCCAGCAGCGTGCGGCCGGCGCGCTTGGCGTCGGCGGCGATGGCCGCCACCGTCAGGGCGGCGCCGATGCCGTCCTTGTCGCGGACCGGCAGCTCGGGGGAGCCGCCGCGGGTGGTGCCGACACTGTAGCCGATGGCCTCCTCGTAGCCGAAGACCAGGCCGGGTCCGGCCTTGATGATCCACTTGAAGCCGGTCAGGGTCTCGCCGTAGCCGACGCCGTGGGCGCGGGCGATCTTGCCGAGCAGGGTGGAGGACACGATCGTGGTGGCCACCATGCGCGCGCCCGACGTGTGCGTGATGACGTGCTCCGCCAGCAGGCCGCCCACCTCGTCGCCGGTGAGCATGCGGCAGCCGCCGCCCGGCAGCGGGACGCCCACCGCGCACCGGTCGGCGTCGGGGTCGTTGGCCAGCACCAGGTCGGCGCCCGTCGTCGCGGCCAGGGCGACGGCCAGGTCCATCGCGCCCGGCTCCTCCGGGTTGGGGAAGGCCACGGTCGGGAAGTCGGGATCGGGGTCGCGCTGCTCCGCCACCGGCAGCGGCGGCTCGAAGCCGGCCGCCTCGAAGGCCCGCGCGAGCGTGTCCGCGCCCACGCCGTGCAGCGGCGTGTAGGCGACCCGCAGGTCGCGGGCCTCGCCCAGCGGCAGCGTGGTGACCGCGTCGAGGTAGGCGGCCACGACGGAGTCGTCCAGGAGCGTGCCGGGGCCGCCGAGCGGCAGGTCGCCGACCGGCCCCACCGCGTCGATCGCGGCCGAGATCTCGGCGTCGATCGGCGGCACGATCTGGGAGCCGTCGCCCCAGTAGACCTTGTAACCGTTGTCGCGGGGCGGGTTGTGGCTGGCGGTGACCGTCACGCCCGCGTCGGCCCCCAGGTGGCGGACCGCGAAGGCGAGCACCGGCGTCGGCAGCGGGCGCGGCAGCACCGAGGCGCGCAGCCCGGCGCCCTTCAGCACCGCCGCCGTGTCGCGGGCGAACACGTCGGACTTGTGGCGGGCGTCGTAACCGATGACGACGTGCCTGCCGGGGCCGAGCACCCGGGCCAGCCCGGCGGCGGCGCGCATGACGGTGACCCGGTTCATCCGGTTGGGCCCGGCGCCCAGCTCGCCCCGGAGCCCGGCGGTGCCGAACTCCAGCTTGGCCCCGAACCGGTCGAGCAGCCCTTCGGCGTCGCCGCGTTCCAGCAGGCCGGCCAGCTCGGCGCGGGTGTCGGGGTCGGGGTCCTGCGCCAGCCACGCCCGCGCCCGGTCCTGCACGCTGGTCACAGCCGGTCGACCGCCTTCGCGAGCAGGACGCCCATGCGGGCGGCGGTGGCGCGGCCGACCTGGAGGACCTCCTCGTGGTCGAGCGGGTCGCCCGCCAGCCCGGCGGCCGGGTTGGTGACCAGAGAGACGCCGAGCACGTCCAGCCCCGCCTCGCGGGCGGCGATGGCCTCCAGGACGGTGGACATGCCGATCAGGTCGCCGCCGAGCGTGCGCAGCATCCGGATCTCGGCGGGCGTCTCGTAGGTGGGGCCGCGGAAGGCGACGTAGACGCCCTCGGCGAGGCTGGGGTCGATCTCCCGTACGAGGTCGCGCAGGCGCTTGGAGTAGACCTCGGTCAGGTCGAGGAAGGTGGTGCCGGTGATCGGGTTGGCGCCGGTCAGGTTGATGTGGTCGCTGATCAGCACCGGGTCGCCGACCTGCTGGGTCTCGGGCCGGAGCCCGCCGGCCGCGTTGGTGAGCACGACCGTGCGGACTCCGGCCGCCGCGGCGGTGCGCACGCCGTGGACCACCGCGTCGACGCCGCGCCCCTCGTACAGGTGGCTGCGTCCGAGGAAGATCAGCGCATGGCGGCCGGCGTCGGTGCGGACGGCGCGGATGCGGCCGCCGTGGCCGGCGACGGCGGGGGCGGCGAAGCCCGGCAGGTCGGTGAACGGGACCTCCGCCACCACCTGCCCGATCGCGTCCGCGGCCGGAACCCAGCCGGACCCCATCACGAGGGCCACGTCGAAGGTGTCGAGACCGGCGGCGGCCTTCAGCGCGGCGGCCGCCTCTCGGGCGAGGACATAGGGGTCATTACTCACCTCAGTAGTTTAGGAGCAGGCGGTCGAGCACCCGCACCCCGAACTGGAGCGCCTCGACCGGCACCCGCTCGTCCACGCCGTGGAACATCGAGGCGAAGTCGAGGCCGGCCGGCAGCCGCAGCGGCACGAACCCGAACCCGCGCACGTTCAGGTCGGCGAAGAACGTCTTGTTGTCGGTGCCGCCCGACATGCAGTACGGGATCGCCCGCGCGGCCGGGTCCTCGGCCTTCAGCGCCGCGATCATCGACTCGACCAGGGCGCCGTCGAACGTCGTCTCCAGCGCGATGTCGTGGTGGACGAACTCGCGGCGCACCTTCGGCCCGATCAGCGAGTCGATCGTGGCGAAGAACTCGTCCTCGAAGCCAGGCAGGAACCGGCCGTCGACGACGGCGGAGGCCTGGCCGGGGATGACGTTCGCCTTGTAGCCGGCGTCGAGCTGGGTCGGGTTGGCGGTGTGACGCAGGGTGGCGCCGACGAACCGGACCAGCGGGCCGAGCCGGTCGAGCAGCGGCCCGGGGTCGTCCTCGTCGAACGGCAGCCCGTACGCGTCGGCCATCTCGGTGAGGAAGCGGCGCACCGTCGGGGTGTAGGTGAGCGGCCAGTCGTGGGCGCCGATCCGGGCCACCGCCTTGGCGACCTCGGTGACGGCGTTGTCGGGGTTCAGCATGGAGCCGTGGCCGGCGGTGCCGTCGGCCATCAGCCTCATCCAGGACAGCCCCTTCTGGGCCGTCTCGATGAGGTAGAGCCGCAGCGATGGGTCGATCTCCAGCGAGTAGCCGCCGACCTCGCTGATCGCCTCGGTCACGCCCTCGAACAGGCCGGGGTGGTGCTTGGTGAGGTACTTGGCGCCGAGGTTGCCGCCCGCCTCCTCGTCGGCCAGCCAGGCGAAGACCAGGTCGCGGCGCGGCCGGCGGCCGTCGCGGGTGAGCTGGCGGAGCACGGCCAGCATCATCGCGTCCATGTCCTTCATGTCGACCGCGCCGCGGCCCCAGACGTAGCCGTCGCGCACCTCGCCCGCGAACGGGTCCACCGACCAGTCGGCGGCGTTGGCCGGGACCACGTCCAGGTGGCCGTGGACGAGCAGGGCGGGCAGCGACGGGTCGGAGCCCTCGACCCGGGTGATCACGTTGCCCCGGCCGGGCGCGCTCTCCAGGTAGGTGGCCTCGATGCCGACCTCGGCCAGCCGGGCCATGACGACCTCGGCGGCGGCCCGCTCCCCGGGGCCGCTGTCGTCACCGTAGTTGCTGCTGTCGACCTTGATCAGCTCCACGCACAGGTCGGCGACTTCGTTCTCAGCAGGCGTCATGATCTGTTCTCCATGGTGAGCAGGCCGGACTTGCGCAGGTGTCCCCGCTTGTAGGCCCGGGTGATGAGTGTGACATCGAGGTCGGTGACTTCGTCGAGCGGGCCGACGACGCCCGACAGGAACGCGTGGAGCGCGGCCTCGTGGGCCACCGCCACCTGGACGATGAGCCGGTGGACGCCGGTCGTGGCGGCGCAGTAGCGCACGTGCGGATGGGCGGCGAGCGTCCGGCCGGTCCGGTCCAGGCCGTTCGGCCGGACCTTGAGCCAGAGCTGGGCCTCCACCGCCAGGCCGAGCAGCGCCGGCTCCGCCTCGGCACGGAGCAGCAGCAGACGGCGCTCCAGCAGGGAGGCGATCCGCCTGCGCGCGGTCGGCTGCGACAGCCCCAGCCGTTCGGCGACGGCCGCGACCGGGATCCGGCCGTCGGCGACCAGCAGACCTGCGATCTCCTTCTCCAGAGGTGAAAGCCCGTCCACGTCGGGCAGGGGAGCCGCCGGCGTCGCCCGGCGCAGCCTGGCGACCTCCTCGTCGGTGAGAAGCGGCGCGTGCCATTCGGCCACGGTCCTGAACGTGTGGAGGACGACCTGGGTCTGGGTCTGCACCACCCCGTCGATGGCGGAGATCTGCGCGGACACGAGGTCGTGCAGGTGCTCCCGGGACGGCGGGACCAGCTCGCAGCCCAGGTCCTGGGCCCCGGTCAGCGCGAAGACCGCGCGGATGTCCGGCCGCTCGGACAGCGCCCGCGCCACCGCCGCCGCGGTGCCGGGCCGGACCCGCACGTGCAGATGGGCCGGGAGGCCGCCGCCGGTGCGCGCGTCGTCGTGGATCGCGGTGACCCGCACCATCCCCTCGGCCATCAGCCGCAGCAGCCGGCGCGCGACCGTCCGCTCGTGCTCGCCGAGCGCCCGGCCGAGCTCACCCCACGACGCCCGAGGGCTGACCTGGAGCGCGGCGACGAGGCGGCGGTCGAGAACGTCCACGCTGAGCCGTTTCTGTGTCGGGTTCCGTCATCAGGGACGGCTTGCCTGACCGGTTCGGCCAATTCCCGCAGATTACGGCATGACGCACTGTTGAGCAAAGGAGCCGCCCGTGGCGACCTCACCCGTTGCCCCATCCCCCCTCGGCATCCCCAAGAGCCGCCTGCGCCAGCTCTTCGCCGCCAGCGTCGGCAACGTCGTCGAGTGGTACGACTGGTACGCCTACAGCTTCCTGACCGTCTACTTCTCCCACCAGATCTTCCCCGAGACGGACAACCCGTTCGTGCCGGTGCTGAGCGCCTTCGGCGTCTTCGCCGTGGGCTTCTTCATGCGGCCGCTGGGCGGGCTGCTGGTGGGCGTCTTCGCCGACCGGTTCGGCCGCAAGGCCGCGATGACGTTCACCATCATCCTGATGGGCGTCGGCTCGCTGATGATCGCGGTCACGCCCACGTACGCGGCCGCGGGCGTGCTCGCGCCGATCATCCTGACCCTGGCCCGGCTCGTGCAGGGGCTCTCGGTGGGCGGCGAGTTCGCCGCCGCGACCACGTTCCTCGTGGAGTCCGCGCCGCCCGGACGGCGCGGCCTGTTCTCCAGCTTCCAGTACGTGAGCACCACGATCGGCCAGTTGCTCGCCTCCGGGCTGGCCGCGCTGCTGGCCACCATGCTCGCCGAGCCCGACATGAACGCCTGGGGCTGGCGGGTCCCGTTCGTCGTGGGCGCGCTGATCAGCCTGGTCGGCCTGTGGATCCGCCGCGGCGCGGAGGAGACCAGCACGCTCGCCGAGGACATCCGGCAGGGCAGGGCCGAACGGCCCGGCATGTTCGACTTCCTGCGCCACCACCCCGGCAAGGCCGCGCTCATCGTCGGCATCACCCTCGCCGGCACGGTCGCGTACTACACCTGGACCACGTTCCTGCCCACGTACGCCCAGCAGACCGTGGACTTCGACAAGGCCGACTCGCTCACCGTGAGCACGATCGCGCTGGTGTTCTTCATGATCCTGCAGCCGCTGCTGGGCATGGTCTCGGACCGGGTGGGGCGCAGGCCGATGCTGCTGACGTTCGGGCTCGGGTTCACGATCCTGCCGGTGCCGCTGCTGGGCATGCTGACCGACTCGTTCGCCAGCCTCCTGGTCATCCAGTGCGTCGGCATGGTGTTCCTCGGGTGCTTCACCTCGATCTCGGCCGCGGTGAACTCCGAGCTGTTCCCCACCCGGGTGCGCGCCGCCGGCGCGGGCTTCCCGTACTCGCTGACCGTCGCCCTGTTCGGCGGGACCGCGCCGCTCATCGGCACGGCGATGGCGAACGCCGGCGCGTCCTACCTGTTCCCGTGGTACATGTCGGGGCTGGCGCTGGTCTCCACCCTCGTGTACGCGTTCGCGCTGAAGGAGACCAGGCACCTGCCGCTGAGCTGAGTCAGTCGCCGAGCGACTTGCAGGGGCGTCCCCGCAGCTCCTTGACGTAGTCGTCGGGGGCGCCCGCCCGCTCGGCGGCGTCGGCCAGGATGCCGAGATAGCGGGCCGACGGCAGCCCGCCCTCGTAGCCGTCGAGCACGTAGAACCAGGCCACGACCTCGCCTTCGAGCGTCTGCACCCGCAGCCGGACCTTGTGGTAGAGGCCGCGGGCGGCGCCCTCCCACTGGTCGAGGGAGTGCTCGTCGAACTCCGGCACGTCGTAGAGGGCGACGAAGACGTGCTCGTCGGGATCCTCGACGATCGTGGCGAGCGCGCCCTCCCACCCCAGGGTCTCCCCGCCGAAGGTCAGGCGCCAGCCAGGCAGCCAGCCCACATCCCGCAAGGGGGAGTGAGGGGCCCGCATGGCCATCTGCTCCGGGTCCATGTTGCTGCCGTAGGCGGCGTAAACAGGCACAGCAAGCAAGCGTAGCGTGACCGTGGCCGCCCCGTTCGTCGGCAGCTCAGAGTATGCGGGACAATAGGGATGTGACGAGGATCGTGATCATCGGTGGCGGACCCGGCGGCTACGAGGCGGCGCTGGTCGCGGCGCAGCTAGGCGCGCAGACCACGCTGATCGAACGCGACGGTCCCGGCGGGGCGTGCGTGCTGACCGACTGCGTGCCGTCCAAGACACTGATCGCCACCTCCGTCCGCAAGCAGGCGCTGCTCGACGCGCCGTCGCTGGGCGTCGCCTTCGACGGCGGGCTCGACGGCGACGTCGGCGTGGCGAGCGTCGACCTGCCCCTCGTCAACAAGCGGGTCAAGGAGCTGGCCCAGGCGCAGTCCGCCGACATCGCCGCCCGCGTCGAGGCCGAGGGCGTCGAGATCGTCAAGGCTCAGGGCCGGCTCGTCGACCCGCAGGTGGTCAAGGCCGGCGACCGGACGATCCGGGCCGACGTGGTGCTGGTGGCCACCGGCGCCACCCCGCGCATCCTGCCCGGCGCCGAGCCCGACGGCGAGCGCATCCTCACCTGGCGGCAGCTCTACGACCTCGACAAGCTGCCCGAGCACCTCATCGTGGTCGGCTCCGGCGTCACCGGCGCCGAGTTCGCCGGCGCCTACCGCTCGCTCGGCGCGGAGGTCACGCTGGTCTCCAGCCGCGACCGCATGATGCCCAACGAGGACGCCGACGGCGCCGAGGTGCTCGAAGAGGTCTATCGCCGCCGCGGCATGAACGTCATGGGCCGCAGCCGCGCCGCCTCCGTCAAGCGCACCGCCGACGGCGTGGTGGTGACCCTGGAGGACGGCCGCACCGCCGAAGGCTCCCACGCGCTGATGACGGTCGGCATGATCCCCAACACCGCCGGCATCGGCCTGGAGGAGGCCGGGGTCCAGCTCGACCCGCACGGGTTCATCAAGGTCGACAAGGTCTCGCGCACGTCCGCGCCCGGCGTCTACGCGGCGGGCGACTGCACCGGCGTGCTCATGCTGGCCTCCGTCGCCGCCATGCAGGGCCGCATCGCCGTGTGGCACGCCCTCGGCGAGGCGGTGCAGCCGCTGCGGCTGGCCACCGTGGCGTCCAACATCTTCACCGACCCGGAGATCGCCGCCGTCGGCGTGGCCCAGCGGGTCATCGAGGCGGGCCAGATCGACGCCAAGGTGGTCAAGCTGCCGCTCGCCACCAACGCGCGGGCCAAGATGCAGGGCTTCAACGACGGCTTCGTCAAGCTGTTCTGCCGGCCCAACACGCAGATCGTGCTCGGCGGGGTGGTGGTGGCGCCGCGCGCGTCGGAGCTGATCCTCGCGGTGTCGGTGGCGGTGCAGCAGCGGCTCACGGTCGACCAGCTCGCCCACACGTTCGCCGTCTACCCCTCGCTGTCGGGCTCCATCACCGAGGCCGCCCGCCGCCTGATGCAGCCCGAGACGGCGCTCGACTTCTGACCGATGAGCTGGATCGGCTGGTCTAGTCTGATCGCCCGTGCGCAAACTCATCATTCAAGAGCTCGTCTCGGTCGACGGCTACGTGGCCGGGCCTGGCGGGGAGCTCGACTTCTTCGAGTCCGTGACCGACTACAGCCAGGTGGACCAGGACAACCTCCGGATCCTGGCGAACGTGGACACCGTCCTGTTGGGGGCGGAGACGTACCGGATGTTCGTGCAGTACTGGCCCACCGCCGACGAGACGGTCGCCAAGACGGTGAACACCCTGCCCAAGGTGGTCTTCTCCGCCACCCTGGACGAGGCGCCGTGGGGTGACTGGGAGGCGGCGCGGGTGGTGCGCGGCGACGCGGCCGAGGAGGTCGACGCGCTCAAACGGCGGCCGGGCAAGGACATGATGCTCTGGGGCAGCCTGTCTCTCGCCCGCTCGCTGATTGGGGCCGGCCTGCTCGACGAACTCCAGCTCCGCGTGATCCCCGTCGCCATCGGTGCGGGCCGCAAACTCTTCCCCGACGACCTGAACCGGCTGGACCTGGAACTGACCGAGGCCAAGCCCTACGGCTCGGGCATCGTCTCCCTGCACTACCGTCCGAGGCGCCCGCCCTCGGACTGAGCGTCGCCGCGCGTCCATGCTTCGCACCCCGGACCAGTTCGACCGGTCGCCCGGTGAGGGCTGAACCTTCCGGTAGATCGCCTTCCACGTCGCCGACTCGGTCTGCTACGCCGACGCCGTCGGCGACCTGCTGGCGGTGGGTTCCTGAGGTCGCCGTCCAGCCGGAACGCCGGTCAGCGGCGCTTGCGGGCCTGGAGGACGGTGTCGTGGAGGGGCATCTCGCGGTCGCCATGGGACATGACGCGGGATCGGTTCTCGGCGACGGTGATGTCCCACCGGCCGGGGTCGAGGGCGGCCGTGAGCTCCCCGGCCTCGACGTGCGCCTCCGGGACGGCCGCGGTGTGCGGGTCCGACGGGTGGTGGCCGACGACGAGCAGCGTGCCGCCGGGCGCGACCGCCGCCGCCAGCCGCCGGAACAGGTCGCCGGGCCCGGTCGCCGGGTGCGCGTAGTGGGAGCAGGCCAGGTCGAACCGCTCCTCGGCGGGCGTCCACGTGGTCAGGTCGGCCTGGATCCAGTCGATCCCGGTCGTGACGCCGGAGGCCGCGGCGTGCTCGCGGGCCCGGCGCAGGGCGGTGTCGGCGATGTCCACCGCCGTCACCTGCCAGCCGTGCGTGGCGAGCCAGATGGCCTCGGCTCCCTCGCCGCAGCCCGCGTCCAGGGCCGTGCCGGGCGTGAGGTCCCCGGCCGCCGCCGTCAGGTAGGGGTTGGGCGGCCCGGCCGCGGCCGGGGCATGACCGTCGTAGTGCTCGTCCCAGTACGCCTTGTCGAAGGTTTCGGACACAGTCGTTCCTTTCGGTATCAGCGGGACCCGGCCGAGGTCAGCTCGCGGTGGGCCGCGACCGCCTCGCGGATCTCCTCGGCGACGAGGTCGGCGTTGATCTGGGCCGCCGCGCCGGCGCCCGCCGCCGCCGCGGTGCCGACCTGGGCGACCAGGTCGGTGACGTTGCCCGCGACCCACACCCCCGGCACCTCGGTGCGGCCGGTCGCGTCGGCGGGGATGTGCTCACCGGCGCCGCTCGGGTGCTCGACCGGCCGCAGCCCGAGCGTGGCCAGGAAACCGGCCCGCGCCTCCATGCGCGACGCCACCGCCAAGACCTCACGGCTGACCAGGGTGCGGTCGCTCAGCCGTACTCCCACCAGGCGGTCCTCGACGATCTCCAGGGACGCGACCTCGCCGGCCACCACCCTGATGCCGCGGGCGGCCAGGCGCTCCGCGTCCTCGCCTGTTGGGGCGGGCATGGTGTGCGAGAAGTACGTGACGTCGTCGCTCCACTGACGGAACAGCAACGCCTGGTGCACCGACATGGGCCCGGTGGCCAGCACGCCGATGGCCTGGTCGCGCACCTCCCAGCCGTGGCAGTACGGGCAGTGCACGACGTCCCGACCCCACCGCGAGCGCAGCCCCGGCACGTCCGGCAGCCTGTCGGCCAGCCCGGTCGTCACCAGCAGCCGGCGCGCCAGGACCGTCCGGCCGCCGGCCGGCGTCACCGCGAACCCGTCGCCGTCGCGGACCGCGGCCAGCACCTCGCCCGTCACCACCTGACCGCCGTAGTGGCGCACCTCGGCCCGGCCGCGCTCCAGCAGTTCGCCCGGCGGCATGCCGTCGCGGCCCAGCAGTCCGTGCACGCCTTCGGCGGGGGCGTTGCGCGGCGTGCCCGCGTCGACCACCAGCACGGTCCGCCTGGCCCGCGCCAGCATGAGCGCCCCGCTCAGGCCCGCGGCGCCGCCGCCGACCACCACCACGTCATAGCCGCTGTTCGGCTGCTCGGTCATCTCGACCACCTCCGCGCACACTATGCGGAGCGACACGCCAAACAGGCAAACTTGTTTGCCGAAACAGCAATCCGGACGGCGCGGGAACCGGCTGCCGGGGCTACTCTGGCGGGCATGCCACGCAACGCCATGGCCGACTGGCTAGCCACGCGCGCTCCGGAGCAACTCCAGCTGATCGCCGACCGCGCGGCCCTGCGCCGCCACGGAGGTGACCTGTCGCTGACCGACCTGGCTCGCCTGCTCAGCCAGGACTACGTGGCGGCCGAGCTGGTGAAGTTCTGCACCCTCCCGGAGATCCAGGCCCTGGGCGCCGTCTCCTGGCTGGCCGACCAGCGGCACGGTCCGTTCCCCGAGGAACACTGGCGCGCGCCCGACCCCCGGAGCCGCGCGGTCCCCCGGAGCGAGGTGATCGACCTGCTGGCCGGTGACGACCCCCGCCTGAGGGCCGAGGCGGAGGCGGCGCTGGACCGGCTGGCGGACCAGGCGCTCCTGCTGCCGCCGCACGGCGAGCAGGTGGTGGCGCACAACTACGTCCACCGCGCCCTGACGGACGGCATGGCCCTGGGCCGGCCCGCCGGGCAGCTCATCTCCCGCCACTTCAACGCGCCGGAGGTGCACCGCGTGGCCGCCGGGCTGGGGCTGGAGAAGGCGGCGACCCGGACGGCCGCCGAACAGGACGTCCTGGCCGTCCTCGCCGACCCCGCGCGGCTGCGCGCGGTGCTCGACGCGGCGCCCGAGGAGGCCAAGGAGCTCCTGCAGCCGTTGGCGTACGAGGGACCCCTGGTCGAGACCCGCTGCTTCCACCCCGTGGGCCCTTACGGCTACAGCTCCACCGGCAAGTACACCTTCTTCCCCGGGGGGTCCGGTCACCGCGGGGTCGACTGGCTGGCCGCCAGGGGGCTGCTGCTGCCCTCCGGCCTGCCGAACATCGCCGAGCTCCCGATGGAGGTCGCCCTGGCGGTGCGCGGCGAGACGCGGTCCTCCTTCCATCCCCGGCCGCCGTCCCCTCCCGAGCTGCCGGGCGCGGAGCGGGCCGAGGCCGGTTCCCAGAGCGCCCTGGTCGCCGTGGCCTGGCAGATCGAGCGGCTGCTGGCCGCCTGCGCCGAGCAGCCGCTCGCCGTGCGCAAGGCGGGCGGCATCGCGGTGCGCGACACCAAGCGCCTGGCCAAGCTGCTGCGGCTGCCGGAGGAGACCGTCCGCTTCCTGCTGGAGCTGTGCGTCCGGGCCGACCTGCTGGGCGCGCTGGCCGAGCCGGTCGAGCGCCCCGCCAACCGCCGGGTCAAGGCTCCCGACCCCACCTACGTGGTGCTGCCCACCACGCGCTACGACCGGTGGCTGTCGCTCCCGCCCGCCGAACGGCTGGTCCCGGTGCTCGCCGCCTGGGCCGTCTGCCGCGACATCCCGCTGTGGTGGCCCGATCCCGACCAGACGCCGATCGCCCTGGCCGCGGCGGACGACCCCGACGCCGTCGGCCTGCGCTACGCCCTGCTGGAGGCGCTCGCCGCGGCTCCCGGCCGCCGCGCCGCCGCCGCGCCCGAGTATCTCGTGGCGGCCACGACCTGGCACCGGCCCATGCGCGTCGCCGAAGGCGCGGACGGGGCCCAGCGGATCGCCGCCACCGTGCGCGAGGCCGGACTCCTCGGCGTCATCGCCGACGACGCCCTGACCGCGCTCGGCCACGCGCTGCTCGGCCTGCTCCGTAGCGGCCAGGCCTGGCGCGCGCCCGGTCCGGTCCTCGGCCCCGTTCTCGCCGGCCTGCTGCCGCCGCCGCAGACCACCGCCCGCTTCCAGACCGACCTGACCGCCGTGGTGAGCGGCACCCCCGAGGCCGGCCTGGCCGCCCTGCTCAACGCGGTGGGCACGCGTGAGTCCGAAGGTCACGCCGTGGTGTGGCGGATCTCCCCGGCGTCCGTACGGCGCGCGCTCGACACCGGCCACGAGGCCGAGGACCTGCTCAGGCAGTTGCGGGCGGTGGCCCAGGGCGACTTCCCGCAGCCGCTGGAGTACCTGATCAAGGACGTCGGCCGCACCCACGGCCGGATGCGGGTGGTCCGCTCCGGTTGCTGCGTCCGGTCCGAGGACGAGGCGCTCCTGGCGGAGCTCGCCGGGGCCAAGGCGCTGCGCAAGCTCGGCTTGCGCCTGATCGCGCCGACCGTGCTGATCAGCGCGAGCTCCGAGCGGGAGACGATGGACGCGCTGCGGGCCGCCGGCTACGCCCCGGCGCTGGAGGCCGAGACCGGGGTCACGCTGGTCGAGGAGCCGGCGGCGCGCCGGGCGCCGGCCCGCAAGAGCTGAGGTCCGCGGCGGCGCCGTGCCGGGCGTCCGGGGGTGCGGAGGTCCGCGCGTCAGAGGCCTCGGTAGTAGTCCGCGACGGCGGTGAAGGCGGCCTTGGGCTCCCAGGGCAGGCCGGGGTAGGCGGCGCCGTCGCCGTGTTCCAGGATTTTCACCACGCCCCAGCTCCCCAGGTCGAGGTCCTCGCGGGGGTCGGGGCGGTGGACCAGGCCGTAGCAGGCGAAGGTGCACACGAACGCGGCGTCGACGCCCTCGGCGGTGAACACGTCGAGGAGCTCGCGGAGATAGGTGGCCTGCTCCTGCTCGTCGCGCACGTAGTCGCCGGTGAGCCGTAGCGGGAGGCCGCCGTCGTAGTCGACGATCTCGCCGCTGCGGGCGCCGTCATCGGCCGCGCCGCGGTGGGTGGTGCAGCCGAACTCGGTGATCGCGACCGGCTTGTCCTGCGCGACCAGGGTGCGGATGCCCTCCTGGTAGAGGTGGGCGACCTCCTTGGAGCGGTGGGCGTCCACGGACACGAAGTCGAACGGCGTCCAGTCGACGTTCTCCAACGGGACCGCCGCGTAGGTCACCTTGCCGCCGAACCGTTCGCGCACCCCGGTGACGACCTCGGCGAGGAAGGCGTTGACGCGGGCGGACAGCGCGGTCAGTCGCTCGCGGGTATCGGGACCCGCCGCCAGCAGGGCGCCGACGCGCTCCCGGATGGTCCCGCCGGGCAGGAATCCTCGGTTGAACAGGCTCAGCTCGGCACCGACGACGAAGACGACGTCGGCTCCCCGGCGGCGGATCCGCTCGGCGCGCTCGGCCCCGTCGAGAAGCAGTTCGACGATCCGATCCGGCTCCAGTTGCTGGGGGAACGGCGAGAACCAGACCTCCAGGCCGAGGTCGGCCGCGTGGCCGGCGGCGAACTCGATGCGGTCCAGGTCGTTGCCGATCAGCCGCACCGCCGTGCAGTGCAGGTCGTCGCGGATGATCCGCAGCTCGCGTTCCATGATCGTGCGGTCGAACGGCCTGTTCTCGACGCCGTCGAGGATGAAGCCGGTGTCGTAGCCGATGCCCTTGGCTCGCATGGAGGATGTCCTCTCGTCTTTATAAGGTACATCTCGTACCTTATTCGCAGGGCAAGCTATCAGATGAACAGTCCAAATAAGGTACGTGATGTACCCTTTAATGGTGAGTGAAGAGGCGGCGGCGAAGCGGGGCAGGCGGCGGGGGGCCGAGCTGGAGAGCGCCATCCTGCGCGCCGCCCAGGAGGAACTCGCCGAGTCCGGGTATGCCGGGCTGACCATGGACCGGGTGGCCCGCCGGGCCGGCACCAACAAGAACGCGATCTACCGCCGCTGGCCCAACCGCGCCGCGCTCGCCGTCGCCGCCTACCGGCGGCTGGCCACGGACAGGCTGCCGCCCCCCGACACCGGCGAACTGCGCGAGGACGTGCTGACGTTGCTGCGCGGGGTCAACTGCGGGCCGTCCTCGCCGCAGGCGGAGATCCTCCGCGGCCTGCTGGCCGGCATCGGCGACGAGCCGGAGCTGCTGGCGCAACTGCACGAGCTGGCCGCCGAGGGCGGGGCGGGCGTCTGGCTGACGGTCGTGGGCCGCGCCGTCGCCCGGGGTGAGGCGCCGCCGGAGGCGCTCCACCCGAGGGTCGTCACCGTGGCTGTCGCGCTGCTGCGCAACGAGTACATCACGCGCGGGCTCTCGACCGTGCCCGACGGCGTCCTGGTCGAGATCGTCGACGAGGTCTACCTGCCCCTGCTGCGCGGCCGCGCTCCGGTTAGATGAGGGCGGTGACGCCTTCGTACTCGGCTCTGGGTGCTTCGCCCGTGGTCTGGTATTCGAGGAGCAGCAGGCCGTTCGGCGTCGCCTCGTGATGGGTCAGGCGGAGGCCGGACGCGGCGCCGTCACCGGTCAGGAGGCGGCGGCCCGTTCTGAGTACCGTGGGTGCGACCACGAGGCGGAGGGTGTCGACCAGGCCGGCCGACAGGAGCGCGTCGCCCAGGCGGGCGCTGCCGTGGATCTGGAGTTCCCGTCCCGGGTGTGACTTGAGCGCGGCGACCGTCCGGACCGGGTCACCGGTGAGCACGGTCGTGGGGTCCCAGATGCCCTCGGTGAGGGTCTTGGACACGACGTACTTCGGCAGGGTGTTCATCCGCTCGGCGAACGGGTCGGCCGGGTCGGTGATCTTCGGCCAGTCGCGCTGATCGTGGCCGTCATCGCGACCGGGTCGGGGTTCGCGGGACGCCACGCGCTGGTGATCGCGTTGGTGAACACGATCCGCTCCAGCTCGTCGACGGCGAGGAAGCACGCGTCCATGTGCGGTACGAAAACGGCGCCGTCGTCGCTGAGCCGTGTCACGAACGCCCCGCCGGGTCGCAGGTCAGGCGGTCCACGCGGCAGCGGGACGGGGCCGGGACCCACCAGCGGGCGAGCTTGGCCGGGTCGGTCCAGGCGCTCCACACGGTCGCGCGCGGGGCCCGGATGATCCGTTCCAGGGCGAAGTCGAGATCGGGGTTCACCGGTCGTCCTCCGTGACGAACCGTTCGAGGCGGTCGGTGCGCTCTTCCCAGATGCGGCGCTGCTCGGCGAGCCAGTCGTCGACGAGGGCGAGCCGCTCGCGGTTGAGCGCGCACGTGCGCACCCGGCCGGACTTGACCGTGCGGATGAGCCCGTTCGACTCGAGCGTCCGCACGTGCTTCATGAACGAGGGGAGGGTCATCGGGAACTCGCGGGCGAGGTCGCCGACGCTCATGGGCCCGTGGCCGAGGCGCCGGACGACGGCACGCCTGGTCGGGTCGGCCAGGGCGACGAACACGCCGTCCAGTTGCGCCGAATACTGTGCCATGTGGCTAAGTATTGCGGAGGCGGATGGTTAGCGCAAGAGCTAAGTGTTCGGTGCGCCGGGGGAGACCGTTGACGTTTGTTGGTATGGGCACCAAACTAATTCACGAGTTCCGCGCTGTTCGGAAAAGGAGCGCCCATGCCCTACCGCCCCCCGCTCGTCGCGCACGAGTACTTCGTCGCCGATCCGCCCGAACTGCCGGTGCGTGCGCGCGGCGAGGGTGGTCTGTCCGCGCTGACCGCCGCCGAACTGGTCGCCGCCGATGGCGCCGCGGTGATGCTGAAGGCCGTCACCACCGCGGAGGAGACCCTGGTCGTGCAGGTGGGGGCGGCGGGCGAGGGCGTGATCCGGGTCAGGCTGAGCGCGGACGCCGACGCCAGGCCGCGGTCGGAGCGGGCCATCGCGCTGGTGACGCCGGGCTCGTACGCGGGGGCGAGGGCCGAGGTGACGCCGGGGGAGCCGATCGTGATCGACGCGGGCTCGCTGCGCGCGGAGATCACGCTCACGCCGTGGCACCTGCGCTTCACCGACGCCACCGGCGCCCCGCTGGTCGAGCAGGACCGGGGACACGTCGACATCAGCGGGCGGCTGCGCACGCTGCCGTTCGGCCGGTCCTCGGCCGGGGGCGCGCACGTGGCCTTCCACGAGAGCTTCGCCGCCGCGCCCGACGAGGCGTTCGCCGGGTTCGGGGAGTCGTTCGCGCCGCTCGACAAGCGCGGCCAGCGCCCGCTGATGTGGAACTTCGACGCCTTCGGCGCCGAGTCGCAGCGCGCGTACAAGAACATCCCGCTCTACGTGTCGAGCCGGGGGTACGGGGTGCTGGTCGACAGCGGCGGGCCCACCGAGTTCGACGTGTGCCAGTCGACCCACAGCGCGGTGCAGATCGTGGTGCCCGACGACGTCCTGGACTACTACGTGCTGGCCGGGCCGACGCCGGTCGAGGTGCTGGAGCGGTACGACGGGCTGACCGGGCGGCCGGCGCTGCCGCCCAAGTGGGCGTTCGGCACCTGGATCTCCTCCGGCTTCTGCGTCGACAGCCAGGAGCGGGTGCTGGCCAGGGCGCGCGCGATCAGGGAGCGCGGCATCCCGTGCGACGTGCTGCACCTGGACACCTACTGGCAGACCGACGGCCACTGGTCGGACCTGCGCTGGGACCCGGTCACCTTCCCCGAGCCGGAGGCGATGCTGGCGGAGCTGGACGCGATGGGGTTCAAGGTCTGCCTGTGGATGAACCCGTACATCTCCCGGCTGAGTCCGGCGTTCCAGGAAGCCGCCGATGCCGGATATTTCCTGAAAAAGCCGGATGGGGAGCCGTACGTGGCCGACACCTGGCACGGCTCGTACCCCGCCTGCGGCATCCTCGACCTCACCGACCCCGACGCCGTCCGCTGGTTCCAGGAGCGGCTGCGGGCGCTGCTGCGCCAGGGCGTGCAGGCGTTCAAGACCGACTTCGCCGAGGGCGTGCCGCACGACGCGGTCGCCGCCAACGGCATGACCGGCACCGACCTGCACAACGTCTACACGCTGCTGTTCAACGACGCCGTCGCCGAGGTCACCCGGGAGGTGCACGGGCACGGACTGGTGTGGGCGCGCTCGTCGTTCCTCGGCGGCCAGCGGCACAGCGCCCAGTGGAGCGGCGACACCTACACCAGCTACGCCGCGATGGGCAGCACGATCCGGGGCGGGCTGGCGCACGGCCTGTCCGGGGTGCCGTACTGGAGTCACGACGCCGGCGGCTTCACCGGCAGGCCCAGCGACGACCTGTTCGTCCGGTGGACCCAGTTCGGCGCGCTGTCACCGCTGGTGCGGCTGCACGGCACCACCAGCAGGGAGCCGTGGGAGTTCCCGGCCGTGGAGGAGCACGCGGTGGCCGCGCTCCGGCTGCGCTACCGGCTGATGCCCTACATCTACTCGGCCGCCGTGGACGCCGCCAGGACGGGCGCGCCGATGATGCGGGCGCTCTGCGTCGACCACCCCGGCGACCCGGTCGCCTGGCAGGCGGACCTGCAGTACCTGTTCGGCCATGACCTGCTGGTCGCGCCGATGATCTCGCCGGATGGCGTGCGCGAGGTCTACCTGCCGGAGGGCCGGTGGGTGGACTGGTGGACGGGCGAGGTGCACGTCGGGCCCCGCTACGTGCGCGTGGCCAAGCCGCTGGCGGAGCTTCCGCTGTTCGTCCGGCACGGCGCGCTGATCCCGGTCGCCGAGCCCGGCGCGACCGTCTCGACGCCCGGCGAGCTCACGCTGGTCGCCTTCGGGAGCGGCGACCGCCGCATGCGGATCCACGACACCGACGGGGAGACCGCCGTCACGGCCGTACGGGACGGCGACACGCTGCGCGTGACCGTCTCCGGCCCGAAGCGGGTCGCCGCCGTCGAGTTCGCCCCGGTGCCGGGCGCGCCCGGCCGGGCCGTCATCACCCAGGAGGAAACATGATCGGAAAGTCTGGCGTGGCGGCGCTGGCAGCCATGGTGCTGGCCCTCTCGGCCTGCGGTTCCGGCGCGGAGAGCCCGCCGGGCGACGGGCCCCGGGTGCTCAAGCTCTGGCACTACGAGTCCGCCGAGTCCGCCATGGGCAAGGCCTGGGCCGAGGCGATCAAGAGGTTCGAGTCCACTCACCCGAACGTCAAGGTGGAGTTCGAGGAGAAGAGCTTCGAGCAGATCCAGAAGACCGCGAGCATGGTGCTCAACTCCGACGAGGCGCCCGACCTCATGGAGTACAACAAGGGCAACGCCACCGCCGGTCTGCTCTCCAAGCAGGGCCTGCTCGCCGACCTGAGCGCCGAGGTCACCGGGCGCGGCTGGGACAAGCTGCTGCCGGGCGGGCTGCAGACCACCGCCAGGTACGACGAGCGCGGCGTCATGGGCTCCGGCCAGTGGTACGGCATCCCGAACTACGGCGAGTTCGTGATGGTCTACTACAACAAGGACCTGTTCGAGAAGCACAAGGTCGAGGTGCCGACGACCTTCGAGGAGTTCACCGCCGCGCTCGACGCCTTCGTCGAGGCCGGGGTGACCCCGATCGGCACGGCCGGGGCCGAGTATCCGGCCCAGCAGATCTTCTACCAGCTCGCGCTCAGCAAGGCCGACCGCGCCTGGGTGGACAGGTTCCAGGCGTACCACGGCAAGGTCGACTTCCACGGCCCCGAGTTCAGCTACGCCGCGCAGACGTTCGCCGACTGGGTGGCCAAGGGCTACCTGGACGAGAAGTCCGCCGGGGTCAAGGCCGAGGACATGGGCGTCGCGTTCATGAAGGGCGAGCACCCGATGATGGTCAGCGGGAGCTGGTGGTACGGCCGCTTCGCCTCGGAGATCAAGGACTTCGCGTGGGGCCACTTCCTGTGGCCGGGCGCGACGATGGCCCCCGGTTCCAGCGGCAACCTCTGGGTGGTGCCGGAGAAGTCGCAGAACAAGGACCTGGCCTACGACTTCATCGACATCACGATGAGCAAGGAGGTCCAGAACCTGCTGGGCAACTCCGGTGGCGTGCCGGTCGCGGCCGACCCGGCGGCGATCACGGACGCCAAGAGCAAGGAGCTGATCGAGAGCTTCAACACGCTGACCGGCCGCGACGGGCTGGCGTTCTACCCCGACTGGCCGGCGCCCGGCTACTACGACGTCATGGTCGCCGCCACGCAGAACCTCATCAACGGCAGCAAGCAGCCGGCCGCGATGCTGGACGAGCTGGCCCAGCCGTACGAGGACAACCTCGCCGACCTCGGCAACTAGATGCGCGTCCGGAAGCAGGGCTACTGGCCCTACCTGGTGCCGAGCCTGGTGCTGTTCCTGGCCGTCATCGTGGTGCCCTTCCTGATGAACCTGGGCGTGAGCCTCACCCGCTGGTCGGGGGTGGGCACGCCCAGGTGGGTCGGGCTGGAGAACTACGCCCGGTTGCTGAAGGACGAGCGGTTCTGGCAGTCGTTCCAGAACAACGTGGCGCTGATCTTCGCGATGGCGGTCGTGCCCACGGTGCTCGGCCTGCTCCTGGCGGCGGCCCTGTTCGACCACGTCGGCAAGCGGTTCGGCCCCCGCACCGCCTCGGCGCTGCGCGCCCTGTACTACCTGCCGCAGGTGCTGCCGGTGGCGGTGGCCGGGGTGGTGTGGGGCTGGATGCTGCACCCGTCCTACGGCGCGGTCAACCAGATTCTCGGCCTGGAGCTCGACTGGCTGGGCGACCCGGATCTGGCGCTGGCCACGGTGATGGCGGTGATGGTCTGGTTCCAGCTCGGCTACCCGCTGGTCATCTTCATGGCCGGGTTACAGCGGGTGGACCCGGCCTACTACGAGGCGGCCGAGCTGGACGGGGCGTCGTGGTGGCGCAAGGTGTGGCACATCACGATCCCGCAGATCCGGCCGGAGATCTTCGTGGTGCTGCTCACCTGCACGATCGCGGCGCTCAAGGTGTTCGGGCCGATCTTCGTGCTCACCCGGGGCGGGCCGGGCAACGCCACGCTGGTGCCGTCGTACTTCTCGTACCTGAACTTCTTCCAGAAGAGCAACGTCGGGTACGGGTCCGCGATCGCCACCGTGCTGGCCCTGATCATCGTCGTGGTGACGTTCCTGTTCCTGCGGGTGCAGGAGCGTGAGCGGTGAGGGGGCCGGGGCGCTGGGCGGTGCTGGCGGCGCTGACGGTGGCGGCGCTGGCGATGGTGTTCCCGTTCGCCCTCGTGGCGCTCAACGCGGTCAAGACGCCTGAGGAGTACGCGTCGGGCGGGCCGCTGGGCCTGCCCGGCGGCCTCTACCTCCAGGGCATCGTGGACTTCTGGAACCGGGTGGACTTCGGTGAGAAGCTTTGGAACAGCCTGCTGATCAGCGGTTCCGTCGCGGTGCTGGCGGTCGTGCTGTCGGTGCTCAACGCGTACGCGCTGGGCATCGGGCGGGTGCGCGGCCGGCTGTCGATCCTGGTGCTGTTCCTGGTGGCCAACACGCTGCCGCAGGAGGCGCTGGCCTACCCGCTGTACTACCTGGCCAAGGAGGCCGGGCTGTACGACACCCGGCTGTCGATGATCATCATCTTCACCGTGATCCAGGCGGCGTTCGGCACGTACCTGCTCAGCGCGGTGCTCGGCCAGTTCCCGAAGGAGATCCTGGAGGCGGCCGAGATCGACGGGGCCGGGCGGTTCAGGGCGCTGGTCAGGGTCGTGGTGCCGATCAGCCGGCCGACGATCAGCGTCCTGCTGATCTTCTTCTTCATCTGGACCTGGAACGAGTTCTTCCTGCCGTTGATCTTCCTCATCTCCAACGACACCCAGACCGTGCCGGTCGCCCTGGGCGTGCTGCAGGGCGAGCGGTACATGGACGCGACCATGTCCAGCGCCTCCGCCCTGCTCGGCATCGTCCCGGCGGTGGCGTTCTTCCTGATCTTCCAGCGCACGCTCACCCGAGGCATCACGGTCGGGGCCGTGAAGTGAGCCACCCCCTCCCGAGGAGAAGCCCATGAGAAGACGGTTACGCATCCCGATCCTGCTCGCGCTCACCCTGGTCGCGGCGCTGCTCACGGCTCCGGCCGGGGCCGCCGCCGACTTCCCGTTCCGCGACCCGTCGCTGCCGGTGGAGCGGCGGGTGGCCGACCTGCTGGGCCGGCTGACGCTGACGGAGAAGCTGGGCCTGCTGCACCAGTCGCAGGCGGCCATCCCGCGGCTCGGCGTGCCGTACCACAAGAACGGCACCGAGGCGCTGCACGGCGTCGCCTGGTCCAACGACCTGAACGACAACTGGAACCAGAAGCTCGCCTCCGGCACCGTGTTCCCGCAGGCGGTCGGCCTGGCCAGCACGTGGGACCCGGAGCTGATCAAGCGGGTCGGCTCGGTCGTCGGCGACGAGGTCCGGGGACACAACGCGATCAACCCGACGCTGTGGGGGCTGCAGGTGTGGGCGCCGGTGGTCGACCCGCTGCGCGACCCCAGGGCCGGCCGGAACGAGGAGGGCTACTCCGAGGACCCGCTGCTGACCGGCGCCATCGCCACCGCGTACGGCAAGGGGCTGCGGGGCGACGACCCGTTCCACCTCAAGACCGCGCCGGTGCTGAAGCACTACCTGGCCTACAACAACGAGGTGAACCGGAGCCTCACCTCCTCCAATCTCACCCCCAAGCTCAAGCACGAGTACTACCAGCGGCCGTTCAGGGAGGCGCTCTCGGCGAAGGCCGCGACCGGGGTGATGGCCTCGTACAACCTGGTGAACGGGCGGCCCAACCACGTCAACGCCGACCTCCAGGACGTCGTGAGGTCGTGGACGGACGAGACGCTCTACAACGTCAGCGACGCCTGGGGCCCGCACGCGCTCACCGACCTGGAGCGCTACTTCGACGACAAGCCCGAGGCGTTCGCCGCGGTGCTCAAGTCAGGGCAGGACAGCTTCACCATCGACGGCAGTGACACCGGACCGCTGGTGACGCACCTCACCGCCGCCCTGGAGCGGGGCCTGATCACCGAGGCCGACGTGGACCGGGGCGTCAGCCGGGCGCTGACCATCCGGTTCCGCCTGGGCCACTTCGACCCCGACGGGGGGCCGTACAAGGGGATCGGCGCGGACGTGATCGACAGCCCCGCGCACCGCGCGCTCAACCGCGAGACCGCCGGCAAGGCCGCGGTGCTGCTGAGGAACTCCGGCACGCTCCCGTTCGCCGCGCCGAAGTCGGCGGCCGTGGTCGGGCCGCTGGCGGACCGGCTCTACAGCGACTGGTACGCGGGCCGGATGCCGTACCAGGTCACCCCGCTGGACGGGATCAAGGAGCGGGTGGCCGGCGTGACCACGGGCGAGGGCCTGGAGCGGATCGCGCTCAGGCACGTCGGGTCCGGCAAGTACGTCACCGCGACCGGCACCGGCCCTGACGACAACGCCGCCCTGACCGACACCGCCCCGACGCCCGCCTCGCAGTGGGACGTGACCGACTGGGTGAGTGACGTCTCGACGCTGCGCAACGCGGGCAACGGCAAGCTGCTCGGCGGCGACTGGCGTTCGCTGGACACCGACGACGACGACCCCCACGGCTGGTACGTGCAGCAGCAGTTCTCGCTGGAGAAGCAGGGCGACGGGACCTATCTGATCCGGTACGCGGGCTTCGAGAGCGTCGAGGGCTGGTACGCGCTGCCCGACCCGTACGTGACCGTGACCGCCGACGGGGCGCTCGCGCTGGCTCCGAAGGCGCAGGCGGCGCGGTTCGCCAAGGAGGTCGTCTCCGACGGCATCGCGGCGGCGGCCGAGCAGGCCCGCGCGGCCGAGGTGGCGGTCGTGGTCGTCGGCAGTCACCCGTGGGTGCACGGCCGCGAGTTCCACGACCGGGACGACCTGCGGCTCGGCGACGGGCAGAGGCGGCTGATCGAGGCGGTGCGCCAGGCGAACCCGAAGACCGTGGTGGTGCTGGAGACCAGCTATCCCGTCGTCGTGGACGCCCCGGCGCTGCTGTGGACCACGCACGCCGGCGCGGAGACCGGGCACGCGGTCGCCGACGTGCTCTTCGGCGACGTCAACCCGGCCGGGCGGCTCACCCAGACCTGGCCGGCCGGCGACGACCTGCCCAGCATCCTGGACTACGACCTGGTCAAGACCGGGATGACCTACCTGTACGACAAGGACAGGCCGCTGTTCGCCTTCGGCCACGGGCTCAGCTACACCACCTTCGGCTACCAGGGGCTCAAGGTTCAGGGCGAGCAGGTGAGCGTCAAGGTCACCAACACCGGCCGGGTCGCGGGCGAGGAGGTCGTCCAGCTCTACACCCACCAGCGGCAGTCCCGCTTCGCCCAGCCGGTCAAGCAGCTGCGCGGCTTCCAGCGGGTCGCGCTGGCTCCGGGCGGGTCGAAGACCGTGACGTTCCCGCTGAAGAAGGCCGATCTGGCGGTGTGGGACCACACGCGGGACAAGGAGGTGGTCGAGACGGCCACGCACGACGTGCTCGTGGGTTCGGCCGCTGACCGGATCAGGCAGCGCACGACGTTGCGGGTGAGCGGGGAGAAGGTGCCCCCGCGCGACCTGACCAGGACGACCAGGGCGATGAACTTCGACGACTACGCGGGCGTCACGTTCGCCGACGAGAACAAGGTGCGCGGCGACGTGGTGGCCGGGTCGGACGGCGGCTGGATCTCCTTCACCGACACCGTCCACGGCGGCCGGCTCAGCGCCGGGGTGGCGTCGGTCGAGGGCGGCTCGATCGAGCTGCGGCGCGGCTCGCCGAAGGGCGCGCTGCTCGCCACCGCGCGGGTGCCGGCCACGGGCGGGGTGTACGCCTACGAGACGGTCACGGCGCGGCTCCAGCCCGGCTCCGGTGACCTGTACGTGGTCTTCCGGGGCGACGTGCGGCTCAGGGACCTGGCCCTGGCCCGCTGAGGACCGTCGGCCCGGCGCGGGGGCATGGACCCGCACCGGGCCCGACTTATTTCGTTGTCCATCCAAACTATTGACGCTCAGTCCAGGCGTGTGTGAGCCTCATAGTGCTCATGCGCGAAGGCGCGGCGACGGTCAGGGTCCCTGCAACCTGGTCGTGCATGGCGGTCATCTGTTCGTCCTCGGGCACGCCTTCTCCCGGCGTGCCGGGAAAAGGAGAGCCGCTCATGCGAAAGGCATTGCTCAGCCTGCTCGCGATCACCGCCGTCCTGCTGGTCACAGCAGTGGTGCGGATGACCCCGGTGTCCGCCGTCGCGGCGGACCCGTACAGCTTCAAGAACGTGCGGATCGACGGTGGCGGGTTCGTGCCCGGCATCGTCTTCAACCCCACAGAACGCGACCTGATCTACGCCCGCACCGACATCGGCGGCGCGTACCGATGGAACCAGTCGTCGAAGTCCTGGACGCCGCTGCTCGACTGGGTGGGCTGGGACAAGTGGGGCTGGAACGGCGTGATCAGCCTGGCCACCGACCCCGTCCAGACCAAGCGGCTGTACGCGGCCGTCGGCATGTACACCAACGACTGGGACCCGAACAACGGCGCCATCCTGCGCTCCACCGACAAGGGCGACACCTGGCGGGCCACCGAGCTGCCGTTCAAGCTCGGCGGCAACATGCCCGGCCGCGGCATGGGCGAGGCGCTCGCCGTCGACCCCAACCGCAACAGCGTGCTCTACCTCGGCGCCCCCAACGGCAACGGCCTGTGGCGCAGCACGGACTACGGCGCCACCTGGGCGAAGGTGACGAGCTTCCCCAACCCTGGCGACCACGCCGACGACCCGAGCGACCCCAACGGCTACCAGAGCCACCGCCCCGGCGTCGTCTGGGTGACCTACGACCCGCGCTCGTCCTCCTCCGGCGCCGCCACCAGGACCATCTACGTGGGCGTCGCCGACAAGCAGAACACCGTCTACCGCACCACCGACGCCGGCGCCACCTGGCAGCGGGTGGCGGGCCAGCCGACCGGCTACATCGCGCACAAGGGCGTGCTGGACGCCGAGAACGGCCACCTGTTCATCGCCACCAGCGACACCAGCGGCCCGTACGACGGCGCCAAGGGCGACGTGTGGCGGCTCGACACCGCGACCGGCACGTGGACCCAGGTCAGCCCGGTCCCGTCGTCCAGCGCCGACGACTACTTCGGCTACAGCGGCCTCACCCTCGACCGGCAGAACCCCGGCACGCTGATGGTCGCCACCCAGATCTCCTGGTGGCCTGACGTGATCTTCTTCAGGTCGACCGACTCCGGCGCCACCTGGACCCGGGTCTGGGACTGGACCTCCTACCCGAACCGCAGCTTCCGCTACGAGATGGACGTCTCCGAGGCGCCCTGGCTGACCTTCGGCACCAACCCGCAACCGCCCGAGGTCACGCCCAAGCTCGGCTGGATGACCGAGTCGCTGGAGATCGACCCGTTCGACTCCGACCGGATGATGTACGGGACCGGCGCCACGATCTACGGCACCGAGAACCTCACGCAGTGGGACGCGGGCGGCCGCTTCACGATCAGGCCCATGGCCAAGGGCCTGGAGGAGACCGCGGTGCTCGACCTGATCAGCCCGCCCAGCGGCGCCCCGCTGATCAGCGGCCTGGGCGACATCGCCGGGTTCCGGCACACGAACCTGGACGCGGTGCCGCCGATGATGTTCACCTCGCCCACCTTCACCTCCACCACCAGCCTCGACTACGCCGAGCGGAACCCGGCCGTGATGGTGCGGGCGGGCAACTTCACCGACTCCGACCGGCCCAACGACAGCCACGTGGCCTTCTCCACCGACGGCGGCGCCAACTGGTTCCAGGGCACCGAGCCCGGCGGGATCAACGAGGGCGGCACGGTCGCGGCGGCGGCCGACGGCTCCCGCTTCGTGTGGGCGCCGCGCGGCGTCACCCCGCACTACTCGGTCGGCTTCGGCACCTCCTGGACCCAGGCGCAGGGCCTGCCCACGGGCGCGATCGTCGAGTCCGACCGGGTCAACGCCTCGAAGTTCTACGGCCTGGCCGGCGGCCGGTTCTACGTCAGCACGAACGGCGGCGCGTCGTTCACCGCCACCGCGGCCTCCGGGCTGCCCGCGACCGGCAGGTTCAAGGCCGTGCCCGGCGTCGAAGGCCACCTCTGGCTGGCGGGGGAGGGCGGCCTGTGGCGCTCGACCGACAGCGGCGCGTCCTTCACCAAGCTTTCCGGGATCACCGGCTCGGTGAACGTCGGCTTCGGCAAGGCCGCGCCCGGCGCGACCTACATGGCGATCTACGCGGTGGCCACGATCGACGGCGTCACGGGCCTCTACCGCTCCGACGACACCGGCGCGAGCTGGCTCCGGATCAACGACGACGAGCACCAGTGGGGCAACATGGGCGAGGCGCTCACCGGTGACCCCCGCGTGTACGGCCGCGTCTACCTGGGCACCAACGGCCGCGGCATCATCTACGGCGACCGCACCGGCCCGCCGGTCACCGTGACCCCCACGATCACCCCGACCATCACGCCGACCATCACGCCGACCATCACGCCGACCATCACGCCGACCATCACGCCGACCATCACGCCGACCGTGACGCCCACCATCACCCCGACCACCGGGACCGGCTGCACGGCCACTTACCAGGCGGGCAACCAGTGGCCCGGCGGCTTCCAGGCCGAGGTCACGGTCCGCAACACCGGCGGCTCGGCCATCACCGGCTGGCGGGTGACCTGGACCTGGCCGGGTGACCAGCGGATCAGCCAGCTCTGGAGCGGCTCGCACACCCAGACCGGGGCGAACGTGAGCGTGACCAACGCCGGCTACAACGGCAACCTGGCGCCCAACGCCGGCACGTCGTTCGGCTTCAACGGCAGCCAGTCCAGTACCGGCTCCCCGCCGGCCCTGACCTGCAACCCCGTCTAGCCTGAGGGCGCCCCTGCGGGGCGCCCTCACCCTTTGACGCCCCGATCAGCGGGCCCCTGGAGAAGTGACGCCCGCCTTAGTTGGTATTCCAGCCAAACAAACTAGACTGTGACCGCGACCCCGAGGGAGCGTCGCGGTCACAGGTTGGTGAAGGGCGTCGGCGATGCGGCATGCTGGGGTCACTTCTCGGCGGGAACGGGGCTCATATTGATCACTTCCACGACCGGCCCGCAGCCGGCCGACTTCGCGGACGTCCGGGCCACCAACCTCGCGGTCGTGCTCCGGTTCGTGCGCGAGCACGCGCCGTGCTCCCGCGCCGACATCGCGGCCGGCACCGGCCTCAACAAGGCGACCGTCTCCAGCCTGGTCGCCGACCTGATCGACCGCCGCCTGGTCCGCGAGACGGGCCTCACCGAGAACCGCGTGGGCAGGCCCGCCACCATGCTCGTCCTCGACGGCTCCCCGTACGCCGCGATCGGGGTCGAGATCAACGTCGACTACGTCTCCGCCGTGGCCACCGACCTGGCGGGGGAGCGGCTGCTGGCCTGGCGGCGCTCCTTCAGCGCGGGCGAGTCGGTCAACCAGGGGGTGGCCAACGTCGCCGCCGTCATCCGGCGGGTGGTCAACCGCATGGCCAAGGAGGAGCGGCAGGTCCTCGGCCTGGCCGTGGCGGTGCCCGGCCTGGTCGACGTGAACGGCACCGTGCGCATCGCGCCCAACCTCGGCTGGCGCGACGCCGACCTCGGCGGCGACCTGGCCAAGGCGCTGCGCGACCCCGGCTTCGCGATCCAGGTCGACAACGACGCCAACCTCGCGGCGCTGGCCGAGCAGCGCTTCGGCGCCGGCGCGGGGGCCTCCGACCTGGTCTACCTCACCGGGCAGATGGGCGTCGGGGCGGGCGTCATCCTCGACGGGAGGCTGCGCAGGGGCCGCCTCGGCTACAGCGGCGAGCTCGGCCACGTCCAGCTCGACCCCGAGGGCCCCGCCTGCCGCTGCGGGCGGCGCGGGTGCCTGGAGGCGATGGCCGGCGTCGGCGCCGTGCTGCGCCGCGCCGACCCGTCACCGGCCGAGATCGAGATCGAGCTGGAGGAGGTCGTCAGGTCGGCGCGGGCCGGCGACGAGGCCACGCTGTCCACGCTCGGCGCCGTCGGCGCAGCCCTGGGCCGGGGCGTGTCGATCATCGCCAACCTGCTCAACCCTCAGCTGATCGTCCTGGGCGGCTACTACGTGCCGCTGGCGCCGTGGCTGCTGCCGCCGGCCCGCGCGGCCGTGCTCGACGGCGCCATCGCGCCGCAGGCCGGCGGCTGCCAGGTGGTGGCCTCCACGCTCGGCCACGACGCGGCGGCCCTGGGCGGCGCGGCGCGGGTGCTCGACTCCTTCGATTCCGGAAGATTGCCGGGCGGAATCTCACGAACCTCTTGACCCGGCTTCACACCCGCGTGCACCCTTCAGGAAACCCGGAGAAACACTGAGGTAACTCCACCGGCCGGTCATCGAAGCGCTTCGACACTCCCCTCAGAGGATGGCCATGCACGAACCCTTCCGCGACCCTGAGCTCCCTCTCCACGACCGGATCGCCGACCTGTCGCGCAGGCTCACGCTCGACGAGAAGATCGGCCTGCTCCACCAGTACCAGGCGCCCGTCGACCGGCTCGGCGTGGCCGCGTTCCGTACCGGCACCGAGGCCCTGCACGGCCTGGCCTGGCTCGGCCCCGCCACCGTGTTCCCGCAGGCCGTCGGCCTGGCCTCGACCTGGGACCCGGACCTGGTCCGCCGCGTCGGCGAGGCCGCCGGCGACGAGGTGCTCGCCTTCCACCACAAGGACCCGACCGGCGCCGGGCGCAACGTCTGGGCCCCCGTGGTCAACCCGCTGCGCGACCCGCGCTGGGGGCGCAACGAGGAGGGCTACTCGGAAGACCCGTGGCTCACCGGACTCATGGCCGCGGCCTACGCCTCGGGCCTGCGCGGCGGCGACCCCCGCGTGCTGAAGACCGCGCCCACGCTCAAGCACTTCCTCGCCTACAACAACGAGACCGACCGCTGCGTCACCTCCAGCAACGTGCCGCCCCGGGTGCTGCACGAGTACGAGCTGCCCGCCTTCAGGCCCGCCATCGAGCAGGGCGCAGCGGTGGCCGTCATGCCCTCCTACAACCTGGTCAACGGCCGGCCCGCGCACCTCAGCCCGCTCATCGGCGAGGTCCTGCGGGCCTGGGCGCCGGACGACCTGCTCGTGGTCAGCGACGCCTGCGCGCCCGGCAACCTGGTCTCGCCGCAGGGCTACCACGCCGACCCCCCGGAGGCGTACGCGCACGCGATCAGGGCCGGGCTGGACAGCTTCACGCAGGACGACGACCGGTCCGAGGCCACGCTCGGGCACATCAGGGAGGCGCTGGAGCGCGGGCTGATCGGCGAAGCCGACCTCGACGCCGCCGTGCGGCACCTGCTGTCGATCCGCTTCCGGCTCGGCGAGTTCGACCCCGCGACCCCGTACGACCACCTCACCGAGGAAGTGGTCAACTGCCCGCGCCACCAGGACCTGGCCCGTGAGGCGGCGCGGCGCTCGTTCGTGCTGTTGGAGAACGACGGGCTGCTGCCGCTGCGCGACGTCGCCACCGTCGCGGTCGTCGGCCAGCTCGGCGACACGCTCATGGAGGACTGGTACAGCGGCACGCTCCCGTACGCCGTCACCGCCCGCGCCGGGCTGGCCGAACGGTGCGAGACCGTCTTCTGCGAGGCCGTCGACCGGGTGACGCTGACCGCCGAGGCGGGTCACGTGGTGGCCGACCCGGCAGGCGGGCCGCTCAGCCTCGGCGCCGAGCCGGGCCTGTTCGACGTGTTCGACTGGGGCGGCGGCGCCTACGCGCTGCGCGCCGCCGCCACCGGCCGGTTCGTCTCCGTGGACGACGGCGTGCTGGTCAACGACCAGCCGGGGCCGAACGGGTGGGAGGTGCGCCAGACGTTCCGGATGGAGGAGCGGCCGCGCGGCGCTCTGACGCTGCGCCACATCGCCACCGGCTGCTACGTCGGCGTCGCGGGCGACGGGACGCTGCGCCTGGTCGACGACGCCGACCGGGCGCTCTGGCTGTCGCTGGAGGTGGTCAGGAGCGGCGCCCGGCAGGCCGCCGAGCTGGCCGCCGCCGCCGACGTGGCGGTCGTGGTCGTCGGCGACCACCCGCTGGTGAACGGCCGCGAGACCGAGGACCGCAGCACGCTGGCGCTCGCCCCCGCCCAGGACGCCGTGGTCCGGGCCGTGCTCGCCGCCAACCCGCGCACGGTCATGGTGATCAGCAGCGGCTACCCGCTCACCTGGACCGCCTCGGGGGTGCCGGCGGTGCTCTGGTCCGCGCACGGCGGGCAGGAGTACGGCCACGCCCTGGCCGAGGTGCTGCTCGGCGACGCCGAGCCGGAGGGGCGGCTCACGCAGACCTGGTACCGCTCCGAGCAGGAGCTGCCCGACCTGCTCGACTACGACATCATCACCGCCGACGCCACCTACCTGTACTTCCGCGGGACCCCCCGCTACCCGTTCGGGCACGGCCTCGGCTACACCGACTTCGCCTACTCCGGCCTGACGGTCGCGTGCGACGGCGACCGGGTGCGCGCCGCGGTGACCGTGACCAACACAGGCCCGCGCGAGGGCGTCGAGGTCGTCCAGTTCTACACCCATCAGCAGCGCTCCCGCGTCAAGCAGCCGCTGCGCCGGCTGCGCGGCTTCGAGAAGGCGCGGCTCGCGCCCGGCGAGAGCCGCACCGTCCATCTCGACCTGCCGGTACGCGACCTGGCCTGCTGGGACGTCACCAGCGGCCGGTTCGTCGTGGAACGCGCCCCGCACCGGCTCATGGCCGGCCGCAGCGCCACCGACCTGCGGGTCGGCGCCTGCTTCGAGGTCGACGGCGAGGTCATCCCGCCGCGCCGCGGCCTGCTGCGCGCCGTGGACCACGACGAGTACGACGCGATCACGTTCACCGCGTCGGACCGCGAGCGCGGCGAGGCGGTCCTGTCCGACGCCGAGGGTGCCTGGATCGTGTTCCGGCAGGTGGACCTCACCGGCGCGGCCTCCTGCCTGGCCGTGCTCGGGAGCACCGAGGGTGGCATGATCACCTTACGGATCGGCGACCCCCTCTACGGCCGGCCGATCGCCGCCTTCCCCGTGCCCAGGACCGGCCGGTACGACCTGCGCGCCGTCGCCGCCTCCCTTGCGGGCACGCGGGGAGTGCACGATCTTTATGTCGTGTTCGAGAACGAAGGGGTCACGCTGAGCCAGATCGACATCGGGGCCGGGACTTGAGCGGGCGCACCGTCACCATCACGGAGGTCGCCCGGCACGCCGGCGTGGCCGTGAGCACCGTCTCGTACGTGCTCAGCGGCAAGCGCACGATCTCGGCCGGCACCCGGCGCCGGGTGCTCGACAGCATCGACGCGCTCGGCTACCACCCGCACGCAGGCGCCCGCGCCCTGGCCAGCAAGCGGGCCAACGTCATCGCCCTGGTGCTGCCGCTGCGCGCCGGCATGCACGTCCCGGTGCTGATGCGCTTCGCCAGCGCCGTCGTCACCGCCGCCCGCCGCTACGACCATGACGTGCTGCTGCTCACCGCCGACGAGGGCACCGACGGCATCAGGCGGGTGGCGGCCAGCGCGCTGGTGGACGCGTTCGTGCTCATGGACGTCGAACTGGACGACAACCGGGTGCCGCTGCTGCGCGAGCTGGCCGAGCCCAGCGTGCTCATCGGCTTCCCGGCCGAGCCCGCCGGCCTCACCTGCGTCGACCTCGACTTCGCCGCCGCCGGCGGGCAGTGCGTCGCCCACCTGGCCGAGCGCGGCCACTCCAGGATCGCCCTGCTCGGCGCGCCCGCCGTGGTGTACGAGCGCGGCACCGGCTTCGCCCGCCGCACCCGCGAGGGCTTCGTCGCCGCCGTCGCCGCACACAGGGTGGCGGGGGTGGCGCTGCCCTGCGAGGAGACGTTCGACGAGGTGTACGCGACGCTGGCCAGACTGCTGCGGGACCAGCCGGACCTGTCCGGGCTCGTGGTGCACAACGAGGCCGCGGTCGGTCACGTGCTCAGCGCGCTGCGCCAGCTCGGCCGGCGCGTCCCCGCCGACGTGGCGGTGGTGGCGATCTGCCCGGACGACGTGGCGGAACGTGCCAGCCCGGCCCTCACCTCGGTCCTGATCCCGGCCGAGGAGGTGGGCCGGGAGGCGGTGCGGCTGCTGATGGAGAAACTCGACGGCAGGACCGTCCCGGACGCCACCCTGCTCGCGCCGCACCTCGCGCTGCGCGCCAGCACCTGACCGGGAACGGTCCTCAGCGGATCAGGAAGCCTCCAGCGGATCAGGAAGCGTCCAGCGGATCAGGAAGCGTTCAGCCGATCAGGAAGCGTTCAGCCGATCAGGAAGAACGCGAACGCGGCCAGCAGCACGATGGCGATCACGGGGGACAGCCAGGTGCGCCAGGTCACCGGCTTCGCGCTGACCGGCAGCACCGGCCGGCGGGCCACGGCGGCGGCCACGGCGGCGCCCAGGACACCGGCGCCCAGCGCCCACACGAACGGCGGCACCACGTCCCAGCCGCCCGCCGTGTGCCCCAGCCCGAGGAAGAGCACCGCCCACAGGGCCCGGGTCGCCACCGAGACCCGGTCCAGCACCGGCGCCCGGAACGCCGAGTAGAGCAGGCCCAGCCCGAGGAAGGGGAAGACCAGGGCGAAGATCAGCGGCCGGATCTCCGGACCGCCGCCGGCCGGCGGCTCGGCCCCGAGCAGGCGCAGGCCCACCCCGTCGACCGCCGTGCCGGTGTTGCCCATGACCACCACGCCCCGGCCGGACGCCCGGTCGAAGCCCGCGTACGTGCGGAACCCGCCGGTCCCGCCGTTGTGCCAGGTGACCTCGCGCTCCCCGTACCGGGTGGTGAACCAGCCGTAGCCGATCCGCTCGCCGTCACCGGCGTCGAAGCGCGGGGTCGCCGCGTCCGCGCCCGGCGCGGAGCCCGCCATCACCGCCTGGACGAGCCGGGCGACGTCGTGCGCGGTGGACCAGACGGCGCCGCCCGCGCCCGCGTGCCCGTGGTCGCGCCACGGCTCCATCGGCAGCCCGTTCACGTTCTGGCCGCGGGCGTGCCGGGCCGGCAGCGGCTCGTCCGGCTGGAGGACGACGGTGGCGTCCATGCCGAGCGGTGCCAGCAGCCGCGTGCGCAGCAGGGTCTCGTAGTCGGCGCCCGCCCGCTCGGCCAGCGCCTGCCCGAGCAGCGCCGCGCCGAGGTTGGAGTAGGAGACCTCGCCCCGCTTCCCGGCGGAGACGGCCGCGGCGTCGTCCAGCATGCTCCGCGGCCCCGCGGCGGCGTACGGGTCCTCGCCGGCGAAGACGTACAGGTACGAGCGCAGGAAGCCCACCGGCGTCATGCGCAGGGTGGGGATCCCCGCCCGGTGCGAGGACAGCTCGGCGAGGGTCGCCCCGGCCACGGCGGGGTCGGAGAAGGCGACGCGCGGGAGCAGGTCGCGCACCGGGGTGTCGGGGGAGAGCCCCTCGCTCGCCAGGTCGGCCAGCAGCATCCCGGTCATCGGCTTGGTGATCGACCCGAGCTCGTAGGCGGTGTCCTGGTCCACCGGCCGGGGGTCGGCGCCGCCGGTGTCGCCCACTCCGGCGTAGCGGACCCGGCCGTCCTCGATGAGCGCCACGGACAGGCCCCGGAATCCCTCCTGCCCGGCGGCGTTGCGTACCAGCTTCGCCAGGGCGGGGTCGCCGGTCGTCGCGGGGCCCAGCGTGGGCGGGGCCGGAGCGACGAACAGGGCGAGGGCGGCCACGACGAGGGCGGCCAGGGCGGAGGCTCGCTTCATGCTCCGAATCTACGTAATTTCAAAACTTCGGTCAAATGGAGTTCGTGGCGCGGGCGGCTCCGCAAAGACGAGAACGCGCCCCCCGAAGGGAGCGCGCTCGCGTGGATGTGGGTGTGGTGGTGCGGCCTACCAGTCGCCGCCGCCGAAGTCGCCGCCGCCGAAGTCGCCCCAGCCGCCACCGCCGCCGAAGTCGCCTCCGCCGAGGTCACCGCCTCCGCCGAAGTCGCCGCCACCGGCACCGGCGTCGTAGCCGCCGCCCATCATGCCGCCCATCATCATGCCGCCCATGCCCCAGCCCATCATGGAGCCCATCATGGTGCCGATGAACATGCCGGTCATGATGTCGCCGAACCCGCCGTAGTAGCCGTAGGCGTACGGCTGGTAGGCAGGGCCCGCCTCGTAGTAGGGGCGGCGCTGGCCGTTGACCATGACCTCGCGCGTCTGCGGGTCGAAGCCGCGCTCCACCGCCTCGGCGTCGGCCTTGCAGGCGGGCACGTCGCGCACCGCGCCACCGGGCGGGGCCCAGCGCACGTCGCGGGCCGAAGGACCGTGCTGCGGGTTGAAGAAGCAGGGCGCGCGTCGCTCGGGCACCGGCTGGTTGTCGACCCTGGCCTTCACGACGGCCAGCGCGTAGCGGCCCTCCTCCAGCGTGCCGGTGACCTCGCGGACCTGGTCGGCCCGCTCGACCGCGGCGAGCTGGGTCTTGGCCTTCTCGTAGGAGTCGAGGGCCTGCTGCCACTCGTCGATGTGCTTGCCGCCCTCACCGGAGAGCACGACGTCGGTGTCGAGCGCGGTGATCTCCTCACCGAACTTGGTGACGTCCTCCTCGACGGTCTGCTTGACCGCGGCCAGGTCCTTGGCGTCCTGGATGGCCTGCTTCTTCTTCTTGTTGCGCGAGTAGAGGAAGTAGCCGCCACCGCCGGCCAGCGCGAGCACGCCCAGCGTGGCCAGCGCGCCGAAGCCGCTGCCGTCGTTGACCGGGCCGGAGTCGAGCGCGGAGCGTGACTTGCCCTCGGCCATGAGATTGACCCGGGCGATGAAGTCCTGCATGCCGGAGACGAGGTCGTCGTTGTTGCGCACGGCGAGCTTCGACAGCTGGTCGGTCATCCCGGCCCTGCCGAAGTTGGACGCGGCGAAGAGCGTCGGGCCGTCGAGCACGGCCACGGTGAACTGGCCACCGGAACCGGACTTCTTGGCCTCGGAGACCGCGTCGCCGAGCTGCTTGATGTAGCCGGCGGGGTCGCTCACCGTGTTGTCGGGCAAAGCGGCCAGATAGATGTCGTTCTTCGAGTCCTTGAGCGCGTCGCGGATCTCGGACTGCTGGTCGGAGCTGAGGGCCGACCCTGACTGCACGTAGAGCGGGTCGCCGCTCTTCCAGTGGGCGAGCACCGTCTGGGCATCGGGCGGCGCCGCCGCCGCGTTAACGGCAGGGGACAGCGCAAGAGTGACGAATAGACCGGCGATGAGAACCGCGATCGCGGCCCCTGCGCGGCGCAGCGGATGTGTCATTGGCAGCAAGCCTCCTTCGCCCATGAGGACGAACGGGCGGTCGGCAAAGTTCCTCACTGGGCACGCTACCCGCCCCGAACGCTCGGGGCGCACGGCGGATTCCCCGGGATCACCCGCCCCGAACGTTCAGGGCGCACCGCGATTCCGAAAAGGCCGGGCAGCGACCACGCATGCCCGGCATTTCGGGAAACGGCGGGATCGGGGCCGATCCCGCCGTGCCGTCACGCTTCCTTGATCTCGCAGATCGTCGCCCCCGACGTGACCGTCTGGCCGACCTGCGCGGCCAGGCCGGTGATGACGCCGGACTTGTGCGCCGTCAGCGGCTGCTCCATCTTCATGGCCTCCAGCACCACCACGGTGTCGCCCTCGGCCACCGTGTCGCCGTCGCCGGCCACGACCTTGACGATCGTGCCCTGCATCGGGGAGACCAGCGCGTCGCCGCCCGCCGCCGCCTTCTTCGCGCCGCCCGCCGCCCGCCGGGGCTTCTTGGCGCCGGAGGGCGCCGCCGCGGTTGCGCCGAGACCCGCGGGCAGCACGACCTCCAGCCGCTTGCCGCCGACCTCGACCGTGACCGTCTCGCGCGCCTCCGGCTCGGCGGTCTCGGTCGCTCCCGCGTACGGGGCGATGGTGTTGTCGAACTCGGTCTCGATCCACCGCGTGTGGACGGCGAACGGCTCGGAGACGAAGGCCGGGTCGGACACGACCGCCCGGTGGAACGGCAGCACCGTCGGCATGCCGTCGATCTCGAACTCGGCCAGCGCGCGCCGCGACCGCTCCAGGGCCTCCTGGCGGGTGCGGCCGGTCACGATCAGCTTGGCCACGAGCGAGTCGAACGCGCCCGGCACCGTCATGCCGGCCTCGTAGCCGCCGTCGAGCCGCACGCCGGGGCCCGACGGCGCCCGCATGGCCGTGAGCGTGCCGGGGGCGGGCAGGAAGTCGCGGCCCGCGTCCTCGGCGTTGATCCGGAACTCGATCGAGTGACCGCGCAGCTCGGGGTCGTCGTAGCCGAGCGGCTCGCCGTCGGCGATCCGGAACATCTCGCGGACGAGGTCGACGCCCGCGACCTCCTCGGTCACCGGGTGCTCGACCTGGAGGCGGGTGTTGACCTCAAGGAAGGAGATGGTGCCGTCCTGGCCGACGAGGAACTCGCAGGTGCCGGCCCCCACGTAGCCGGCCTCCTTGAGGATGGCCTTGGAGCTGGAGTAGAGGATGCCGAGCTGCTCGGGGCTGAGGAAGGGCGCGGGCGCCTCCTCCACCAGCTTCTGGTGGCGGCGCTGCAGCGAGCAGTCGCGCGTGCTGACCACGACGACGCCGCCGTGGCTGTCGGCCAGGCACTGGGTCTCGACGTGCCGCGGCCGGTCGAGGTAGCGCTCGACGAAGCACTCGCCGCGGCCGAAGGCGGCCACCGCCTCGCGCACCGCCGACTCGTACAGCTCGGGGACCTCCTCCAGGCGGCGCGCGACCTTGATGCCGCGACCGCCGCCGCCGTACGCGGCCTTGATCGCGATCGGCAGGCCGTGCTCCTCGGCGAACGCGACGACCTCCTCGACCCCGGACACCGGGTCCTTGGTGCCGGCGACCAGCGGCGCGCCCACTTTCTGGGCGATGTGCCTGGCCTGCACCTTGTCGCCGAGCGCGGCGATGGCGGCGGGCGGCGGGCCGATCCAGATCAGGCCCGCGTCGATGACCGCCTGGGCGAATCCGGCGTTCTCGGCCAGGAAGCCGTAACCGGGGTGCACCGCGTCGGCGCCGGAACGGGCCGCCACGTCGAGCAGCTTGCCGATGTCGAGGTAGGTCTCCGCGGGGGACTGACCGGCCAGGGCGTACGCCTCGTCGGCCACTTTCACGTGGAGGGCGTCGCGGTCCTGGTCGGCGTAGACGGCCACGCTTCCGAGGCCGGCGTCCTTGCAGGCGCGGGCCACTCGTACGGCGATCTCGCCGCGATTGGCGATGAGAACCTTCTGCACCGACATCCATCCTTCCTGGGCGAGCACTGAGGGGGAGTGTAGGTGCTCGAAAACGATCGGCTACAGGTGGGTCAGGCCAGATGGTGCTGCATTCGACCATAGCCGCTCGGTATGAAGGCCGACGTGGCGGTGAGGGCGCCTCTAGGGTGAGGGCGCTTCGTCCGATCAGGCGTCCCCAATCAGGAGGTATGCGTGAGCCAGAGCATGCTCGGCGGCGACCCTGCAGAGATGCAGACGATGTCCGCTCAGTTCAAGCAGCAGTCCGAGGCCGTGCGCGCCACGATGGCGGCGCTGGACAAGGAGGCCGCCAAGGTCGGCACGGCCTGGACGGGTCCCGGTGCCCAGAAGTTCCAGGGCGCGTGGCAGAGCTACCGGACCGCCTTCCAGCGCATGACCGAGGAGCTGACCGAGGCGTCCCGGGTCATCGACACCTACCGGGGCAACATCGAGTCCGCGACGCGCTGACGCGGCCATGGCGGAAGCCCCGGCGTCGCCGGGGCTTCCCGCGCGCGGGAATCGGGCACGCTACGCTTTCCCGACATGATCGGTCGCGCCTTCCTGGCGAGCCTGCTCGCCCTGCACGTCGTCGCGGCGCCGGCGGCGGCCGCCGCGCCGGACGAGTGCAAGCCGGAGAAGGGCACGCTCAAGCTGCCCGCCAGTGAGCCCTGGGCGCAGAAACGGCTCGACATCAAGAGCGCCTGGCGGCTGACCAGGGGCGAGGGAGTGACGGTCGCCGTCGTCGACAGCGGCGTCGACTACAGCCACCCGCAGCTGCGCATCTCCAAGATCATCGACGAGACCCACACCGGCCACCACGACTGCGTCGGCCACGGCACCGCCGTCGCGGGCATCATCGGCGCCCGCTACCTGGAGGGAGTGCCCTTCCACGGGGTCGCGCCCGACGCCAGGCTCGTCGTGCTCAAGCAGAGCAACAAGCCCCAGGGCAGCATCGGCAAGCTGGTCGACGCGATCAACGACGCCGTCGAAGCCAAGGCCGACGTGATCAACGTGTCCGTCCGCGCCTCCGACCACCCGGCGCTGAGGGCCGTGGTCCAGCGGGCGCTGGCCGACGACATCGTCGTGGTGGCCGCCGCCGGGAACGTCACCGGCCCGGACGACGAGGACGTGCCGGCCTACCCTGCCTCCTACGAGGGCGTCCTGTCGGTCGGCGGCGCGGGGCCCGACGGCGGCCGGGTCGACTCCTCCAACGCCGCCACCCCGGTCGGCGTCATCGGCCCCGGCATCGACATCACCGCCCCCTGGCCGGGCCGCAGCTACATGCGCGGCCTGGAGGGCACGAGCTACGCCACCCCGTACGTCGCGGGCACGGCCGCGCTGGTCCGGGCCCGCTTTCCGCAGCTCAACCAGGAGCAGGTGCGCCGCCGCATCATCGCCACCGCCGACGGCACGGCCGGCGCGGGCACCGGGGCCGGCATGGTGAACCCGGTGCTCGCCGTCACGGCCGTGCTGCCCTACGAGGCCGCGAACGTGCCCGTGGTCGCCGAGCCGCCGGCGTCCGCGCTCCCGGCCGACGCGATCGCCAAGGTGCCGCCCCGCGACGAGACCGCCATCGGCGTCGCCGCCGCCATCGGGACGGGCGCGCTGATCGCCGCCATACTGGTCGGCGCCCTCGCGGTGCTCATCCCGCTCGGCCGGAGGCGGGGCTGGCGCGCCGGGTCGCGGTCTTGATCACAAATTGTGAATGAATTCGGTAAACGCTGATGAAACTACTGATACAAATGGGTCAGATGCGGTTGAATGTCCCTTCGAGATCTTGCCTTTAGTGAAGGGACGCAGATGCACCCCCTGCGGCCGGGTGATCCCGAAAAGCTCGGCGCGTACGTCATCTCAGGACGCTTGACCGATGGGCCGCGAGGCTCGGTCTTCCTCGGTAAGGAGTCCGACGACGCGCCTTTGAGAGTCGTCAAGTTATTGCCGTCCTCCGAGGCGGGCAGCGATGACCTCGCCCGTCACACCGGAGTGCAGCGCGTGTCCAGCGCCTCCGTCGCCAGGACGCTGGAGGCGGGCACGTACGAGAACCGCGTCTACGTGGTGCGCGAGCACGTCGAAGGACGCAGCCTCGCGGAGGTCGTGGCCGAGGACGGCCCCCTCGACGCCGACGCGGTCGAGCGGGTGGCCGTCGGCACGCTCACCGCGCTGACCGCGATCCACCTGGCGGGCATCACGCACCGCGGGCTCACGCCGCACAACGTGATCATCGGGGCCGACGGCCCCCGGGTGACCGACATCGACCTCGGCGAGCCCGCCGGGGAGCTCGGCTACCGCGCGCCGGAGCAGATCCGGGGCCTGGCGTACGGGCCCTACGCCGACATCTTCGCCTGGGCGGCGACGGTGGTGTTCGCCGCGACCGGCCGGCCGCCGTTCGGCCAGGACGAGGACGCCGTGCTCAACGGGCAGCCGGAGCTGGGCGAGCTGGCCGAGCCGCTGCGCCGGGTGGTCATGTCCGCCCTCGCCAAGAACGTCGCCCAGCGCCCGACCACCGACATGGCGCTGCTGCAGCTCCTCGGTGACAAGCGCGGCACCGCCCTGGCCACCCAGAAGCCGTCGTCCCAGCCGATCGAGGGTGTCCCCGTACCGGGTGTGCCAGGGCCGGGCGCGGTCCTGCCGGGCGTGCCCGTGGCCGGGGGCCCTGTACCGGGCGCGGTCCTGCCAGGGGTGCCCGTGGCCGGGGGTCCCGGACCGGGAGCGCCGCTTCCGGGCGTGCCCGTGGCGGGGATGCCTCCGCAGCAGGTTCCGCCGGCGCAGAACTGGGGACCGCCTCTGGAGCACCAGCAGCAGGCGGCGCTTCCGCCCGGGGCCCACCCGGCGCCCGGCCCCGCCTGGGAGGCGCCGCGCGAGCAGCCGCCGCACGTGGCCGTGCCCGCGCAGGCCGTCTCCTCGTCGCCCAAGCGCAAGTTCCCGATGGGGCTGGCCGCCGCGGTCGGCGCGCTGGCGCTGCTGTCCGGCGCGGGCCTGTGGGGAGCCAACCACTACGCCGCGACCGAGCGGTTCGAGCCGGCGGCCGCCGCGGGAGAGCGGGTGGACCAGCGCGGCTCGGGCAGCGGCAAGGTGGAGAACGGCGTGAGCGTGCCCAGCCAGGCCCCCGTCCAGGTCGAGACACCGCCGGACCAGTCCGAGGTGGTGGTGCCGTGGGCCACCCCCTCCAACTCCGACCCTGACAGCGTCGGCCCGATGGTGCTGCCCAACGAGTGGGAGGGCCAGGCCACCGCGACCCCCGAGCTGAGCACGGTGCCGACCCCGGCCCCGATCGTCACCCAGCCGGTCGCGCAGCCGACGGTGACCGTGACCGCTCCCCAGGCCCGGGAGGACACCCCGACCCCCACGCCGACGCCGACGCGGTCGCGGAACATGGTCCACCCGACGGTCACCGTCACCGCCACGCCCACCCCGACCGTCACCGTCACGCCGACTCCGACCGTCACCGTCACCCCGACGCCCACGCCGACGGTCACGGTGACGGCGACCCCGAGCGTCTCCGCCACGTCGACCCAGGCGCAGCCGGTGCAGAACCCGCACACGCCCGAGAAGGTCTGCGGTGAGGGCTTCCAGGTCCAGCGGAACAAGGCGTTCATCGGCGGCGAGATCTTCCTGCTCTACAACGAGAAGAGCGGTCAGGTCTGCGGTGTCACGATGAAGAGGATGGACATCGGCAAGGCCTCCCCGGTGAGCGTCACCCTCGACGTCCACGGCCACGGGAAGCCGTCCGCCTCCGGCAACTTCGAGTACTACGCCGGGCCGGTCAAGCACTACGGCAAGGGCAAGTGCGTCCGGTTCTCCGGCAGCGTCGGACCCGAGACCGTGCACGACGACCTGCCCAAGTGCACCTGACCTGAGCGAAGCGAAACCCCTCCGGTGCTTCCGGAGGGGTTTCGCCGTTTCACGGCGGCCCGGCCGGGTTCCTGATCGGTTGACACCCGATCGTTCTTGCACCGCGATATGCCCGACGAATGGACATTCCCCCTAGGCGGGGGGATTGCCGGCC
>NZ_JAPNNL010000139.1 GCF_027620315.1 Nonomuraea corallina | reverse complement strand
AGCGGCCCCGCCGCGGCCGGGTCCGCCGTCACCACGATCACCCGCGCCACCGGCGGGCACGCCAGCGCCGCCGTCACGGTGTCGCAGGCGACGGCCACGGCCAGTCGCGTGCGGTGCGGCCCCGTCGCGGCGGCCAGCCGCGTCTTCGCCGCTACCAGCGTCTTCACCGGGATCACCAGGGACCAGCGCAAGCTCATAGGCTAAGCATCGCGCCTCGACAGGCCGTGCCGCCAACCGGGAGACTTGGGCGCAACCGTCAGCGCTGGAGGAGAGTATGAGCCGCTTGACGCGTCCATCGCGGTTCTGGGAAACGCTGGCCGTCGTGATCGTGAAGCCGCTCTCGTGGCTCCTGATCAAGCGCGACTGGCGCCGGGGTGACCGCATCCCGCGCACCGGAGGCGTCATCCTCGTGGCCAACCACCTGTCGTGGGCCGATCCGGTGCTGCTGGCCCACTATCTCTACGACCACGGCCGCTGGCCGATCGTCCTGGCCAAGTCCAGCCTGTTCAAGGTGCCGCTCCTCGGCCACGCGGTGCGCTCGCTGCGCGCCATCCCCGTCTACCGGGGCAGCAGCGACGCGGCCAGGTCGCTGCACGAGTCGGCGGAGCGGCTCAAGGAGGGCGGGGCGATCCTCTTCTACCCCGAGGGCACCTGCACCCGCGACCCGCGGCTCTGGCCGATGACCGGCAAGACCGGGGCCGCGCGGCTGGCCCTGGAGACCGGCGTCAAGGTGATCCCGCTGGCCCATTGGGGAGCACAGGAGCTGCTCCCGTACGGTGAGAAGAGGCCCAGGCTGTTCCCGCGCAAGACGTTCCGGGTCTCGGCCGGCGAGCCGGTCGACCTGTCCAAGTACGCGGGGCTGCCGCCGCACGCGCCGGTGCTGCGCGACGCGACCGCCGACATCATGGCGGCGATCACCGAGCAGCTCGCCGCGCTCCGGGGCGAGAAGGCGCCGGAGACTCCCTACGACCCCGACGGACGGTGACGAGATGGCGAAGATCGCGGTGTTCGGCACCGGGTCGTGGGGGACCACGTTCGCGATGATCCTCGCCGAGGCGGGCAACCGGACCACCCTGTGGGGGCGCAGGCGCGAGGTGGTCGAGTCCATCGACCGCACCCACATGAACACCGACTACCTGCCCGGCATCGCGCTGCCGACCTCGCTGCGCGCGACCACCGACGTGGCCGAGGCGCTCGACGGGGCGGAGTTCGTGGTGCTCGCCGTGCCCTCCCAGACGCTGCGGGCCAACCTGGAGTCCTGGCGCGCGCACATCCCGCGCGACGCGGTGCTGGTGAGCCTGATGAAGGGCGTCGAGCTCGGCACCACCAAGCGGATGAGCGAGGTGATCCGGGAGGTGGCGGGGGTGCCCGACGAGCGGGTGGCCGTCGTCTCCGGCCCCAACCTGGCCAAGGAGATCGCGCAGCGCCAGCCGGCCGCCGCCGTCGTGGCCTGCTCCGACGAGAGCGTGGCCGACCGGCTGCAGAAGGCCTGCCACCTGCCGCCGTGGTTCCGGCCCTACACCAACACCGACGTCGTGGGCGTCGAGCTGGGCGGCGCGGTCAAGAACGTGATCGCGCTGGCCGTCGGCGTGGCCGCCGGCATGGGCATGGGCGCCAACGTCAGCTCCATGCTCATGACCCGCGGGCTGGCCGAGATCTCCCGCCTCGGCGCCGCGCTCGGCGCCGACCCGCACACCTTCGCCGGCCTGGCCGGGATGGGCGACCTGGTGGCCACCTGCATGTCGCCGCTGTCGCGCAACCGCACCTTCGGCGAGAACCTCGGTCGCGGCATGACGCTCAAGGAGGTGATCGCCGCCACCCGCCAGACCGCCGAGGGCGTCAAGTCCTGCGAGTCCGTGCTGGAGCTGGCCAGGAACCACGACGTGGAGATGCCGATCACCGAGGTCGTGGTGGGCGTGGTCCACGACGGCATGTCCCCGACCGAGGCCGGGATGCTCCTGATGTCCCGTTCTCCCAAGCCCGAGCGTTACGGCCTCTGACCCGCCACCGCGTGCTCGGCTCGCTGCGGGGGGAACGCCCCGGTAGATTCGGACGTCATGAGCAAGCCACGCGTCGCCGTCGTCTTCGGAGGTCGCAATTCTGAGCACGCCGTGTCCCTGATGGGGGCGGGCAGCGTGCTGGAAGCGATCGACACGAGCAAGTACGAGGTGATCCCGATCGGGATCACCCAGGACGGCAGGTGGGTGCTGGCCGCCGGTGACCAGCGGTTCCAGATCGAGGGCGGCGAGCTGCCCGCCGTCGACGCCTCGGGCGCCTCGCTGGCGCTGCCCACCGGCGGCACCGGCCTGATCGCGTACGACCAGGGGAGCATCCCGGTCGAGCTGGGCTCGGTCGACGTGGTCTTCCCCGTCATGCACGGGCCGTTCGCCGAGGACGGCACCATCCAGGGCCTGCTGGAGATGGCCGGGGTCCGCTACGTCGGCTCCGGCGTGCTGGCCAGCGCCGTCGGCATGGACAAGGGCTACATGAAGGCGGTCCTGGCCGCCGCCGACCTGCCGATCGGACGTTACCTCGCCGTACGCGACCGCGACTGGCGTGTCGGCCGCGACCGGGTGATGAAGGAGGCCGAGCAGCAGCTCGGCTGGCCGCTGTTCGTCAAGCCCGCCAGGGCCGGGTCCTCGCAGGGCATCTCCAAGGCGCACGACCGGGCCGAGCTGGAGCGCGCCGTCGAGTTCGCCCGCGAGCACGACCCCAAGGTGCTCATCGAGGCGGCGGTCGGCGGACGGGAGATCGAGTGCGCGGTGCTGCAGTCGTTCGGCGACGACCCGCCCGCCGCGTCCGCTCCCGGAGAGGTCAGGGTCGAGGGCGGCCAGGAGTTCTTCGACTTCGAGGCCAAGTACTACCCCGACCAGATGTCCCTCACGGTGCCCGCCGACCTGCCCGCCGAGACGGCCGAGGAGGTGCGGGCGCTGGCGGTGCGCGCGTTCGAGGCGCTCGGCTGCGAAGGGCTGGCCCGGGTCGACTTCTTCTACACGCCCGAGGGCGAGCTGGTGCTCAACGAGATCAACACCATGCCGGGCTTCACCTCGCTGTCGGTGGCGCCGCAGCTGTGGGCGGCGTCCGGGCTGTCCTACCCGGAGCTGGTCGACCGGCTCATCCAGCTCGCCCTGAACCGGTCACCTGGCCTGCGGTGAGACCTGCCCGATCGGCTCCGACAGCCGGGCCAGCACCTGGCCGACCACGTGCGAGCCGCCCACGGCGACCTCCACGTAGAGCGGCGCCGCCACGGCCGTGAACAGCGTGGGCGTCTCCGGATCGGCGAACCAGCCCACGCCGTCGATCTCCTGGAGCCGGTCGGTCGGGGCCATCCTGGCCGGCCGCGGCACGCCGCAGCGCAGCGCGATCGTGCCCTCGCCCCACACCGCGACGTACGGCGACTCCGGCACGGTCGCGGTGCGGCCGTCACCGTCGAGCGTCTCCGGCAGCAGCCCGGCGAGGCGGTCGCAGGCGGCCGCCGCCTCTGCTTCCGGCACGGGCGGCTCCACCTGGACGGCGCCGCATCCGGCGAGTGCGAGAAGGACGAACAGGGCGGTGGCCGCACGCATCGATGGGAACCTCAGATATGGACGATCGGACACGTAAGGGTACGCGTGATCCCCTCCACGGCCTGAATCTGGGCCACCACGAGCTTGCCCAGCTCGTCGACGTTGCGCGCCTCGGCGCGGACGATCACGTCGTACGGTCCGGTGACGTCTTCAGCCTGAGTCACCCCGGGAATGCCGGAGATCTCGTGAGCCACTGCGGCGGCCTTGCCGACCTCGGTCTGAATAAGGATGTAGGCCTGCACCATTACGTCCTCCCAGGCGATTGGATCACGCCGAAGGGCCACCGTACCCTGTGTGCGTCAGGAGGTGCGTCATCACAGTCGGGGATCTCGGCGAGTTCGGTGTTGTAGCGCGTGTTTCCGGGCGGCTGCCCCAGGGCGAGACGGTGTTGCTCGGTCCGGGCGACGACGCCGCCTTGGTGCGCGCGCCCGACGGGCGCGTGGTGGTGTCCACGGACATCCTGATCGAGGGTAGGCACTTTCGCCGCCATTGGTCCAGCGGCTATGACGTGGGGCGCAAGGCCGCCGCCCAGAACCTCGCCGACGTGGCGGCCATGGGGGCCGTGCCGACGGCCCTCGTGGTCGGGCTGGGCATCCCGCCCGACCTGCCCGTCACGTGGCTGGACGCGCTGACGGACGGCTTCCGCGACGAGTGCGCGCTGGTCGGGGCGAGCGTGGCGGGCGGCGACGTGACCAGGTGCGACCTGGTGGTGGTCGGCGTCACGGCGCTCGGCGACCTTCAGGGCCGCGCGCCGGTGGAGCGTTCCGGGGCGCGGCCCGGCCACGTCGTCGCGGTGGCGGGCCTGCTCGGCCGCTCGGCCGCCGGCCTCGCCCTGCTGGACTCCGGCCGGGTGCTCCCGTCTCCCGGGTCCGGCGCGTACGGGGGATCGGACGGTTCCCCGGCCGGCCCGCGTCCCCCCGTCCCGGGACCCGGAGGCGATCCGCTGGAGGAGGCCGTCGCGGTGCATCTGCGGCCGAGGCCTCCTTACGCGTGCGGGCCGGAGGCGGCGCGGCTGGGCGCGAGCGCGCTGATCGACGTGAGCGACGGGCTGCTCCAGGACCTGGGGCACGTCGCGCGGGCCGGAGGCGTGCGGATCGACCTGGACCCCGGGGCCTTCGCCGTGCCGGACGCGGTGGCCGCGGCCGCGGCGGAGCTCGGCGCCGACCCGCTCGACTGGGTGCTCACCGGTGGCGAGGACCACGCGCTGGCCGCCGCCTTCCCCGCGGAGGTGCCGCTGCCGGACTCGTGGCAGGTCGTCGGCAGGGTGTCGGAGGGGGAGGGCGTGCACGTGCGGGGTCGTGCGCCGGGGCCCGGCGGCTGGGATCACTTTCGGTGACCGGGTGTCCCGATTTGCCGGAAAATTTCCGGATTTCGGGTGTGACTATGGAGATTGATGGGACAACGGCGTAGCCGAGGTGTTATGAAGATTGGCGGCCAACTGTAACCGGCAGAAAGGGCTGTGCATGGGCCGCCACGGGACAGGTGGATCCGAAGACGCGAACGATCGGGGGGACAGCGCCTTCTGGGGCCCTGACAACCAGCAGTCCGACAGCTTCTGGGACAAGGACGACAGGCCCGAGCCTCCGGGCTGGCCCTCCCTGCCCGACCAGCCGGAAGTCACCGGCCAGTGGGCGCCCATGCCGAAGCGGGACACCCCGGCCACGGGTCACCGGTCCGACCCCTTCGAGACCACCGGCGCCTTCGCGGCGTCCCCCCGCCCCGGCGCCGATCACGGGCGCCCGCGGGACGACCAGCCGTTCGAGACCACGGGCGCCTTCGCCCGGCCGCAGTCCTGGGACGACGCCCCGGACGGCCCCCCGCAGGGCCGCCTGCCCGGCGAAGGCCCGAAACCCGGGCACGGCCCCGCCGACCCGCACGGCGCCTTCCGGCCGCCGGCGGGCGACCCGTTCGCGGACGCCCACGACCCGTTCCGGTCGCAGCAGTCCGACCCGCACGATCCGTTCGGGTCCCCGCAGTCCGACCCGCACGATCCCTTCCGGTCGCAGCGGTCCGACCCGTTCGGCCAGGCGGACCCGCACGACCCCTTCGGCCAGGGAGATCCGCACGGCGCCTTCCGGCCGCCGCGCGACGACCCGTTCGGTGGTGACACCCAGGGCCTGCCCAGGGAGCAGGGCGACCCGTTCGGGCAGGAGGCGACGGGCAGGTTCGACGTGCCCGGCCTGCCGCCCGAGCCCGGCGACGTCAAGGTGGCCGGCGAGCCCACCATGATCGCCCGTACCCCGGCCTGGGCGGAGGCGGAGACCGGCTTCCTCGGCCCGGACCGGTCCGGCGAGGAGCAGGGCCGCCCCGAGCCCCGCCGGGGGCGCGGACGGCGCAAGCCCTCGGACGACCCCGACGATCTCGACGACCTCGACGGGCTCGACAGCCGGTCCGGCGGCAGGTCCCGCGGCCGGGGACGGCTGGCCCTGCTGTCCGTGGCCGCCGTCGCCGTCGTGCTGGGCGGCACCGTGATCGGCGTCAAGATGCTGAGCGGCGGCGACGAAGCCTGCCCCGGCGGCCGATGCGCCGCCGTGCAGGCGTCGAACCAGCCCGGCCCGCAGGTGTCCGAGCCGGTGGAGGAGGAGACCGAGCCGGTCGAGGAAGAGGAGACGCCGGACGAGGAGGCCACGGAGGAGGCGCAGCCGGAGCCGACGCGGTCGGACACCGGTTCGCCGGCCCCGCGCCGCACCTCCGCGCCGACTGCGAGGCCGTCCAAGACCAGGTCGGCGTCGCCCGTCGAGGACGAGCCGGTCGACGAGCAGACGGTCGAGGAGGTCACCGACGACGAGGTCACCGACGAGCCGAGCGAGTCGCCCTGGCCCGATGACGTGGGCAATGGCACCATCCCCACCCAGGGCGTGCCCCAGCCGGACCCCACGCCGACGACCGAGGCGCCGTCCAGGAGCCGGCCGCTGTCGGGCGGGGCGGCGACGGTCAACGTCCGGTTCAACGTGGACCGGCAGCGGGTGGCGGACTACACGGCGACGATGAGCGTGACGAACGACTCACCGCGGACGCTGGACTCCTTCACCGTGTCCATGCCCGTCCGGGGCAAGATCCTGGACGTGCGGGACGTGGAGTGGACGCAGGACGGCAACCTGCTGATCGTGGACATCACCACGCCGATCGCCGCCGGTGACAGCGCCGAGCTGACCATCTCCGCCACGGGCCGGGCGGGCACGCCGAAGAACTGCGGCCTCGTCGGCGGCGACTGCACGATCGCCTGAGCCGGGGGCCGCCGACCACCTGGTCAAGTGGTTGGATGGGGGATATGACGGATTCAGCTTCCCCCATGAGTCCCGCTCGCGTCCTCACCGTCGCCGGATCCGACTCCGGCGGCGGCGCGGGCATCCAGGCCGACCTGAAGACCATGCTGGCCCTCGGCGTGCACGGCATGAGCGTGATCGCGGCGGTGACCGCGCAGAATTCCGTCGGCGTCCAGGGCTACTGGGAACTCCCGGCCGAGGCGGTGCGGGCGCAGCTCGACTCGGTGCTGGGCGACATCGGCGCCCAGGCGGTCAAGACCGGCATGCTCGCCTCACCCGCGCTCGTGGAGACCGTGGCCGAGGCGCTGGGCGGGTACGCGGCGCCCGTCGTGGTGGACCCCGTGGGGGTTTCCAAGCACGGTGACACGCTGCTGGCGCCGGAGGCCGTGGAGACGGTACGGCACAGGCTCCTGCCGGTGGCCACCGTGGTGACCCCGAACCTGTGGGAGGTGGAGCAGCTCACCTCCGTCAAGGTCGAGGACGAGGACGACCTGCGCCGCGCCGCCGACGCCGTGCTCGCGCTGGGCCCCCGATGGGCGCTGATCAAGGGGGGCCATCTGCCGGGCGCGCCGGTCGACCTGCTGACGGACGGCGTCACCGAGCACCGCTTCACCGCCGAGCGGCACGACAACCGCCACACGCACGGCACCGGCTGCACGCTGGCCTCCGCCATCGCCTCCTACCTGGCCCTGGGCGAGGACGTGCCGGGCGCGGTGGGCCAGGCCAAGGAGTACGTCACGGGCGCGATCGCGCGCGGCTTCCCCCTCGGCGCCGGCATCGGGCCGGTGGACCACGCCTGGCGCTGGCGCTGACCTCGTACGGACTGGAAAGAGCACGGGCGGCCTGCGGGCCCGCACAGGGGCGCGCACAGGGCGCGGGGTCGTCGGGCCGGGAAAGCGAAAAGCCCGCCGCTCCTCGTGGAGCGCGGGCTTGTCGTTGACGTGCGACCTAGCGGGTGACCTTGCCGGCCTTGATGCAGGAGGTGCACACGTTGAGCTTCTTCGGCGTCCCGCCGACGACGGCGCGGACCGTCTGGATGTTGGGGTTCCAACGGCGGCGGGTGCGGCGGTGGGAGTGGGAAACGTTGTTGCCGAAAGTCGGCCCCTTGCGGCAGACATCGCAGACGGAAGCCACGGTATCGCTCCTTAAAACAGTCGATGTAGCCCTGTCCGCTGATGCTGTGAGGGCGGAGGGCATGCCGGGACAACCGGCCAGCCAGGCAAGAATATCGGATCGCCACGGGTGGGTGCGAACCGATCACTCGGACCAGGCCCGGCACGACGATATTCTCCTCTGTGTCGAACTGTAGCACCGGGGAGGTCGGGACGTGCCCATGGACGTTCTCGGCCCGCCTTCGGTGCGGCGGTGGGCACGCCTGGCCGCTGACGCGCTGGGCAGGGCCAGGGCCGACATCGACGCGCTCAACGTGTTCCCCGTGGCCGACGGCGACACCGGGACCAACCTCCACCTCACCATGCTCTCGGCCGCCGAGGCGGTGGAGTCGCTGCCCGACGACGTGGACGCCGCCGTGGTGTGGCAGACGCTGTCGTACGGGGCGCTGGTGGGGGCGCGCGGCAACTCCGGCGTGATCGTCAGCCAGGCGCTGCGCGGGCTGGCCGAGGTGCTGAAGGACGGCGGCGACCTGCGCGCGGCGCTGGCCAGGGCCGCCTGCCTGGCGCGCGGGTGCGTGGCCAGGCCGGTCGAGGGCACCGTGCTGAGCGTGCTGAGCGCCGTGGCCGAGGCCGTGCGGGAGGTCGAGACCGGCCCGGCGGACGTGGCGCGGCGGGCGGCGGAGGAGGCGCGCGCCGCGCTGCGCCGCACGCCCGGCCAGCTGGACGTGCTGGCCCGCAGCGGTGTCGTCGACGCCGGCGGCGCGGGACTGACCGTGGTGCTGGAGTCGCTGGCCGCGGTGATCACCGGCAGCCACCGCGAGCGCTACGACGTGCCCGCGCCGACCGCGCAGGTCACGCCGATGACCGAGGTGGGCGCCGGCTACGAGGTGATGTACCTGCTCGACGCCGACGACGACGCGGTGGGCAGGCTGCGCGCGGAGCTCGACGCGATGGGCGACTCGCTGGTCGTGGTAGGCGGCGACGGACTGTGGAACGTGCACGTGCACGTCGGCGAGGCCGGCCCCGCCATCGAGGCGGCGCTGCGGGTGGGCAGGCCGTACCGCATCAGGGTGACCTATCTCGCCGAGCGCGCCCGGGCCGCGGGCGACGGCAGGGGAGTGGTCGCGGTCGCCGCGGGCGAGGGCATCGCCAAGCTGTTCGAGGAGTGCGGCGCGGTCGTGGTGCGGCGCGAGCCGGGCGGGCGGCCCGCGCTGCCCGCCATGCTCGCCGCGATCCGGCAGGCCGGCCGCGAGGTCGTGGTGCTGCCCAACGACGAGGACGCCGGCGCGGTGGCGATGGCGGCCGCGGAGATCGCCCGTCAGGACGGCGCGGTGGTGACCGTGCTGCCCACCGAGGCGACCGTGCAGGGGCTGGCGGCGCTGGCGGTGCACGACCCGTCGCGGCGCTACGACGACGACGTGGTCGCCATGACGGGCGCGGCGGGCCACACCCGCCACGGCCATCTCGTGGTCGCCGACCGCCACGGGGTCACCAGCGCGGGCCTGTGCCGTCCCGGGGACGTGCTGGGGCTGATCGACGGCGACGTGGCCGTGATCGGCCGGACGCTGGAGGCGGTCGCCGCGCTGGTGGTCGACCGGATGCTGGCCGGCGGTGGCGAGCTGGTGACGCTGGTGACCGGGGCCGACGCGCCCGGCGGGCTCGCCACCGGCGTGGCCGATCACCTGCGCCGCGTCAGGCCCGACGCGGACCTCGTGGTCTACGGCGGCGAGCAGGGCGGCTACCCGCTTCTCATCGGTGTCGAGTGATTCCTGTCGGCCGTACGAGGTAGAACTAGGTGCCGTGAGCCGTTTCGACGAGCCGCTGACGAAGGCGCTCGACCCGAAGACCGCCAAACTGCTGGGCGAGGTGCTCGGCCTGGAGACGGTGGGCGACCTGCTGCGCCACTATCCCCGCCGCTACGCCGAGCGCGGCGAGCTGACCTCGCTCGACGCGCTCGCGGTCGACGAGCACGTGACCGTGGTCGGCGAGGTGAGCCGGCTGATGCGCAAGCCCATGCGCAACCGCGGCGGCACCTGGCTGGAGGTGGAGGTCGTCGACGGCACCGGCAACAAGATCTATCTCTCGTTCTTCGGCAAGGGCTCCCACGCCGCGGAGTCGCGGCTCAAGCCGGGGCGGCGCGGCATGTTCGCCGGCAAGGTGGGGTTGTTCGGCGCCCGCGCCAAGCCCCGCTGGCAGCTCGCCCACCCGGAGTTCGAGCTGTTCGAGGAGGGCGAGGCCAGCGCCGCCGAGTTCGCCGCCGCGCCGGTGCCGATCTATCCGGCGGGCAAGGACATCACGCCGTGGGCGGTCAGGCGGGCCGTCGGGGTGGTCCTCGACACGCTGGGGCCGCTGGACGACCCGCTGTCCGGCGAGCTGCGCGCCCGCCACCGGCTTACCGGTCTGGCCGACGCGCTGGAGGCGATCCACCGGCCGAAGGACCTCGCCGACGTGCAGCGGGCGCGCAAGCGGCTGAAGTTCGACGAGGCGTTCGTGCTGCAGTCCGTGCTGCTGCGGCGCAGGCACGCGGCCACCGCCTGGCCCGCCAGGCCGAGGCCGCGCCGCGACGACGGCATCCTGGCCGCCTTCGACGGGCGGCTGCCGTTCGCGCTCACCGAGGGGCAGGCCCAGGTCGGCGAGGAGATCGCCGCCGACCTGGCCGCGGCCCATCCGATGCACCGGCTGCTGCAGGGTGAGGTCGGCGCGGGCAAGACCGTGGTGGCGCTGCGCGCCATGCTCCAGGTGGTCGACGCGGGCGGGCAGGCGGTGCTGCTCGCGCCCACCGAGGTGCTGGCCCAGCAGCACCACCGCTCGATCACCTCGATGCTGGGCGACCTGGCCCAGGGCGGCATGTTCGGCGGCACCGCGGTCACGCTGCTGACCGGCTCCATGGGCGCCCAGGCCCGGCGGGCCGCCCTGCTCGACGCGGCCTCCGGGACGGCAGGCGTGATCGTCGGCACCCACGCCCTGCTGCAGGAGCACGTCCAGTTCGCCGACCTCGGCCTGGTCGTGGTCGACGAGCAGCACCGCTTCGGCGTCGAGCAGCGCGACGCGCTGCGCGAGAAGGCGGGCGAGGCCCGCCCGCACGTCCTGGTGATGACCGCCACCCCGATCCCGCGCACGGTCGCCATGACCGTCTTCGGCGACCTGGAGGTGTCCACGCTCTCGCAGCTCCCGTCGGGGCGCGCGCCGATCACCACCCACGTGGTGCCCGCCGCGCAGAAGCCCCACTACCTGGAGCGCACGTGGGAGCGGGTGCGCGAGGAGGTCGCGCTCGGCAGGCAGGCCTACATCGTCTGCCCGCGCATCGGCGATCTCGAAGGCGACGAGGGCGACCTGGCGGCCCAGGCGGCCGACGACGAGCGCCGCCCTCCGCTGGCGGTGCTCGACGTGGCCGAGCTGCTCGGCCAGGGCCCCTTCGCCGACCTGCGGCTGGGCGTCCTGCACGGCAAGCTCCCGCCGGAGGAGAAGGACGCGGTCATGCGCGCCTTCACCCGGGGCGAGCTGGACGTCCTGGTCGCGACCACGGTGATCGAGGTCGGCGTGGACGTGCCCAACTCGTCCGTCATGATCATCATGGACGCCGACCGGTTCGGGGTCTCCCAGCTCCACCAGCTCCGCGGCCGGGTGGGCCGGGGCGGACTGCCGGGGCTCTGCCTGCTGGTCACCGACTTCGCCGAGGGCACCCCCGCCCGGGCCCGCCTCGACGCGGTCGCCTCGACGCTCGACGGGTTCGAGCTCTCCCGGGTCGACCTGGAGCAGCGGCGCGAGGGCGACGTCCTGGGCGCGGCGCAGTCGGGCAAGCGCTCGTCGCTGAAGCTGCTGGCGCTGCTCCGGGACGAGGACGTCATCGCCGCGGCCCGCGAGGAGGCCGCCACGGTCCTGGCAGGCGACCCCGAGCTGACCTCACACCCGGCGCTGCGCGCGGAGATCGACCGGCTGCTGGAGGACGACAAGGCCGAATACCTCGAGAAGACCTGACGGCGCGGGGCGAGGGCGGAAGAAGATGTTGGGCCCAGCCGCGGGGACGGCCTCCCCCCGAATGCCGTCCCCGGCTGGGCCCATCCCCCGGGTCAGGTGCCGAGGGTACCGGCGTGCGGAAGGGCTCACGATCACGCCGGTCGGCCTTCTCTGGGTCACCTCGAAGGCCGCAGAACTCATCATGCTCACCGAGCCCACCGGTGTGAATCACCCTTGCGCAGTCGAGGCCGACACTTGTCCACTCTTGACCTGCTCCGACATGCGGAACAATGGCTCCCATGACTCGGATCATCGCGGGCGCCGCAGGTGGGAGGCGGCTCGACGTGCCGCCGGGCCGCGGCACGAGACCGACGAGCGACAGGGCGCGCGAAGGCATCTTCTTGACCCTCGACTCGCTGCACGGGCTCGCGGGCGCCCGGGTGCTGGACCTGTACGCGGGTTCGGGGGCGGTCGGCCTGGAGGCGCTGTCGCGTGGGGCGGCGCACGCGCTGATGGTGGAGTCCGACCCGAAGGCGGTGCGCACGATCCGGGCCAACATGGCCGCGCTCCGGCTCGACGGCGCGGCGGTGCTGGCCGACCGGGTGGAGCGGGTGCTGGCCAAGCCGTGCGCGGAGCCGTACGACATCGTCTTCGCCGATCCTCCGTACGCGGTGGGTGACGAGGAGGTGGCCCGGGTGCTGGCGGCGCTGCGGGACAACGGCTGGCTGCTGCCCGGGGCTTTGGTGGCCTTTGAGCGGGAAAGCAGGGGAAAAGCCCTGGTGTGGCCTGATGGCTTCATTGTGGAGAGGGTCCGCCGTTACGGCGAAGCGTCCGTTTGGTACGGTCGCGCCGCCGGGGAATGATGACCGCCCGTAGACCAGAGGAGGCGTCTTGCGCCGCGTAGTCTGCCCGGGGTCGTTCGACCCCATCACCAACGGCCACCTCGACATCATCGCCAGATCCGCCAGGTTGTACGACGAGGTCGTCGTGGCGGTGCTGATCAACATCGAGAAGCGCAGCCTGTTCACCGTCGACGAGCGGATCGACGTCCTGCAGACCGTGACGAAGGAGTACCCCAACGTCAAGGTGCGCAAGTTCCACGGCCTGCTGGTCGACTTCTGCAAGGAGAACGACATCCCGGCCATCGTCAAGGGCATCCGGGTGGTCAGCGACTTCGACTACGAGCTCCAGATGGCGCAGCTCAACTACCGGCTGTCGGGCGTGGAGACGCTGTTCATGCCGACCAACCCCGAATACTCGTTCCTGTCGTCGAGCCGGGTGAAGGAGATCGCCCGGTACGGTGGGGACGTGTCAGGCCTGGTCCCCGACCTGGTCCACCAGCTGCTCACCGAGCGGCTCAAGGGCTGACGGCGACCTGGTATTCTTTGATTTCGGCCTTGTACGACGGCGTTTTCGCCATGCCTAGCGAGAGCAGGATGACTCAGCACCTCGACCCCCGCTCCCCCTGGGTGATCTCCACCCACGACCTGGGAAAGCGGCCGGGCACGATGCGGGAGCTTGCCCTGGTCCTTCCGGCACCGGCAGATCTCGGCGTCGACATGATCGGCGTGCCGAAAGACGCCGAAGTCGAGCTGGACCTCCGGCTCGAAGCAGTGATGGAAGGCGTGCTCGTCTCGGGCACGGCGCAGGCCCCGCTGGCGGGGGAGTGCGCGCGGTGCCTGGACCCGGTGTCCTCCGACATCGAGGTCGAGCTGCAGGAGCTGTTCTTCTACTCCGACGAGGACGCCTCGGAGGAGGACTCACTGCTCGACGGGGAGCTGCTCGACCTCGAGCCGACGTTCCGCGACGCGGTGGTGCTCGCACTCCCGCTGAGCCCCGTCTGCCAGGACGACTGCCCGGGGCTGTGTGCGGAATGCGGGATCAAGCTGGCCGAGGCCGGCGATGATCACCGGCACGAGAAGATCGACGCCCGCTGGGCGTCGTTGCAGGGTCTGATGACCGAGAACGATAACGATCAGGAGAAGTGACGTGGCCGTCCCGAAGCGAAAGATGTCGCGGAGCAACACCCGCGCCCGTCGCTCCCAGTGGAAGACGACTGCTGTCGCCCTGGTGAGCTGCCCGCAGTGCCGGTCTCCGAAGCAGCCGCACATCGCGTGCCCCACCTGCGGCACCTACAACCGTCGTCAGGTCGTCGAGCCGTCTGCCTGATCCGCCGAGTTGACGTGATTCCGGCCGGGTGCCATCGTGCCCCGGCCGGCGTTACCGTCTCAGACGTGTGCGGTGGCGGTTTCGCCCGCGGCCGTGGTGGACGCCGGAGATCCGGTCCCCCGACGCCCACCACGTTTTCGGGCATCTTCCGCAGCCGTCGCGCCGTGTGGAGATGTCCGAGGAGGAAAGCACGTGGGCGCAGGTCCTAAGCCGGTGGCCGTGGAGGTCGCCAGAGACGAGCTCGAGCGAGTCCTGTCGGTGGCCCTCGATCCCGACATCCTGGAGCGGGCCCTCACGCACCGCTCCTACGCGTACGAGAACGGCGGCCTGCCGACCAACGAGCGCCTGGAGTTCCTCGGCGACTCGGTGCTCGGGCTCGTGGTCACCGACACCCTCTATCACAACCATCCCGACCTGCCCGAGGGCCAGCTGGCCAAACTCCGGGCCGCGGTCGTCAACATGCGCGCCCTGGCCGACGTGGCCCGCGGGCTCGGCGTCGGCCGGTTCCTTCGCCTCGGCAGGGGCGAGGAGGGCACCGGCGGGCGCGACAAGTCCTCCATCCTGGCCGACACGCTGGAGGCGCTCATCGGCGCCGTCTACGTCGACAAGGGCCTCGACGAGGCGTTCCGGGTGGTCCACCGCCTGTTCGACCCGCTGATCGTGCGCTCTGCCTCGCTCGGCGCCGGGCTCGACTGGAAGACCTCGCTGCAGGAGCTGACCGCTTCCGAGGCGCTCGGCGTGCCCGAGTACCACGTCGAGGAGAGCGGCCCCGACCACGCCAAGTCGTTCACCGCCGAGGTGCGGGTCGGCGGCGAGTCCTACGGCGCCGGCACCGGCCGCAGCAAGAAGGAGGCCGAGCAGCAGGCCGCGGAGGCCGCCTGGACCCGCATCCGGGCCGGCCGCGATCAGCGCGAGAGCCAGCCGGCGGGCTAGGTTGCCGGAGCTGCCCGAGGTAGAGGTCGTCCGCCGCGGTCTCCACCAGTGGGTGACCGGGCGGGAGATCGCCGCTGCCGAGGTGCTCCATCCCCGTGCGATCAGGCGTCACCTGCCCGGGGCGCTGGAGCTGGCCGCCCGGCTCCAGAACCGCACGCCCCTCTCGGCCGAGCGGCGCGGCAAGTACCTGTGGCTTCCGCTGTCGGGCGCCGAGGAGGCGCTGATGGCGCATCTCGGCATGAGCGGCCAGTTGCTCGTGGTGCCGCACGACGCGCCGCCGGAGAAGCATCTGCGCGTACGGCTCCGCTTCCATGACGGCGGCCCTGACCTGCGCTTCGTCGACCAGCGGACGTTCGGCCACGTCATGGTCAGCCCGCTGGCCGGCGGGGTGCCCGAGCCGATCGCGCACATCGCGCCCGACCCCTTCGAGAGCGCGTTCGACGAGGCCCGCTTCGCCGCCGGCCTGCGCAGGAAGCGGACCGAGATCAAGCGGGCGCTGCTCGACCAGTCGCTGATCAGCGGGGTCGGCAACATCTACGCCGACGAGGCGCTCTGGCTGGCCCGGCTCCACTGGGCGCGGCCGACCAACACGCTGACCCGCCCCAAGATCGCCGAGCTGCTGGAGGCGGTCCGCCGGGTGATGGGGGCCGCGCTGCTGCAGGGCGGCACGTCCTTCGACAGCCTGTACGTGAACGTCAACGGGGAGAGCGGCTACTTCGACCGCTCGCTGGAGGTCTACGGGCGGCGTGAGCAGCCCTGCTCGCGGTGCGGCACGCCGATCAGGCGGGAGCCCTTCATGAACCGTTCCTCGTACTTCTGCCCCCGATGCCAGCGACGGCCGCGCTGACGGCGGCGAGGGCCGCGGCCGGCCACATGGTCGCGGCGACCGAGACGCCGTCGGCCACCCGGCCGCCCGCGAAGGCGCCGAGGGCGATGGAGACGTTGAAGGCGGCGACGAAGAGCGCGGTGCCGAGCTCGCCACCGCCCGAGCGCATGATCCACAGCTGCAGGGTCACGCCCACGCCGCCGTAACCCAGCCCCCACACCATCAGCGCGACCAAGGGCTGCCCGATCAGCGGCAGCGCCGCGGTGGCCACGGCCATCAGCACCGCCAGCGTGACGAGCACCGCCCTGGGCCGCCTGGCCGCCCATGCGCCGGCGGCGAAGTTCCCCAGCACACCCGCCGCGCCGTACAGGAGGAGCGCCGTGCCGACGAGGCCGGAGCCGGCGCCCGCCACCTGCTCCAGGAACGGTCGTACGTACGTGTAGGCCGCGAAGTGGCCGGAGATGATCAGGACGGTCAGCACGAGGACGACCCTGAGCGGCCGGGAGATCTTCCCACGGCGGCTCCCCGGGTCCTCGCGCCCCGCCGATCCGGACCCGGGCGCGTCGAGCGCCGGCCCGGATGCTTCCGGGCGTACGGAGCCGGACATATCCGGAGACGGGTTGGGAGACGGCCCGGCCGGTCCGGGTGCTTCGGGACGGGGGTGGCCGGGGAGCGGGGGGAGCGTCGCGGCCAGCAGCGCCACCAGGACGAGGGCGACCAGCCCCAGGGCCGCGAAGGCCAGCCGCCACCCCGCGAACGAGGAGACGAACGCCGCCGTCGGCACGCCCAGCACCGTGGCCACGGACACGCCCGACAGGATGGTCGAGGTGGCCCTGCCGACAGACCGGTCCGGCACGAGCCGCGGGCCCAGACCTGCCGCGAAGGCCCAGAAGCCGCCGATGCTCACCCCGGTCAGCACCCGGGCGGCGAGCATGACGAGGTGGTCGGGGGCGAGCGCGCACCCGAGGTTGGCGACCGCCAGCAGGGCCATCAGCCCCACCAGCGTGGCGCGCCGGTCGAGCCGCCGGGCGATGATCGCGAGCACGGGCGCCGCGACGGCGGCGACCAGGCCGGGAGCCGACATCATCAGCCCCGCCGTGCCGTCCGACACGCCCAGCTCGCCGCTGATGGAGGTCAGGAGGCCGACGGGAAGCATCTCGCTGGTCACGATGGCGAAGGTGCCCATCGCCAGAGAGGTCACGGCGAGCCACCGCGCCCGGCCGTAAGTGGAGTCGACGGTCATGGTCATGACGCTCAGACTCGCCGCGGCGCGCCCGCGGGAACAACGGCGAAGGCCGAAGGCTTGGTTGAGTCAGGCTAAGCGATTCGCGGAGGATGGGATGGAGTTCAGGGAGTTGGAGTGCTTCGTGGTGCTCAGCGAAGAACTGCATTTCGCTCGTACGGCGGAGCGGCTCTACCTGTCGCCGGGCCGGGTGAGTCAGCTCACGCGCTCGCTGGAGAGCCGCATCGGCGCCAGGCTGTTCCACCGGACCAGCAGAAGGGTGCGCCTGACACCGTTGGGCGAACGGTTCCTCGCCGAGCTGAGGCCCGCCTACGACGGGCTGGCGAGCGCGGTGTGCCGGGCCAAGGCGGTCGCCCGCGAGGTGAGCGGGGTGCTCAGGGTGGGCTTCCTGGCCACGCCCACGGACGTCGTCACGGGAAGCGTGCGGGCTTTCGAGCGCCGGCATCCGGGGTGCGAGGTGGAGCTGGTGGAGATCCCGCTCTCGGACCCGTTCGGCAGGCTCCGGGCGGGGCGGGTGGACGTCGTGTTCACGCTGCTGCCCGTGGCCGAGCCCGACCTGGAGACGGGGGAGGGGCTGAACCGGGTCTCCTACCTGCTGGGCGTCTCCGCCCGGCATCCATGGGCCGGGCGGACCGGCGTCGACGCGGAAGAGCTGGCCGGACTGCCGATGATCGGCCTTGATGGTCCCGCGCCGCGCGCCTGGCGGGAACGGGTGACGCCGTCCGCGACTCCTTCCGGCCGGCCGATCCCGCGGGCGGGTACGGTGTCCACCGGACAGGAGGGACTGACCCAGGTGGCGCTCGGGCGGGGCGGGATGCTGTTCTGCGCTCCCACGGCGGCCCAGCACCGGCGGCCGGACGTGAGCTTCGTGCCCGTCACCGGGCTGCCTCCCTCGGTGCTCGGGCTGGCCTGGGTCAGGGAGCAGGAGACTGCGGCCATCAGGGCGTTCGGCGCGGCGGCGGCCGGGCACGCGCTCGCGGCCGGGTCGCAGGTGGCGTGAGAGCACGATCGGGCGAGGCGGCCCCGGAGACGGCGGGGCGCCGTGGGGCGGAGAGAGGATCACCGGGGAGACATGGACGACGTGCGGCTGACGGCGTGGGTGCGCGGGCGGGTGCAGGGGGTCGGGTTCCGGTGGTGGACCAGGGCCAGGGCCCTGGAGCTCGGCCTGGTGGGCTGGGCGAGGAACACCGGCGACGGCCGGGTGGAGATCGTGGCCGAGGGGCGGCGCGAGGCCTGCGTCAAGTTGCTGGACCTGCTCCGAGGTTGCGACACGCCGGGGAAAGTCGATGGAGTAGTGGAACGGTGGAGCGAACCCCGAGGTAGTTTGGGTGGTTTTGTGGAGAGGTAGGCGCTTTCGTTGAACCGTGCAAATAGGGTATAGTTATATGTCGGGAGTGCTTGCGGGTGGGCTTCAGCCCGTGCTTCGACTTGACCGCCCACACTGCCGGTGCGACCCTTGTTAGGTACCACGCGCACCCCTCCCGCGGAATAAGAAGTGCGCGAACCAGTCTGGTCACTCAGCGTGGAGGACCCTTTACCATGGCGAAGGCTCTACTCGGCCACGTCGGCGGTCCTGACCCTCGTATGGTCTCGGAAATGCGCCGCTTGCAGCAGCGTATCCGTGACCTGGAGGCAGAACTCATCCGACTCCAGGCCCAGAATGACGCTCTTGCGGCGCAGACCCGCGACGAGGCGATCAGTCGCATGCAGGAGCGCGAGCCGGCACTCACCTGAGAGTGATCGGAGCGCAAGATCCAGGGACGTCTCCACGAGGCGTCCCTTGTTATTTGGCATCCATGACGACAATCTTCTGACAAGAGACGGTTTCCTGCCTTCTTGACAGGGCTTCCCCAGGTCCCGACCGCGCCGGCGAGCGACGGGCAGTCGGGACCAGTAGTCTTTCCCGGAGTCCGTCCGGGGAGAAGGGGGTCCGCGCGTGTATTTGAAGACCCTGACCCTGCGCGGATTCAAGTCCTTCGCCTCCGCCACCGCCCTGCGGTTCGAGCCCGGCATCACCTGCGTCGTCGGCCCCAACGGCTCCGGCAAGTCCAACGTCGTCGACGCCCTCGCCTGGGTGATGGGCGAGCACAGCGCCAAGTCCCTGCGCGGCGGCAAGATGGAGGACGTCATCTTCGCCGGCACCTCCTCCCGGCCGCCGCTCGGCCGGGCCGAGGTCACGCTGACCATCGACAACACCGACGGCGCGCTGCCCATCGACTACACCGAGGTGACGATCAGCCGGCTGATGTTCCGGTCGGGGCAGAGCGAGTACGCGATCAACGGCGACACCTGTCGCCTGCTCGACATCCAGGAGCTGCTGTCCGACTCGGGCATCGGCCGCGAGATGCACGTGATCGTCGGTCAGGGCCAGCTCGACGCCGTGCTGCACGCCGGCCCCGAGGACCGGCGGGCGTTCATCGAAGAGGCCGCGGGCGTGCTCAAGCATCGCAAGCGCAAGGAGAAGGCGCTGCGCAAGCTCGACGCGATGCAGGCCAACCTGACCCGCGTCCAGGACCTCGCCACCGAGCTGCGCCGCCAGCTCAAGCCCCTGGGCCGCCAGGCCGAGATCGCCCGCAAGGCCGCCGTCATCCAGGCGGACCTGCGCGACGCGCGGCTGCGGCTGCTGGCCGACGACGTCTGCACGCTCCGGGGCCGGCTGGAGCGCGAGGCCGCCGACGAGGCGGCGGTGCTGGCCAGGCGCTCCCAGGTGGAGGCCGCGCTGGACGAGGCCCAGCGGCGCGAGACCGCGCTCGACGCGGCCGAGGCCGAGGCCCAGCCGCGCCTGGCCGCCGCCCAGGAGACCTACTTCCGGCTGTCCTCCCTGCGCGAGCGTCTCTCCGGCCTGGAACAGCTCGCCGCCGAACGCCACCGCCACGCGCTCGACGCCGCCGCCATCGAGCGGCGCGGCCGCGACCCCGAGGACCTCGAACGCGAGGCGGCCGAGGTCCGCGAGCGCGAGCTGATCCTGCGCGCCGAGCTGGAGCAGGCCCAGGAGCTGCTGGAGGAGGCCGTCGAGCGCCGGTCCGAGTCCGAGGCCGAGCTGGCCGCCGAGGAGCGCCGGCTGGCGATGGCGGCCAGGGCCGCCGCCGACCGCCGCGAGGGCCTGGCCAAGCTGCGCGGCCAGGTCGACGCCGTACGGAGCAGGACCCGCGCGGCCGAGGAGGAGATCGGGCGGCTGGAGCGGTCGGCGGCCGAGGCCGCGGAGCGCGAGCGGCTGGCCCGCGAGGAGCTGGAGGCGCAGCGGCTGGAGGAGCCGGAGCTCGATCCGGCGCTGGCCGAGGAGCTGGCCG
>NZ_JAPNNL010000138.1 GCF_027620315.1 Nonomuraea corallina | reverse complement strand
GCGGGCGCGGGGGCGCCGTCCCGGCGGAGGTTGTCCGGGTCGTAGAACACCGGGGACACCACCCGCACGGGGATCGCCGCGTCGCCCGACACCGCCGTCAGCCGGTCACCGGGCCGCACGTCCGCGACCAGCGCCAGGCTGATGGCGCGCCCGAGCGCGACGCTCGGATAGCTGGAGGTGACGTGTCCCAGCATGGGACCACCCTCCACGGCGACGAGCTGGGAGCCCTCCTCGACGAACGCCGACGGGTCCTCCGTCAGCAATCCGACCAGCCTCTTGCGGCCGGGCCGCGAGGTGTCCGGCCGCGCGTGGGAGCGCTTGCCGACGAAGTCCGGCTTGCGCCCGGACACGATCCACGACATGCCGAGGTCCTGCGGGGTGACCGTGCCGTCCGTCTCCTGGCCGACGATGGCGAACCCCTTCTCGGCCCGCAGCACGTGCATGGTCTCGGTCCCGTACGGGACGGCGCCCAGCTCCAGCACCGCCTCCCAGAGCGCCCGCCCGTAGGGCCAGGGGACGTTCACCTCGTACGCCAGCTCGCCCGAGAAGCTGATCCTGAAGACCCGGCCGGGCACGCCGAGCACGGACGTCCCGGTGCACCACATGAACTCCAGGCCCAGCGCGCCGGGGGCGACGGCGGCGATCACCGTCGCGGCCTGGGGCCCGGCCACCACGACGGTGGCCCAGTGGTCGGTGACCGAGGTGAGGCGGACGTCCAGGGACGGCCACTCGGTCTGGTGCCACTCCTCCAGCCAGTCGAGCACCGCGGCGGCGTTGCCGGTGGTGGTGGTCATCAGGTAGTGGTGCTCGCCCAGCCGGGAGGTGGTGCCGTCGTCGAACACCATGCCGTCGGCGGTGCACATCAGCCCGTAGCGGCAGGCGCCGACGGCGAGCGTGGAGTACAGGTTGGTGTAGATCCGGTCCAGGAACGCGCCCGCGTCCGCGCCCCGGATGTCGATCTTGCCCAGGGTGGAGGCGTCCATGGCGGCCACGGCCGTGCGGGCGGCCGCGCACTCCCGCCGCACCGCCTGGTCCAGGCTCTCCCCGTCGAGCGGGAAGTACCAGGGCCGCTTCCACTGGCCGACGTTCTCGAACACCGCTCCCCTGGCGACGTGCGCGCCGTGCAGGGCGGTGGTCCTGGCCGGGTCGGACAGCGCGCCCCGGTCGCGGCCGGCGAGGGTGGCGAACGACACGGGCGTGTACGGGGGACGGAACGTGGTGGCGCCGACCTGGCCGGGGGCCGCGCCGAGCAGCTCGGCCAGCACCCCGGCCACGAGCGCGCCGGAGGTCTTGCCCTGGTCCGCGCCGGTGCCCGCGGTGGTGAACCGCTTGACGTGCTCCACCGAGCGCAGCCCCGCCCCGGTGGCCCTGGCCACGTCGGCGACGGTGACGTCCCGCTGGAGGTCCACGAAGGCGGTGGGGTCGGGGTCCAGTTCTCCCCAGTACGCGGCGGGCGGCCTCGGCGCGGGCTCGTCGGACCCCGGCACGCGCCGACCCGGGGACGCTCCGGCCCCGGCCCCGGCCCGATAGCCGTCCTCGATCGCCTGCGCGGTCCCGTACAGCCCTCTGCAGGCCCCGGCCGAGGTCTCGGCCTGCGCCGACTCGCCGGGGACGAACGCCCGCAGGGTCTCGTCGAACCGCAGCCTGCCCCGCGACTGGCTGAACAGGTGCACGGCCGGATTCCAGCCGCCCGCCACCGCCAGCAGGTCGGCCTCCACGCGCCGGTCGCCGATCAAGACCGCCGCGAGCGTCCCGTCGTCCCCGGCCACCGTCCCGGTGACCGTCCCGGTGACGGTCCCGGTGACGGTGCCGGTGACGGTGCCGGTGACGGTGCCGGTGACGCCCCGGCCGGCCGGCGGCCCTTCCGGGCGGGGGTCCACGATGGCGGCGATCTCCACCCCGGCCGCCTCCAGGTCGCGGGCGGCCTCGTACCCGGAGTCGGCGCACGCGTACACCACCGCCCGGTCGCCGGGCCGCACCCCGTACCGGTTGGCGTAGGCGCGGGCGGCGGCGGCGAGCATGACGCCGGGCAGGTCGTTGCCCGGGAACGGCAGCGACCGCTCGTGCGCGCCGGTGGCCAGCACGACGCGCCGCGCCCGGACGTGCCACAGCCGCTCCCCGCGCGGGCGGCGCTCGACGGCGACCACGTAGTTGTGGTCGTGGTAGCCGATCGCGGTGGTCCTGGTCAGCACCCGCGTCTCGGGCAGCTCGGCCAGGCGGGACGCCGCCGCGTCCGCCCAGTCCAGCGCGGGCGCGCCGTCCAGCAGGACGCGGCTGTTCAGCAGGTCTCCGCCGAGGCGGGGCTGGTCGTCCATCAGGATGACCCGCGCGCCCGACTCGCCGGCCGCGAGCGCGGCGGCCAGCCCGGCCGGGCCGCCGCCCACGACGAGCACCTCGCAGTGCAGGTAGCCCTTGTCGCAGCGGCGCTCGTCGGGCGCGCCGGGATCGAGCCGGCCCTTGCCGCGCAGGCTCCACGCCTCCAGGTCCGCGCGCAGCTCGACGGTGGTGGCCGCCAGCATCGGGTCGGCGCCCACCCGGACCAGCGCGTTCGGCTCCTCGGGCCCGGCGCTGAAGATCCCGCGCGGCCGGCCCAGGCCGACGCTCCGCCCGACCACCCGTACGCCGCAGGCCAGCAGCGCGGAGGCGAGCGTGTCGCCCGGGTGGCCGTGCAGCGGCCGTCCGTCGAAGCGGAAGGGCAGCGTGACGGAGCGGTCGATCAGACCGCCGGACGGCAGACGGCTCATGGGGCCTTCCGGATCTCGTGGGTGACCGTGTGCCGCTCGACGGTGAACCAGGTGCGGCAGCCGAGCGCGTGGAACCAGCGCTCGTGGAACCAGCCTCTGGGGTTGTCGCGCATGAACACGTACGCGGCCCACTCGCTGTCGGACAGCTCGCCGGGCGCCTCGGGGTAGGCGACGCCGGCCTGTCCGCCGTAGTGGAACTCGTTCTCGTCGCGGGGGCCGCAGAACGGGCAGTCGAGGAGCATCATCAGTGGGCCACCGCCGCCGCGCCGTGCTCGTCGATGAGCGCCCCGCTGGTGAAGCGGTCGAGCGCGAACGGCACCGCCAGCGGATGGGGCTCGTCCTCGGCGATCGTGTGCGCGTAGACCCAGCCGGAGCCCGGGGTGGCCTTGAAGCCGCCGGTGCCCCAGCCCGCGTTGACGTACAGGCCGTCGACCGGGGTGCGGCCGATGATCGGGGAGGCGTCCGGGGACACGTCCACGATGCCCGCCCAGGTGCGCAGCACCCGCGCCCGGCTGAAGATCGGGAACAGCTCCAGGGCCGCCGCCATCTGGTCCTCGACGACGTGGAAGGCGCCGCGCTGGCCGTAGGAGGTGTAGGCGTCGATGCCGGCGCCCATCACCAGCTCCCCCTTGTGCGCCTGGCTGACGTACACGTGCACCGCGTTCGACATGACCACGCAGTCGAGCACCGGCTCCAGCAGCTCCGACACCAGCGCCTGCAGCGGGTGCGACCGCAGCGGCAGCCGGATCCCGGCCTCGGCGGCGAGCACGGAGGTGTGCCCGGCGGCGGCGAGCGCGACCTTCCCCGCGGCGATCCGGCCACGGGTGGTCTCGACGGCCAGCACCCGGCCGCGCGCGATCTCGAAGCCGGTCACCTCGCAGCCCTGGATCAGGTCGATCCCGTACGCGTCCGCCTTGCGGGCCAGCGCCCAGGCGACGTGGTCGTGCTTGGCGATGCCGCCGCGCCGCTGCAGCGTGCCGCCCAGGACGGGGTAGCGGGCCCTGCCGGACACGTCGACGATGGGGCAGAACTTCTTGACCTCGTCGGCGTCGAGCCATTCGGCGTCCACGCCGTTGAGCCGGTTGGCGTTCACCCGCCGCCTGCCCTCGCGCACGTCGCCTAGGGTGTGCGCCAGGTTGAGCACGCCACGCTGGCTGAACTGCAGGTCGTAGTCGAGTTCGTCGCTCAGCCCCTCCCAGAGCTTGAGCGCGTGCTCGTAGATGGCGGCGCTCTCGTCCCACAGGTAGTTGGAGCGGATGATCGTGGTGTTGCGCGCCATGTTGCCGCCCGCGAGCCAGCCCTTCTCCAGGACGGCCACGTTCGTGATGCCGTGGTTGCGCGCGAGGTAGTAGGCGGTGGCCAGGCCATGCCCGCCGCCGCCGACGACGACCACGTCGTAGGCGGGCTTCGGGTCGGGGTCGCGCCAGAGGAAGTCGGGATGGCTCACCGTCGGATCTTCTCCATCTTCGGGTCGAACAGCGGCTCGGCGGCGACCTCGGCCGGGACGCGCCGCCCGAAGTACGTCACGTCCACGCGGGTGCCGGGCTCGGTCAGCTCCGCGGGCAGCCAGGCGTAGGCGATGGGCCTGCGGATCGTGTGGCCGTAGGCGGCGCTGGTGACGTACCCGACGGTGCGGCCGTCGTGCCGGACCGGCTCCTTGCCCATGACCACCTCCGCCGTCAGCAGCGGCGTCAGCTTACGGGTGACGTCCGGGGAGAGCGCGTCACGGCCGACGAAGTCCTTGCCCGGCTTGACCGCGAACCCCAGCCCCGCCTCGTACGGGTCGTGCTCGGGCGTCATGTCGACGCCCCACAGCCGGTAGCCCTTCTCCAGCCGGAGGCTGTTGAACGCGGCCCGGCCGCCGGCGACCGGCAGGCCGGTGGCCCAGAGCGTGTCCCACAGCTTGAGCCCGAGATCGGCGGTGGTGTAGAGCTCCCAGCCCAGTTCGCCCACGTACGACACGCGCATCGCGGTCACCGGCACGTGGCCGACGTAGCCGGTCTTGCAGGTGAAGTAGAGGAAGCCGTCGTGGGACAGGTCCAGGTCGGTGAGCGGCTGCACCAGCTCCCTGGCGCGCGGCCCCCACACGCCGACGCAGCAGGTGCCGGGGGTGAGGTCGCGCACGTACACGCCGCCGGGCGCGTGGCGGGTGATCCAGTCGAGGTCCAGGTTGCCGTTGGCGCCGATCTGGAACCGGTCCTCCTCGATCCTGGCCACGGTCAGGTCGGAGCGGACGCCGCCCCTGGCGTCCAGCAGGAGCGTGTACGTGACCGAGCCCGGCTTCTTGTCCACGTCGTTGGTGGTCAGCCACTGCAGGAACGCCGCAGCCTTCGGGCCGCCGACCTCGATCCGTTTGAGCGGCGTCATGTCGTAGAGCGCCACGCTCTCGCGGGTGGCGTGCGACTCGGCCGCGGCGATCGGCGACCAGTAGCGGCCGGCCCAGGCGTCCCGCCGGTCCGCGCCGGTCAACGACCCGTCCTCGTCACTCCGGGCGAGCTCACTCCGGGCGAGCTCACTCCGGATGAGGTCACTCCGGGCGAGGTCACTCCGGATGAGGTCACTCCGGGCGAGCTCGTCCAGGAGCGGCCGGTTGGCCTCGAACCAGTGCGGACGCTCCCAGCCCGACGCCTCCAGGAAGACGCCGCCCAGCTCAAGCTGCCTCGGGTGGAACGGGCTGGTCCGCATCGGGCGCGGCGACTCCATGGGCTGCAGCGGGTGGATGACGTCGTACACCTCGACGAAGTTCCGGGCGCCGCGCTCGGCGACGAAGGCCGGGGAGAGCTGGACGGGTTCGAACCGGCTCAGCTCGCACTCGTGCAGGTCGGTCGCCGTCACCCCGTCCACCAGCAGCTCGGCGAGCGCCTTGGCGACCCCGGCCGAGTGCGTCACCCAGACGGCCTCGGCCAGCCAGAACCCCTCCAGGCCCGGCGCCTCCCCGATCAGCGGGAAGCCGTCGGGGGTGAAGGAGAAGATCCCGTTGATGCCGTCCTCGTACCCGCTCCCGGCCAGCGGCGGCAGTAACTTGCACGCGTCGCGCCAGGCGGGGTCGAAGTCCGCCTCGGTGAACGCCTGGACCGACGGCATCGTGGTGCCCTTGGCGGCGATCTCGTGCTGGGCGACGGGCATCGGGCGGTGCGCGTAGGAGCCGACGCCGACGCGGTCGCCGTGGTGCCGGAAGTACAGGTCGCGGTCCTGGTGGCGGAGGATGGGGCCGGAGCCGGGGCCGCCGGGCAGCGGCCCCGACTTCGCGTACTGGTGGGCCAGCGGGAGGAGCGGCACGGTCAGCCCGGCCAGCTCGCCGATCGACGGCCCCCAGAAGCCGGCCGCGCACACCACGACGTCCGCCTCGATGACCCGGTGGCCGTCAGCGGTCTCGACCGCCACTCCGGTGACCCGGCCGCCGTGCTGCTCGACGCCCACGACCGTGTGCCCGGCCAGGAACACGGCGCCGCGTCCCGTCGCCCGCGCGGCCTGTCGCTCGCAGCAGCGGACGGCGGCGGCCAGCCCGTCGGACGGCACGTGGAAGCCGCCGAGCACCTTGCCGGGGTCGAGCAGCGGCCAGAGCCGGGCGCAGGCGGCGGCGTCGATCAGGCTGCCGCCGACGCCCCAGGACTCGGCCCAGCCGTGCTTGCGGTGCAGGTCACGCAGGCGTTCCTCGGTGGTCGCCACCTCCAGCCCGCCGACCTGGTCGAAACAGCCCAGCTCGGTGTACTTGCGCACGGTGTACGAGGCGAACTCGGTCATGGTCTTGGACGGGTTGGTCTGGAAGACCAGGCCCGGGGCGTGGGAACTGGAGCCGCCGGTGGCGTGGAGCGGTCCCCGGTCGAGGACCGTGACGTCCGTCCATCCGCGTGCGGTCAGCTCGTCGGCCAGGGCACAGCCCACGATGCCGGCGCCGATGATCACTGAACGAGGCCGGCTCGCCATACACCCTCCGGTTGTTCCTTAATGCGCAACACAGACCGGACTACGCAACGAACATAAGCCCCAGCGATCCCCTGGACAAGAGCCGCACCAGGCAAAGACGGACCGTCTCGTCTCTTGCTAGGATCCGGCCGTGCGACGCAGAACCACGCCCGACGCGGGCCGCCGCAGCGAGGCCTCCCGCCACGCCATCCTCACCGCCGCCTTCGAGCTGGCCGGCGAGGTCGGCTACGCCAAGCTCAGCGTCGAGGGCATCGCCGCCCGCGCGGGCGTCGGCAAGCAGACGATCTACCGGTGGTGGCCGTCGAAGGGCGCGGTGCTCCTCGACGCGTTCCTGCACCTGTCCGAGGGCGACGGCGGCGAGAGCGACGGCGGTGAGAGCGACGGCGGTGAGAGCGACGGCGGCGGGGGCATGGCGCTGCCCGACACCGGCGACCTGGAGGCCGACCTCAAGCTGGTGCTGCGCGCCACCGTCGACGAGTTCGCCGACCCGCGCTACGACCGGCCGCTGCGCGCGCTCACCATCGAGATCACGAACGATCCCGCGCTGGCCGCCCGCTACGCCGAACGACTGGACGGGCCGATGAAGGAGGCGAAGAAGGCCCGCCTGCGCGCCGCCCAGGAGGCCGGACAGCTCCCCGCCGGCCTGGACCTGGACGTGGCGGTCGACCTGATCTGGGGCCCGCTGCTCAGCCGCTGGCTGCGGCGCTCGGGCCCGCTCACCCACGCCTACGCCGACGCCGTGGTGGAGACGGCGCTGCGCGGGCTTTACGCCCGCTGACGGGCCCCCGCCGGCCGGGGCGGTCAGGTGATGAGCATGCCGCCGTCGACCGGGAGTGCGACGCCGGTGATGTAGGAGGCGGCGTCGCTCGCCAGGAACACCGCGGCCGCGACCAGCTCGGCCGGGTCGCCCGCACGCCCCATCGGCACCCGCTGCTCCAGGACCCGCTCCAGGTAGCCGGGACGGTACTGCTCGGTCATCTCCGAGGCGAAGAACCCCGGCACCAGGCAGTTGACCCGGATGCCCCGCCGCCCGGTCCACTGCTGGGCGAGATCCCGGGTGAGGCCCTCCACGCCCGCCTTGGAGGCGCTGTAGGCGGCCTGCGGCAGCCCGGCGGTGGTGCCGCCGAGCACGCTGCCGATGTTGACGATGGCCGAGCCGGGCCGCATCACCCGCGCGCACGCCTGCGCCATCCAGTAGGTGCCGAGCAGGTTGACGTCGATCACCTGCCGGAACTCCTCCGGCGCCTCACGCAGGGCGGGCACGGCGGTGCCGACCCCGGCGTTGTTGATCAGCACGTCGACCGCGCCGAACTTGGCCATGGCCGCCTCGACCAGCTCCTGGCAGTCGTCCACCCTGGCCACGTCGGTGGACACGGCCAGGCACCGGCGGCCGGTCTCCTCGACCAGCCGCCGCGTGTCGCCCAGCCGGTCGGCCCGGCGCGCGCCGATGACGACGTCGGCTCCGGCCTCGGCGAACCCCCGGGCGAAGGCCACGCCGAGCCCCGAGGACGCGCCGGTGACGATGACGACCTTCCCGTCGACCCCGAAACGCCGCAGCATCGTCAGAGACCGTACTCCTTGACGATGCGCTCGTGGCGCTCGACCTCGACGTCGACCTCGCGGGCGAGGTCGAGCCAGGCCAGCGGGTGCGACCAGCGCTCGGTGGCGTCGTCGAGCAGGGCGTCGACCTCGACCGGCGAGACGCCGGGCGGCACCGCCACCCAGCCGAACACGCCGGGGATCTGCTCGCCGGTCGTCGGGTGGGTGACCATGTAGTTCTCGTCGCTGTAGACCCACATGGGCCAGCCGCGCTCGGCCATGACCTCGGTGAACTCGGCCCAGTCGGACTCGCTCGGCGCGGCGCCGTCGAAGAAGTAGCTCGTGTAGCCGCCGGGCCGCAGGATGCTCACCGCCGCGAAGGGCGGCACGAAGTTCTGCTGCTCCTCGGGGTCCTCGGGCAGCGGCTCCAGCAGCTGCGGGTCGAACACCACGAGGTCGCCGGCGTTGTACTCCATGCCGCGCGGCTGCGGCAGCGCCAGGCGGGCGGTGGCGGGGCCGGTGCGGATGGAGAGCACCTGGCGGCGGCCCCCGTCGGGCGCGGGGAGGATGACCCGGATGAGGCCCATCTCCTCCTCGATCGGCCCTTCCGTGGACTTGATCGGCATGCCGATCTTGGCGGCGCCCTTGCGGACGGTCTGCCAGTCCTCGGCGGCGGTGGCCATGACGATCATGCGCCAGGTGTCCTCGTCGCCGAGCTCGTCGAGGACCTCCAGCAGCGCCTTGGCGCCCTTGGCGTTCTGGTCGAGCTGCTGGGCGGCGGTCGCCACGATGCGGCGGGCCTCGACGCCGGCGCCCGCGGCGACCGCGTGCTCGGCGTTGTCGAGGGCCTCGGCCCAGCGCTCGCGGGCGATGTGGAGGCGGGCCAGGGTGAGGTGCTTGGCGGCGTGCGGCAGCATGCCGGCCATCTGCTCCAGCCGCTCGTCCTGCCGGGCCTCGATGAGGAGCGTGGTCAGGTAGGCCACGTCGTCGGGGTCGGCGGTGGCGATGTCGCCGGTGTCGACGAGCATCTTCCAGTAGATGTCGGCGCCGGTCGCGGGATAGCCCAGGAAGCCGAGCGTGGTGGTGTGGCGGCGGGTGGCCTCGAGGTCGCGGCCGGACAGCGGGGCCAGCCAGCCGACCCAGCGCTCGGGGTCGGCGTTGTAGCCGTCGGCGGCGTCGAAGTAGGCGACGCGCTCGGCTTCTGGGCCGGGCGCCTCCGGCTCGGAGGTGGCCTCGGCGGCGGCCCGCAGCGCGGCCACGCGCTCGGCCACGCCGGTGTCGTCGCGCAGCTCGGCGGCGGCGGACTGGGCCAGGTCGGCCAGCGCCCTGGCCTGCCAGACGCCCTGCCGGGCGACGGCCAGGTCACCCGCCACCAGGGCGAGCTCGACGCGGGGGCGGTAGCCGCCCATCGTGCCGAAGTAGTCGATCCACTGGCGCAGCACGCGGCCGAGCTGCCAGGTGTTGGTGATCTGGGAGGAACCGGACAGCTTGGAGACCGCCTGCGCCCACTCCACGAACACCCGGGGGTGGTCGCCCACGACGTCGAGGTCGGGCAGCGCGTCGACGGCCTCGGAGAGACGGTCGAGCGTGGCCAGGATGAGCGCGCGGCGCACGCCGTCGCGGTGCTCCTTGGCGACCGGGTCGTCGGCCTGGAAGGCGGCGGCGGCCTGCAGGGCGTCGAGCGCGCCCTCGGCGCGGCCGTCGGCGAGCAGCGCGCGGGCGCTCTCGGCGCCGAGCTCCCAGCTCGCCTCGCGGCCGGCGGAGCGCAGCCGCTCGACGGCGGACTCGGCGTAGGCGACGGCCTCCGCGGCCCGGCCCGCGTCGACGAGCGCCGCGACGTACTGGGCGACCAGGCCGGAGAAGGCGGGCCCGGCGGGCTCGGCCTGCTCGATGGCCGGGCCCAGCAGCTCCAGCCGCTGGGCGGCGTAGCCGGGGCCGTCGGTGTTGGCCCAGGCGACCGCGAGCGCCTCGACGGCCGCCGGGGTGGCCGGGCAGTCGCGGACGTCTTCGCGCCGGGCGAATGCGAGCAGCTGCTCGGCGTCCTCGACCGCGACGGCGCCCTGTGCGCGGTCGCCGATGCGGCCGACGAGGTGCCAGTAACGGGCGTAGAACTCCAGCCAGGGCAGCTCCAGGGCCTCCGCCTGCTGGGCGATCGCCGGGGCCATCACGTCGAGCTGTGGGTATCGCCCTTCGTAGGCCTGCGCGGGCAGGTCCCCCAGAGCCATGGCGAGGCCTACGTTGCCCGCCTCGGAAAGCTGCTGCTGGGTTTCGCCGACCCACGCCCAGATGTCCACGTCCATGGGGAGTCAGTCTGCCAGGTCAATGACCGTGCCCCAAACGCAGAAGCCCGATGAGCTCGTCCGATTCGTTGTTATTTAGCACGGAAAATACCGGTGCCATAAGATCGTCGGTGACCTCCTCGACAGCGGCCCGGCGTGCGAGAACCTCCGGTCCCGGGGTCGGGTACGGCTCCGGCCACTCGAAGAACCTGGCGACCATCTCGCCGCTCCGGCCGCCCAGCGGGGTCCCGTCGTGGTCGGCGGTCAGCGTCGCCTCCAGCGGGCTCAGCCCGGCCGCCAGCACGGCGTTGGCGTGCAGCCCGCCCCGCAGCTCGCGCACCACGTGCATGACCTGGGCGGCCCGTGCGGGCGGATCGCCGGCGAGGGGCACGGCCCGCCATCCGGCGAACAGCGGCGCCCCGACCGGCGAGGCCGCCTGGACGACCTTCTCCAGCAGCTCGGCGATCCGGGCGCAGCCGTCGTACCCGCCGAGTTTGCGCCGGCCCCACTCCTGGCAGGCTCGCGCGTACAGCTCGACGGCCTGGTCGACGGGCATCTTGCGGCCGTTCTCCCAGCTCTTCCTGACATGCTCGGAGGGGAAGAACACGGCGACCGAGGTCACCACGTCGGCCTCGCACTCGCCGAGCACGCCGCAGCGGCCGCGGAAGTAGAACTCGCGGGGGCCCAAGCCGTGCTCCTCGCACACCGCCTTGGCCTCGCGGGAGATCATGAAGCCGCCGCCGTACAGCCCGATGGGCGACTTGACCTGGACGGCGGTGGTGCGCGGGTCTGCCATCTCCACCCCTCTCGGTTCGAGAAACAGACCCAGCATCCCTCAGGAGAACATCATTCTGCAAGCATCAGCTCGCCCGAGGCCACGATGACCGCGGGACCGCGCAGGTAGCTGGTCTCCTCGTCGAGCACGACGGTGAGAGTGCCGCCCGGCACCTCGATCGTCCAGGTGCCGGTGGTCTCGCCGGACAGCGCGGCGGCCGCGACCGCCGTGGCGACCGCGCCGGTGCCGCAGGAGCGGGTCTCGCCGGAGCCGCGCTCGTGCACCCGCATCACCGCGCGGCTGGTGCCGACCGCGTTGAACAGCTCGATGTTGACCCCCGAGGGGAACACGGCCGGGTCGAAGGTCGGCTGGTGGGTGAGGTCGAGGTGCGTCACCGGGTCGCCGATCGAACAGGCCAGATGCGGGTTGCCCATGCTGATGTGGAGTCCCTCGTACTCCTGGCCGCCCACGCTGGTGACGCTGGAGCCCAGCACGACCGGCTTGCCCATCTCGACGGACACCTCGCCGTCGGGCTCCATCCGGACCCGCCGGACGCCGCCCCGGGTCACGATGTCGAACTCGTCTCCCTGCGCCAGCCCGGCGTCGGCCAGGTAGCGGGCGAAGACCCGGGCGCCGTTGCCGCACATCTCGGCCATGCCGCCGTCGGCGTTGCGGTAGTCCATGAACCACTCGGCCGGCTCTCCGGCCACCTCCGGCACCTGCTTGGCGCGCACCACGCGGAGCACGCCGTCGGCCCCGAGACCGGCCCGCCGGTCGCAGAGGCGGGCGACGAAGGAGGCGGTCAGGTCGAGCTCGCCATCGGGGTCGGGAAGGATGACGAAGTCGTTCTCGGTGCCGTGGCCCTTGAGAAAGTGCATTGCTCGATTTTATCCGGACTCCCGCCCCGCTATCAGCGCCAGAGACCTGCCGAGCAGGTCGGGGTCGTCGTACGGCAGCCAGTGCACCCTCGGATCGCGCCGGAACCACGACTCCTGCCGCCGGGCGAACCGCCGCGTCGCCCGCACCGTCTCCGCGAACGCCTCCTCCTCGCTCCACTCCCCCCGCAGGTAGCGGATCACCTGGGCGTAGCCGAGCGCCCGGCCGGCCGTGCGGCCCTCGGCCAGACCGCGCCCGAGCAGCTCGCGCACCTCGGCGACCAGGCCCGCCGCCCACATCCGCTCGACCCTGGTCCCGATCCGCTCGTCCAGCACCGGCCTGGGCACCTCCAGCCCGAGCTGGACGCTCGGGTAGACCGCCTCGTAGGACGGCATGGTGGCCGAGAACGGCCGGCCGGAGTGCTCGATCACCTCCAGCGCGCGCACGATGCGCCGGCCGTTGCTCGGCAGGATCGCCTCGGCCGCGGCCGGGTCCAGCTCGCGCAGCCGCGCGTACAGCGGCCCGGCGCCGCGCTCGGCCAGCTCGGCCTCCAGACGGGCCCTGATCTCCGGGTCGGTGCCGGGGAACTCCAGGTCGTCGATGGCCGCCCGCACGTACAGGCCGCTCCCGCCCACCAGCACCGGCACGTCGACGGCCTCGATCAGCGGCCTGACCAGCTTCTGGTACTCCGCCACGCTGGCCGTCACCGTCACGTCCCAGACGTCCAGCAGGTGGTGCGGCACCCCGCGCCGCTCGGCCTCGGTGAGCTTGGCGGTGCCGATGTCCATGCCGCGGTAGAGCTGCATGGAGTCGGCGTTGAGACACTCCCCGCCCAGCCGCAGCGCGAGGTCGACGGCGAGATCGGACTTACCGGCCGCGGTGGGCCCTACGACGGCGATGACTGGGTGACGCACGCCTACCAGTGTCCGCTACAGATCGAGCAGCGTGGGCTGCAGGTAGCCCTCGTGGGTCAGCAGCCAGCGCTTGGTCTCCACGCCGACGCCGCCGCTGAACCCGCCCAGCCCGTTGCCCGCGACCACCCGGTGGCACGGCACCACGATCGGCAGCGGGTTGGACCCCATGATCGACCCGATGCCGCGCGCGGGCACGCCGGTGCCGCTGCGCGCCGCCAGCTCGCCGTAGGTCACCGCCGTGCCGTACGGGACCTCGTGCAGCGTCCGCAGCACCGTGCGCCGCACGCCGGAGGTCAGCCGCCAGTCGACCGGCGTCTCGAACCGCCGCCCCGCGCCGCCGAAATAGGCGAGAAGCTCCCCGACGACGGAAGCCGTACGATCCGGGTCATGGACCTCAGGCAGGCCGAGACGGTCGCGCAGCCGCTCGCGGCCTCCCCAGCCCGACGCGACCAGCCCGTCCTCGGTGACGGCCAGCACGAACGGGCCGACCGGCGTCGGCACCTCGGCGAACGCGACGGTGGTCATCGTGTCATCCCGTGAACTCGTCATCCTCGGCACCTCCAGCGCGGTCCCCACCCGACACCGTAACCACAACGGCTACCTGCTGCGCTGGGACGGGCAAGGCTACCTGTTCGACCCGGGCGAGGGGACACAGCGGCAGATGGTGCACGCCGGGGTGAGCGCCGGCCACGTGCACTGGATCTGCCTGACGCACTTCCACGGCGACCACTGCCTGGGCGTGCCCGGCGTCGTCCAGCGCATCGCGCGTGACCGGGTCCGCCACCCCGTGCGGGCCGTCTTCCCCGCCTCGGGCCGGGAATACTGGCGCAGGCTGCGGCACGCCGCCGTGTTCGCCGACACCGGCGTCATCGAGGAGCATCCGGTCTCCGGCGAGCTGGCCTCCGTCGGCCCGCTGACCGCCCGGCGCCTGTCCCACCCGGTCGAGTCGTACGGGTACCGCGTCCAGGAGCCGCCGGGCATCCGGATGCTGCCGGAGCGGCTGGCCGCGCACGGCATCCGCGGCCCCGAGGTGGGCGAACTGCAGCGCACCGGCTCGGTGCGCGGCGTGACGCTGGCCCGGTGCAGCGTGCCGAGGCCCGGCCAGAGCGCCGCCTTCGTCATGGACACGCGGCTGTGCGAGGCGGTGTTCGAGCTGGCGAACGGGGCCGACCTGCTGGTCATCGAGGCCACGTTCCTGTCGTCCGAGCAGGCGCTGGCCAAGGAGTACGGGCATCTGACCGCGTTCGAGGCCGGACTGGTGGCGGCCGACGCGGGGGTGCGGCGGCTGGTGCTCACGCACTTCTCCGAGCGCTACGGCCTCGCCCAGGAACCCGCCTTCCTGGAGGAGGTGCGGCGCAGCTTCGACGGGGAGGTGTTCCTGGCCCGTGACCTGATGCGGGTCCCCGTTCCGCGCCGCCGCCGCTGACCGCCGGCGGCGCGCAGGGGTCAGTAGCGCAGCGGTCAATAGCGCAACGGTCAGTACGGGCTGCGGCCCTCGCTCACGGCCTGGATCAGGCGGACGGCGTAGGCGTGGGCCGCGGCGTGCAGGCCGTGGCCGTAGCTGACCCGGGCCACGCCCAGCTCCGCCAGCCTGGCCAGGCTGGGCGTGCCCGGCTTGAACAGGATGTTGACCGGGCCGTCCACCTCCTCCACCAGCGCCCCGATCCCGGCCTCGTCCGACAGGCCGATCGGGTAGACGCAGTCGGCGCCCGCCTCCAGGTAGCGCCGGGCACGCGCGACCGCCCCGGCGCGGTCGCGGTCGCCGTCCCTGGCGATGTACGTGTCGATCCTGGCATTGACGACGAGCGCCGGTCCCGCCGCGGCCCGCACGGCCGCCAGGAACGCCGCCTGCTCCTCAGGGTCGATCAGCTCGCCCGTACGGGGGTCGGAGTCCTCCAGGTTGCAGCCGACCGCGCCGGTGGCCAGCAGCCGCTCGGCCAGTTCGGCCGGGTCCAGCCCGTACCCGCGCTCCATGTCGGCCGTCACGGGCACGTCCACCACCCGGACCACCCGGGCCACGGCGGCGAGCATCTCGGCGACGGGCGTCAGCTCGCCGTCCTCGTACCCCAGTACGCCGGCCACCGCCGCGCTCCCGGTCGCCACCGCAGGGAAGCCTGCCTCCCGTACGGCCCGCGCCGACGCGGCGTCCCAGGCGTTCGGCAGGATCAGCGGCTCGCCCGGCACGTGCAGGGCGCGCAGTGCCGCCGCCTTGCCGGTCACGGCGTCATGGGTCGTGGCGTCATGGGTCGTGGCGTCATGGGTCGTGGCGTCATGGGTCGTGGCGTCCGTCGTCATGCCCGGCAACCCTAGGGACGGCGGCCCCAGCCCCTGTAGGTCCAGTCCCCCCGATAACCGGCCGACCACTTCGACCCCAGGCCGCACCGGACGAACACATCCAGCAAGAGAACGAGCGAGCCGCTCACTCCCCCGCTCCGAGGGCGAACGGGCACCTCACCCGTGACCACACCCAGAGAACCGGCGAGCCGTACGCGGTCACGCGCCGGGAGGGTGAGCGGGCGCGTCGCGTACGAAACCAACGGGCCGTCCGCGGTCACGCGCCCGGAGGGTGAGCGGGCGCGTGACGCGTGGTTCGGTGGGCGGTCAGCAGCCGCTCTTGGCGCACTGGCCGGTGACCGCTCCGGCCGGGCCGTCGGCCGGGTCGTCACCGTCGGACTGCGGCGGCTTGGCCGCGGTCGTGGGCTTCTTGCCGCCGCCTTCCTCCTTCGCGCCGGAGTCCTCCGTCGCGGTCTTCTTCTTCGACGCGTCCTGGCCGGTGTCACGGCTGTTGCCCGTGTCCCCGGAGGTGTCCCCGGAGTCATCGCCGGAGGTGTCGCCGACGGCGGCGTCGCCCATCTCGGCGGCCTCCTCCTCGGGCAGCTCGGTGTCGGCGTCGCCCATGGTGGCCTCGTCGGCGGCGTCGTCGCGGAGCGGCTCGTCCGCGCCCTGGCCCGTGTCCTGGTCCGTGTCCTCACCGGCGCCCTGGCCGGGCCCCGCCTGCCCGCTCTGCTGGGCGGGGGCGCCCGGATCGGCCGCGCCGGCGGTCAGCGCGTAGCCCACGCCACCCACTCCCAGCGCCGCCACGAGCACGGCCGCCGCGATGACAGTGATCTTCTTCTTGCCGCTCGGCCTGTTGGACGCGGCCCGGCGGTGGTCGCCTGGGCCGTTGAGGATCTCAAGTCGATCCGGCTCGGTCGGATCTTGCATGGTGCCACAACTCCTGCGGTCGTATCGGGAAAGCTCTCCGGCTTCCGCGGGCGATGGACCACACTAGCCGCAACAGTGGAATGCTCACGCAACAATCACAAAGGAATCACGACTTGTCCCCCCAAGGTCCTATTCGCCCAGGTCGTCGACCTGCCCTCGCCCCCTCCGCCGCCGTCACGACCGTCCTGGTCATCGCGGGTGCCGCCATTCTCCTGGCGTTCACCGGCCACCGAATGAACGGCCGTGGAACGGCATCGGAACTCGATCAGGAAAGCGCGTTTTCCGATCATTCTCGCGCGGCGGACGAGCCCAGGTGGGCGTCCGTTCCCTCACCCGATCCGCACACTCCGGCGTCGCGCTCCGCCACGCCGGGAAGCGCGCCCTGGCTCCGTCCGCTCCCCCCGCCGGGCGGCGCGCTCCAGCCGCCGTCCCCTTCCCCCACGGCCGACGCCGGCGAAGACATCGGACGCGGCGCGTACGGCCCGGATCACGATCGGCCGATCCCCGGCCAGTCGCACCCTTCCGCCATCCTGGAACGTTCCGGCGTGGGCAGGCCGGACGGCCGGGCCCTTCACGCCCCGGCGCGCACCGCGGACAGGCCAGGAGGCCGCACCGCTCACGACCCCACACCCACCGCGGGCAGGCCGGGGCGCACCTCTCGCGGCCCGTCGCGTACCGCGGACAGGCCAGGTGGCCGCGCCTCTCACGGCCCGGCGCGCACCGCGGCCCCCTCGCCCGCTCCGGCTCCCCAGCCGGAGGCGCGGGCCACAGGGCTCCCCGGGCCCGACCCCTGCGCCACCTTCCACGACTTCCGCCGCGCGGCGTGCTACGAGGCCCTCGACGGCCTCGGCCGCTGACGGGGCAGGAGCCCGGCGGTCAGTGGGCGGAGCAGCCGGACGCCGGGGCGGCCACCGGGGCGGGGCGGCCGATGGAGGGCATGCCGAGCATGACTCCCGGCGCCCCCTGGGGACCCTCACGCCGGGCCTGCCAGGCGTCGCCCGCGCGGGTGCGCCTCAGCTCCCGGACCGGGCCGTCCGCGACCAGGTGGTGCGGGGCGGCGTAGGTGACCTCGACCGTGACCATGTCGCCCGGGCGCGGCGTCTGCTCGCCCGCCGCGAAGTGGACCAGCCGGTTGTCGGGGGCGCGGCCGGACAGGCGGCGGGTGGTGTCGTCCTTGCGACCCTCCCCCTCGGCCACCAGGACCTCCAGGGTCCGGCCGACCTGCTTCTTGTTCTCCGCCCAGGAGATCTCCTCCTGCAGCGCGACCAGGCGCTCGTAGCGCTCCTGGACGACTTCCTTGGGGATCTGGTCGTCCATGGTCGCGGCGGGGGTGCCCGGCCTGATCGAGTACTGGAAGGTGAAGGCGTTGGCGAAGCGGCTCTCCCGTACGACGTCGAGGGTCGCCTGGAAGTCCGACTCCGTCTCGCCGGGGAAGCCGACGATGATGTCGGTGGAGATGGCCGCGTCGGGCATGGCCGCGCGGACCCGCTCGATGATGCCGAGGTAGCGCTCGGCGCGGTAGGAGCGGCGCATGGCCTTGAGCACTCGGTCGGAGCCGGACTGGAGCGGCATGTGGAGCTGGTGCATGACGTTGGGCGTCTCGGCCATGGCGGCGATCACGTCGTCGGTGAACGCGGCGGGGTGCGGCGAGGTGAACCGGACCCGCTCCAGCCCTTCGACGTCGCCGCAGGCCCGCAGCAGCTTGCCGAAGGCCAGCCGGTCGCCGAACTCGACGCCGTAGGTGTTGACGTTCTGCCCGAGCAGGGTCACCTCCAGGACGCCCTGCTCGACGAGGGTGCGCACCTCGGCGAGCACGTCGCCGGGGCGGCGGTCCTTCTCCTTGCCGCGCAGCGACGGCACGATGCAGAACGTGCAGGTGTTGTTGCAGCCGACGGAGATGGCGACCCACGCGGCGTAGGCGGACTCGCGCCGGGTCGGCAGCGTGGAGGGGAAGACCTCCAGCGACTCCTTGAGCTCGACCTGCGCCTCGCCCTCGATGCGGGCGCGCTCCAGCAGCACGGGCAGCGAACCGATGTTGTGGGTGCCGAACACCACGTCGACCCAGGGCGCTTTACGGACGATCTCGCCCTGGTCCTTCTGGGCGAGGCAGCCGCCGACCGCGATCTGCATGCGCGGGTTGCGCACCTTGGCCGGGCGCAGGTGGCCGAGGTTGCCGTAGAGGCGGTTGTCGGCGTTCTCGCGGACGGCGCAGGTGTTGAAGACGACCACGTCGGCGGTGCCGCCGTCGGGCACGGGCACGTAGCCGGCGCCTTCCAGCAGGCCGGACAGCCGTTCGGAGTCGTGCACGTTCATCTGGCACCCGTACGTGCGGACCTCGTACGTGCGGGCGCTCTCCTGGGTCACAGTCATGGCATGAACCAGGGTAGTCGTTACCTGTCCCGCACCGTCCGCACAACCCCAAAAGGCCAGCTTGACCAGTTGATGTGATCGGATCGGTACCGCCTGGTTAGTGACCAGCGTCCTTGGGGCCTCTACCGTTTGGGTCCATGACGGAGAACGGGGACGCCACTCCACTCGTGCAGATGGAGCACGTCAACAAGCACTTCGGGGCCTTGCACGTCCTGAAGGACATCAACTTGACCGTCTCTCGCGGCGAGGTCCTGGTCGTCATCGGCCCGTCAGGGGGCGGCAAGTCGACGCTCTGCCGGACGATCAACCGCTTGGAGACGATCGACGAGGGCAAGATCGTCTTCGACGGCCAGGTGCTGCCGGAGGAGGGCAAGAGCCTCGCCCGGCTGCGCTCCGACGTCGGCATGGTGTTCCAGCAGTTCAACCTGTTCGCCCACAAGACGATCCGCGAGAACGTCACGCTGGGCCCGGTCAAGGTTCGCCGCAAGGCCAAGGACGCCGCCGACAGGCGCGCCATGGAGCTGCTGGAGCGGGTCGGCATCGCGGCCCAGGCCGACAAGTACCCCGCCCAGCTCTCCGGTGGCCAGCAGCAGCGGGTCGCCATCGCCAGGGCTCTCGCCATGGATCCGAAGATGATCCTGTTCGACGAGCCGACCTCCGCGCTCGACCCCGAGATGGTGCAGGAGGTGCTCGACGTCATGATCGGGCTGGCACGGGACGGGATGACGATGATGGTCGTGACCCACGAGATGGGCTTCGCCCGCAGGGCCGCCAACCGGGTGGTGTTCATGGCCGACGGTCAGATCGTCGAGGAGAACACCCCTGACGAGTTCTTCACCAACGCGCGGACCGACCGGGCGCGTGACTTCCTTTCGAAGATCCTCACGCACTGATTGAAGAGGCAGGTTACACATGCACATGCGTCGGATGGGAGCGGTGCTCGCCGCGTTCGCCATGGTGGGGGCGTTGTCCGCTTGCGGCGGCGATGACGCCGGCGGCGGCGGTGGCGGTGGCGGCGGTTCCTTCGCCACCGTGATCGACAAGGTCAAGGGTGGCGGCACCATCGTGGTCGGCACCAAGTGGGACCAGCCGAGCCTGGGCCTGAAGACCGGCCCCGAGCCGGAGGGCTTCGACGTCGACGTGGCCAAGGCCGTACTCAAGGAGATGAACGGCGGCACCGACGTCAAGGTCGAGTGGAAGGAGTCGGCCTCGTCCAACCGCGAGCCGTTCCTGCAGAACGGCACGGTCGACATCATCTTCGCCACCTATTCGATCACCGAGGAGCGCAAGGGCAAGGTCACCTTCGGCGGCCCCTACGTGATCGCGCACCAGGACGTGATGGTCCGCAAGGACGACACCTCGATCACCAGCCCGCAGAACCTCGAAGGCAAGCGGATCTGCAAGGCCGCCGGCTCCAACTCCTACAAGCGCATCACCGACCCGCCGCCGGACGGCGAGCTCGACCTCGACGCCACCACCGTCGACGCGGCCAACTACTCCGAGTGCGTGGCCAAGCTCGACGGCAGCAACCTCGACGCCGTCACCACCGACGACCTGATCCTGGCGGGCTTCGCCAAGCAGGCCGGCGGCAACTTCAAGGTGCTGGGCCAGGGCTTCACCGACGAGAAGTACGGGGTGGGCCTGAAGAAGGGCGACACCAAGACCTGTGAGGCCGTGAACACCGCGATCAAGACGCTGTGGGACAACGGCACGATCAAGAGCCTGCTGGACAAGTGGTTCGGCGGCATCCAGGGTCTGAAGCTGTCGACCGAGGCACCGCCGGCCGAGGGTTGCGCCTGATCACGTCAGAGGC
>NZ_JAPNNL010000137.1 GCF_027620315.1 Nonomuraea corallina | reverse complement strand
GCACCCTGGCGGTGGTCCGTCCGGGCCGGCCGGTACGGGTCAGCGTCCCGGTCCGGGTCCGGGCCGGGGGCCCGGACACGGTGACCGTGTCCGTGACCTCGACCTTCCTCGACCCGGACCAGCGCGACAACAGGGACTCCTTCCGGCTCGCGTCAGGGTGACGCGGTCCCGTCCAGGTTCGCGGCCAGCAGCTCCAGCAGGGGTTCGCGGCGGCGGCAGTTCTCCAGCGCGAACGAATCGGCCAGTGCGATGAGCTCGCTGTCGTCGAGGCCCCTGAACAACTCGGCGTACTCGGGCAGCAGCGCCTGGGCGATGAGGATGTGCCGGATCAGGTCGTCGGTCTGGTAGCGGGCCCCCCACGGGTACGGGTCCCAGGTGGGGAACTCGGTCTCCATCAGCGTGTGCAGCGGGGCGAGCACCTCGGCGCACTCCTCCATGGTGGAGCCCCACCGGTCCGCGCCCAGGCGGCGCTTCTTGTCGATGAACGGGCCGAACCTCTCCAGGTACGGCCCGCCGGCGCACACCAGCCCCTGCAGGCCGACGTCCTTGTACGTCCACAGGGACCAGCCGGCCTGGTGCCGGTCGTAGATGTCCAGCTGGTCGCGGAGGATCTGGTAGCGCTCCCCGTCCCGTTCCGGGTCGCCGGTGTAGACGGGGCCGAACTCGCCGACCCACAGCGGGGTGCCGGTCTCGCGCTGGAACCGCGACCGTTCCTCGAACGTGCGCTCCAGCTCGTCCCGGTCACACCAGCGGCCCTGGGTGTAGCCGGGGTAGCCGCCGCCGTGGGCGAACCCGGCCAGGGCGTAGTCGTGACAGACGAACACCGTGTTCTCGTACACCTCCCGGAAGATCGAGAAGTCGGTCGAGTAGGTGTTGCCGTCCAGGAACAGCACGTGCCGGGGGTCGGCCGCGCGCACCGCCTTGACCAGCCGGTCGTAGAACGGGCCGACGACCTTGCCGCTCGGGTCGCCCGGCTCGTTGACCGGGTTGTAGCCGGCCACCCACGGGTTGTCCCGGTAGTGGTCGGCGAGGGCCTCCCACAGGTGCACCACCCGGTCCTGGAAGTGCCGGTGCTGCCAGAAGGCCGCCACGTGCGTCGGGTTGTCGGAGTGCCAGTGCTGGTTCTGCGAGCCGGGCAGCGCGTGCAGGTCGATCACGCTGTAGACGCCGTGCCGGCCGAGCAGGTCGATCACCCGGTCCAGGTGGGTGAAACCGCACTCCGTGATCTCGAACGGCCGGTCGTCGGACTCGAAGTGCCGGTAGCCGACCGGGATGCGGACGCAGTTCACGCCCAGCCCGGCCAGCAGCGCCGCGTCCTGCTCGGTGAAGAAGGAGGAGAGCAGCCGGTCGAAGAAGAGCGCGGCCCGCTCCTCGCCCAGCACCTGGCCCACCGCCGCGCGCATCGCCGCCTCGTTGGCCGGATAGCCGGTGATGAAGTTCTCCAGGTTCATCCAGCCGCCCAATCCGACGCCGCGCAGGCGTACGGGCTGGTCGTCGGCCGTGCGGAGCTGAGCTCCGGAGACGTGCAGCATGGTCACCCTTTCGTCGCGCCGGCTGTGAGACCACCGATCAGGTGGCGTTCCGCTATGGCGTAGAACCCCAGCGCGGGCAGCATGGCCAGCACGAGGTAGGCGAGCACCCGCGCGGTGTCCGTGCTGTACTGGCCCTGGAACTGCTGGATGCCGAGCGGGAGCGTCCAGCTCAGCTCCTCGCTGAAGACGACCAGCGGGAGCATGAAGTTGTTCCAGCTCCCCACGATCGCCAGCACCGACACGGTGGCGATCGCCGGGCGGGCCATCGGCAGCAGGATCCGCCAGAAGAAGCCGAACGCCGAGCAGCCGTCGATGGTGGCGGCCTCCTCGATCTCGCCCGGGATGCTCCTGAAGAACTGGCGCAGGATGATGATCGTCAGCGGCAGCCCGAACGCGGCCTGCACGAGGATCACGCCCATCGGGTTGTCCAGCAGGTTCAGGGTGCGCAGCATCACGAAGATGGGCAGGATCGCGACCGCGAACGGGAACATCAGGCCCGCGGTGAAGAGCGTGAACAGCGCTTCCCTGCCCCGGAAGGCGAAGCGGGCGAAGACGAACGCGGCCAGCGCCGACAGCGCGACCACCAGGACGGTGGTGGCGATGGCGATGAACGTGCTGTTCCAGACCTGACGCCAGAAGGACCCCGTGGTCAGCACCTCGGTGTAGTTGCCCGGCTCCCAGGGGCTGGGCAGGCCGAACGGGTTCACCGAGAGCTGCTGGGTGCTCTTGAAGCCGCCGAGCAGCGCGTACACCACGGGGATGAGGATGAACGCGCCGACGATCCAGGCGATCACGTGCAGAGGCAGGGTGGTGCGCCTCATCGCTTCCCTCCCATGGCGGTGGTCGCGCCCTCCAGGTCACGTCGCATGACCAGGCGCTGGTATCCCAGGGCGAAGATCAGGCTGAGCCCGAACATCACCACGCTGATGGCGCTGGCGTAACCGACCTGGGAGCGTTCGAAGCCGAGCGTGAACATGGTCACGGCCAGGGTCTCCGACGCGTGCGCCGGCCCGCCCTCGGTGAGGATCCAGACCAGGTCGAAGAGCTGGATGGTGTAGATGACGGAGAGGAACACGCTGATCCTGATCGTGGGTCCGAGCAGGGGCAGCGTGACGTACCGGAAGACCTTCCAGCCGGCCGCCCCGTCGATCTTCGCGGCCTCGATCAGCTCGTTCGGGATGTTCTGCCGGCCGGCCAGGTAGATCATCATGTGGAAGCCGAAGTACTTCCAGGTCATGACCAGGAAGAGCGACCACAGGGCGCTGTCGGGGTCCGACAGCCACTCCGACTCCAGCCCCAGCGGGCCCAGGATCCGGTTGGCGATGCCGTTCTCCGGCGACAGGATCAGCGAGAACAGCACGCCGGTGATGACCTCGGACAGCACGTACGGCGCGAAGAACACCAGCCTGTAGAAAGCCCGCCCCCGGATGCGCTGGTGCAGCAGCATCGCGATGCCCAGCGCGAACGGGAGCTGGATCAGCAGGGTGGCCGTGATCACCAGCAGCAGGTTCGTCAGGTCGGTGTAGAAGATGTCGCTGCTGAAGAGCCTGGTGAAGTTGTCGAAGCCGATGAAGTTCGTGGGCAGGCCGCCGAAGCCGTTCCACCGGAACGCGCTGGCGTACATCGCCACCAGGATCGGGGCCACCACCAGCAGCAGGAAGAGCGCCAGGGCCGGCAGCAGGAACAAGGTGATCGTCAGCAGGTTCCTGGGCCTGCCGGGCCTGCGGCGACGGTGGGGCCCGGCCGGAAGCGTCTCCGCCTCCGGCCGGCGGGTCACGGTCGTCATTCGCTCTCGCTCTTCGCCACTTCGGTGATGTCCTGCGCCGCCTGCTCGGGAGTCTTGGCGCCGGCGATCAGCTCGGCCACGCTGTCGTTGACCTCGGAGCCGACGGCGGGCGGGTACGCCTGGTCCAGGTAGAGCTGGAAGCCGGTGGCGTTGGCCAGCGAGTCGGCGACGATCTTGAGGTTCTCGTCCTTGACCGCGCTCTCCTCGCCCTTGAGCACCGGCAGGACGCCGCCGGCCTCGACGGTCTTGGTGTGGTTCTCGGTGTTGGTGAGGAACTTGACCAGGTCGAGGGCCTCCTTCGGGGCGTCGGCGCCCACGGCCATGCCCCCGCCGCCGCCGAACGCCTCGGTGATGACGCCCTTGCCGCCCTCGACCTCCGGGAACGGGAAGAAGCCGAGGTCCTTGCCGAGGCCCTTGCCTGAGTCGTTCTGCACCGCCGGAGCCCACTGGCCCATCAGCTCCATCGCGGCCTTGCCGTTGGAGACGCTGGCGGACTGGCCGTCAGGGGTCGAGTAGCCGGCCCCGAGGAAGCCCCGCTGGAACGGCTGCAGGTCGACCAGTGCCTTGAGCTGCCGTCCCGCCTCGATGAACTCGGGCTTGGTGAAGTCGTGGTCGACGCCGGCCTGGTGCATCGCCTGCAGTCCGGCGATGCGCATGGACAGGTAGGCCCAGTAGTAGTGGCCCGGCCACTTCTCCTTGCCGGCCAGCGCGATGGGGGTGATGCCGGCGGTCTTGAGCTTCTTGACCGTGTCGAGGAAGCCGCTCCAGGTCTTCGGCGGCTCGGTGACGCCGGCCTTCTCGAAGTGCTTCTTGTTGTACCAGAAGCCGACCATGCCGATGTCCGTCGGCAGCGCGTACGTCTTGCCGTCGAACTGGTACGCGGCCAGCGCCGCCGTGGTGAAGGTGCCGAGCTCCGACGCGACGTCGGCGCTGATGTCCTTGACCAGGCCCGCGTCGATCTGCTGCTTCAGCACGCCGCCGCCCCAGGTGGCGAAGACGTGGGGGGCCTTGCCCGACTGGGTGAGCGTGGTCAGCTTGGACTTGTACGCCTCGTTCTCCAGGACCGTCATCTTGACGGTCACGTGCGGGTTCGCGGCCTGGAACTCCTTGGCCCGGGTCTCCCAGATGGTCTTCAAGGGGTCGGACGTGGACAGGTGCCACCATTCGAGCGTGACCTTGCCGGGCGAGCCACCGTCGCCGGGCTCCGTCGTGGCGGTCTGTCCGCCTCCGCAACCGGCTACCAGAACGGCCGCAGCGATCAACGCGCAGGTTCGCTTCATAGGGGTTCCCTCCTCGGCTGGCGAAAGTTTCGTGAACCCCCCGATATTTTCGTCCACCGGAGCATAGGTACTTGTCACGCGAGGCGTCAATAGCTCTGACAGTCGCGATCCGATCACCCCCGCTTATCCGGACTCCGAAAGTTTCGGATAAACTCCGGATCATGTCTGGGAAGAGGAGGGTGACGATCGCCCTCATAGCCGAGGAAGCCGGGGTGTCGATCCCCACGGTGTCCAAGGTGATCAACGGTCGGCCGGAGGTCGCCCCGGCGACCCGCCATCGCGTCGAGCGGCTGCTGCACAAGCACGGCTACCAGCGGCGCATCAGCCAGGACGAGACCCCGGCCGGACTGGTCGACCTCGTCTTCACCGAGATGGAGTCGCCCTGGGCGATGGAGATCGTGCGCGGGGCCGAGAGCGCCGCCCACGAGGCCGGGGCCAGCGTCGTCATCACCGTCCTGCACACCCACGCGGGACCCGGTCGCGACTGGCTCGAACGGCTCGCCGGCCGCCGCACCGACGGCGTGGTCATCGTCGCCTCCAAGCTGTCGGTCGGCGTCCAGGACCAGTTGAGCGCCCGCTCGCTGCCGTTCGTCGTGGTGGACCCCGAGGGTGAGCCCGCCCCCGGAGTCGTCTCCGTCGGCGCCACCAACTGGAACGGCGGCCTGGCCGCCACCCGCCACCTGCTGGAGCTCGGCCACCGCCGGATCGGCATGATCAGCGGCCCCGCCGACATGCTGTGCAGCCAGGCCCGCATCGACGGCTACCGCGCCGCCCTGGAGACCGCGGGCGTGCCCATGGCCCCCGAGCTGATCCGGCGCGGCACGTTCATGGTCGACTCCGGCCACGACCACGGCCACGCGCTGCTCTCCCTCGACGACCCGCCGACGGCGATCTTCGCGGGCAGCGACATGCAGGCGTTCGGCGTCTTCGAGGCGGCCCGCCAGCGCGGCCTGCGGGTCCCCGAGGACCTCAGCGTCGTCGGCTTCGACGACATCCCGCTGGCCAAGTCTGCCTGGCCGCCGCTGACCACCGTGCGCCAGCCGCTGCAGGAGATGGCCGCGCTCGCCACCCGCACCGTGCTGGCCATGCGGCGCGGCGAGGCGCCCGAGGCCCGCCGGGTCGAGCTGGCCACGGACCTGATCGTGCGCGAGAGCACCACCGCGCAGCCCGCCTGACCTCGCGTTTCGGCCCTGCCGGCGGGGGCAGCGGCAGGGCCATGATGCGCAGACTCGTGAACGGGGCCCTCAGCGGCGCGGTCGCCACCGTGACGATGAGCGCCGTCATGGTGGCCGGCCAGAAGGCCGGCCTCATGCCCGCCCAGCCGCCCAAGCACATCGTCCGCGGCCTGCTCCCGGGCGGCAAGCGCCGCCCCAAGCCCGGCGAGGGCGTGCTCGGCGCGCTGGCCCACCTCGGCTTCGGCGTCACCTCCGGCACCGCCTTCGCCCTGCTGTCGCGCGAGCCGGACCGCCGCGTGTCGCTCGGCGTCGCCTACGCGCTGCTCATCTGGGTGGTCAGCTATCAGGGCTGGGTGCCGCGCATGAGCCTGCTCCCGCCGATCGTGCGCGACCATCCCGGCCGCCCCGCCGTGATGGCCGCCGGCCACGTCGTGTACGGGACCACGCTCGCCGCCCTGCTCAACCGCCTCGAACCCGGCGGCTGGTCACTCGATCAGAAGGAGTCCCAGGGCGCGGCCTCGTAGCAGCCGGTCACCTCGGCCATCAGCGCCTCGTCCACCTTGAGCCGGTGGCCGTCGACCCGGTCCACGGCCACCACGCCCCACGAGTTGGCCAGGAACACGACGGGAAAGCCGGGCAGGTCGGCCACCCGCAGCACCCGCCGCTCGCCCGGCACCCCCGCCCGCGCCAGCTCGGACTCCAGCACCCGCATGGTGACGCCGTGCAGCATCGGCGCGTCCGGCCAGACCATCCGGTCGCCGTCGAAGCAGCCCAGGTTCGTGATCGCCCCCTCGGAGATCACCCCGTCCTCCGACGTCAGCAGCGCCTCGTCGTACCCCTCCAGCTCGGCGAGCCTGCCCAGATAGCCCTGCGGGAAGCCGCCGGTGTGCTTGATGTGCGGCAGGAACCGCTGGTAGGGGACGGACCTGAGGCTTTTCGGGGTGGCCGCGAGGCGCACCGGCGGGCCGGACACCGCGATCACCCGCACCCCGCCCGCGTCGCACACGTACACCCGCACGCTCGCGTCCACCGCACCCAGCTCCCGGACCGAGCGCAGCACCAGGTCCAGGTCGAGCTCCTGACCGAACAGCTCGCGGGTGGCGGCGGTCAGCCGTTCCAGGTGCCACCGCAGCCCGCGCACCCTGCCGCCGCGCAGCTGCATCGCCGTGAAGTGGCCGTACCGCGCCGACACGGCGAGCGCCACGTCGCCGGCCTCCGCCGCCCGCCCGTCGATCACCGCGTCCATCAGGCCCCCGCTCCCCTCGTTCCGTGCCCCTCGTTCCGTGCGGCTCGTTCCGTGCCGCTCGGACGATTATCCACAAACCGGTCGCCGGGGCCGCGCTGAAACGTTCAGACCCCCGCCGTCGAAATCTCACCGGCCGGAGCGGCGCCCACGGCCCCCCGCGAGGCTCGTAGGGTCGTGACCCATGACGACGGAGTTGGACGGGCTGGCCGAGCGGCTGCGGGCCTTCGCGGAGGTCCGCGAGTGGGAACGGTTCCACACGCCGAAGAACCTGGCGATGGCGCTGGCGGGCGAGGTCGGTGAGCTGGTGGCCGAACTCCAGTGGCTCACCCCCGACGAGTCCCGCAGCCCCGACCCCGAGACCCTGTCCCGGATCACGGCCGAGCTGGGCGACGTCACCGCCTACCTGGTCCGGCTCGCCGACGTCCTCGGCGTCGACCTGGTCGCCGCGGCGCACGCCAAGCTGGACGTCGGCGAACGCCGCTACGACCCCGTCCGCTACCGAGGCTCCTCCAGGAAGGCCCCCCACCTCCCGCGACCCCCCGAAGCCGGGGGACGCTGACCCGGAAACGGTCGGAGGCGTCGCCTATGGTGGCGGGCATGCGTTTCGGAGTGCTGGGCCCGCTCGCCGTGTGGACCGACGGCGGCGAGCTCGTGAGCGTGCCGGGGCTCAAGGTGCGCGCGCTCCTGGCCGACCTGCTCGCGGCGGAGGGCCGCCCGGTCTCGGGCGACCGCCTGGTGTTCGACCTGTGGGGCGACGAGCCGCCGGGCAACCCTGTGGGCGCGCTCCAGGTGCGGATCTCCCAGCTGCGCAAGGCGCTGGAGGACGCCGAGCCCGGCGGCAAGGGCCTGGTCGTCTCCAAGGCTCCCGGCTACCAACTGGCCGCGGCCGACGTGGACGCCGCGCGCTTCGCCCGCCTGCTGTCCCAGGCCGAGGCGGCCGACGACCCGCGCACCCGCGCCGGCCTGCTCGCCGACGCGCTCAGCCTGTGGCGGGGCCCTGCGTACGCGGACTTCGCGGACGAGGAGTTCGCCAGGGCCGCCGCCGTACGGCTGGAGGAGCAGCGGCTGAGCGCGCTGGAGCTGCGCGCGGAGGCCCGGCTGGAGCTGGGCGAGCACGGGCTGCTGGTGGCCGAGCTGGGCGACCTGGTGGCCCGCCACCCGCTGCGGGAGCGGCTGCGCGCCGCCCACCTGCGCGCCCTCTACCGGGCGGGCCGGCAGAGCGAGGCGCTGGCCGGCTACGCGGAGCTGCGCGAGCGGCTGGCCGAGGAGCTCGGCCTCGACCCGAGCCCCGAGCTGGCGGCCCTGCACCAGGCGATACTCAACCAGGACCCGGCGCTGAGCGGCCCCGCCCGGCGCCCGGCGACCAACCTGCCCGCCTCCCTGAGCAGACTCATCGGCCGGGGCGAGGCGCTGGCCGAGGTGTGCGCGCTGGTGCGGGAGGAACGGCTGGTCACGCTCACCGGCACCGGCGGGGTCGGCAAGACCCGGCTGGCGCTGGAGGTGGCGGGCGAGCTGACGGAGGAGTTCCCCGACGGAGTGTGGCTCGTGGAGCTGGCCCCGCTCGACCGGCGGACCGCGGCGCTGCCCGAGGCCGTCATGGCGGTCCTCGACCTCCGGCAGGACGACGCCGCCGCGCCCGCCGACCGGCTGGCCGACGCCCTGCGGTCCCGCCGCACCCTGCTCGTGCTGGACAACTGCGAGCACGTCGTGGAGCAGGTCGCCGAGCTGGCCGCGCGGCTGCTGCGCGCCGCCCCCGGGCTGCGCGTCCTGGCCACCGGCAGGGAGCCGCTGGCGGTGGACGGCGAGGTGCTGTGGGCGGTGCCGCCGCTCGACCTGCCGGGCAGCACCGACCTGGCGGTCATGGCCAGATCCGACGCGGTGCGGCTGTTCGTGGCGCGGGCGGCGGCCTCGGAGCGCGGGTTCGCCCTCAACGCGGGCAACGCGCAGGCGGTGGCGCAGCTCTGCCGCCGGCTCGACGGCATCCCGCTGGCGCTGGAGCTGGCCGCCACCCGGGTGCGGGCGCTCGGCGTGCAGGGCGTGGTGGACCGGCTCGACGACCGGTTCCGGCTGCTGGCGACGGGCCGGCGCGGCGCGCCCGCCCGTCAGCGGACCCTCATGGCGGTGATCGACTGGAGCTGGGAGCTGCTCACCGAGCCCGAGCGGGCGGTGCTGCGGCGGCTGGCCGTGCACGCCGACGGTTGCACGCTGGAGGCCGCCGAGACGATGACCCCCGAGCACGACGTGCTCGCCGTGCTGGCCCGGCTGGTGGACCGCTCGCTGGTGGTGGTCGTGGACGGCGCGGCGGGCGTGCGCTACCGGCTGCTGGAGTCGGTGGCCGAATACTGCCTGGACCGCCTCGCCGACGTGGGCGAGTCCGACGCGGTACGGGCCGCGCACGCGCGCTGCTACCTGGCCCTCGCCGAACAGGCCGAGCCTCACCTGTACGGGCACGAGCAGCGGGTCTGGCTGCAACGGCTGGACGCCGAGAGCGCCAACCTGCGCGCCGCCCTCGACACGGCCGTCCAACAGGGGGCGGCGGACGTCGCGCTGCGGCTGGTCAACGCCCTGGCCTGGTACTGGTTCCTGCGCGGCCGCCTGGCCGAAGCCCGCCGCGCCCTGGAAACAGCCCTGACCGCGGCCTCCGGACCGGTTTCTGGATCGGTCTCGGGATCGGCCTCGGGATCGGGCTCCGGGTCGGCCTCGGGATCGGGCTCCGGACTGGCTTTGGGGTTGGTCCCCGGACTGGCATCAGGACCGGTCTTCGGAGTGGGCGCCGGGTCGGCTGAGGTGGCGGCGGCCCGGGCGGCCGGGTGGCTGGCCGGGTTCACCATGCTGCTCGGCGAAGAGGTCGACCACGAGCCGGTGCTCGCCCGGATCCAGGACCCCGCCGCCCGGGCCAGGGCCACCCTCTTCGTCGGCATGGTCGTGCTCGACCTGCCGACGGGCGAGAGGCTCATCGCCACGGCGCTGGAGGCGTGCCGCGCCGCCGGTGACCGGTGGGGCGTCGCCGCCGCGCTCAGCAAGCAGGCCAGGTCCGCCTTCGCCCGCAGCGACCTGGAGACGCTCAAGGAGATCGGTGAGGAGAGCGCCCGGCTGTTCCGGGAGCTCGGCGACCGGTGGGGCCTGCTCCAGGCCACCGAATGGCTCGCCGGACTGGCCCAGACGCTCGCCGACGGTGAGCGCGCCAAGGAGCTGTTCGCCGAGGGCCTGGGCCTGGCCGCGGAGCTGGGGCTCTGGCCCGAGGTGGTCCGCCGCACCTCGTGGCTGGGCTGGGTGGCCATGTACGAGGGCGACCACGCGCGCGCGATGGAGCTGTGCGGCGAGGCCATGCGGCTGGCCGTCTCCCACGGCTACCGCGAGGGCCGGATGATGTCGGAGATGGGCCTGGCCTGCGCCGCCCAGAAGGCCGGCGAGCTCGACCTGGCCGAGAAGCACCTGCTCAACCTGCTCGACGGCGTCCCGCGCGGCCCCGGCGTCGAGCCCGCCCTGCACCTGCCGACCACCTTGGCCGCGCTCGGCTACGTCACCGAGCAGCGCGGCGACTGGGCCGCCGCGCTGGAGTTGCACCGGGAGGCGTACGACGCGTGCCGCAAGCTGGGCGACCCGCGCACCAGCGCGTTCACCGTGGAGGCCATGGCCAGCGCGCTGGCCGCCGGCGGCTCCCACCTGGCGGCGTCCCGCCTGCTCGGCGTCGCCGCGTCGGCCCGCGCCCGGCACCAGACCCCCGCCGTGCCCTCCGAGCAGGAGGAGGTCGTCCGCGTCACCGTCGCGTGCCGGGAGGCGCTGGGCGAGCCGGAGTTCGCGGCCGCGTACGAGCAAGGGAGCAAGCTGGAGCTGGACGACGCCCCCGCGGCCGCGTACGAGCAAGGGAGCGAGCTGGAGCTGGACGACGCGCCCGCGGCGCTCTGACCTCACCCCGAAAGCAGCTCCCCGAGCCGGTCGAAGAACTCCATCCAGCCCCGCCTGGACTCCTCGCAGGCGTCGGCCCCGTGCTCGCGGAAGGTCATCACGGTCCTGCCCCCGTCGTCCGCCAGCTCGACCGTCACCACCGAGGCCGGTCCCGGCCCGTCCGGGTCGCCGGTGGTGAAGACGAGCCGCTCCGGCGGCGTCACCTCCCGGTAGACGCCGTCGAAGGTCACCTCGAAGCCCTCCTCGGCCGTCAGCGTCACCCGCCACGTGCCGCCCGGCCTGGCGTCCAGGACCATCCGGTCCACCGGCGCGCCGGTGAACCGCGGCCCGAACCACCGGGCGAACCGCGCCGGCATGATCCAGGCCGCGAACACCTGCTCGCGCGGGGCGTCGAACAACCGGATGATCTCGTACCAGCCGGTCCGCGCCATCGTGGCCTCCTTCGCTCGATGCAGGCCACGATGACCGCAGGGGCTTACGATCCCCTTCACCGGTCCTTACGGCTAGGCTGCGCGGGTGGACAGCGCAGAACTCAAGGAACGCGTACGCGAGCTGAGGGCCGAGGGCCGCTCGCCCAAGGAGATCGCCCGCGCGCTCAAGGTGCCCCCGTCGGCCGTGGCCCCGCTGGTGCGCGCCATCGCCGCCGAGGACGCCGCGGCGGGCGGCGGCGGGCGCGAGCCGGAGCTGGCCGGCTGCTGGATCAGCGTCGGCTGGAGCAACGGCCTCGGCGTCGACCCGGCCCGCGGCTGGGCCGACGAGGCCCCCGACGCCGACGGCGGCATGGTGTCGGTGCTGGTGGCCAGGCGCCACACGTGGGACAGGATGACGGTCGCCGGCTACCTGGCCGACGTCTACTGCACCGGCGTCAAGAACGTCATCGGCCCCGACGTGCTCGACGAGCGGGAGCTGCGGCGGTTTCGGGAGTACTTCTTCAGCGACTACAAGGGCTTCCAGGAGGCGCCGATCGAGCTGGCCCGCCACCTCGTGTTCGGCGCCGACGACTACGCCCGGTCGCTGGGCATCGGGTCGCACGAGGAGTTCGAGCAGGTCTCGCCACTGCTGGGCGCGTGGGAGGGGCCGGCGGCGATCACCTTCGGCCGGGGCGGCAGGCCCTACTACGTGCCGGGGCCGCACGACGACCCGCCCAAGGTGATCCGCATCCTGCGCAGGAAGCTCTCGTACGACGAGTTCGACTACGACATCTAGCCCCATCTAGCCCCGCTCGCCGGCGCACCTCCCCCGTGCCTGGCACCGCGCCGCGCCCGGGACGTACGCTCACCGCAGGTGAGACGGAGGAGCACGACATGGCCGAGTCACGCGAGCACAGGTTCGCCGGCACACGAGGTGAGATCGTCCTGCGTGAGTGGCCGCGCGAGCGGCCCCGCTACGTCGCCGTTCTCGTCCACGGCTACGGTGAGCACATCGGCCGGTACGAGCACGTCGCCGACGCCCTGGTGCGCCACGGCGCCGCCGTCTACGGCCCGGACCACCGGGGGCACGGCAGGTCGCAGGGCGAGCGCGTGCTGATCGACGACTTCGAGGACGTGGTCACCGACGTCCACACGGTGGACGAGCGCGCCCGCGCCGACCATCCCGGCGTGCCCGTCGTGCTGATCGGCCACTCCATGGGGGGCCTGATCGCCGCCCGCTACGCGCAGCGGTACGGCGACAGCCTGGCCGCGCTGGTGCTCTCCGGGCCGGTCATCGGCTCCTGGGAGGTCATCCCGCACCTGCTCGCGCTCGACCCGATCCCGGAGGTCCCGATCGACCCGGCCACGCTCTCCCGCGACCCCGCCGTAGGCGCCGCCTACGCCGAGGACCCGCTGGTGTGGCACGGCGCGTTCAAGCGGCCCACGCTGGAGGCGCTCGCCACCGCCATCGAGGCCATCGCCAAGGGCGGCGCGTTCGGCCCGGTGCCCACGCTCTGGATCCACGGCTCCGACGACCGGCTCGTCCCGCTGTCGGGCACCCGGTCCGGCATCGAGGCGGTCAAGGGCCCCGACTTCACCGAGATCATCTATCCGGAGGCCCGCCACGAGGTGTTCAACGAGACGAACAAGGGGGAGGTGCTGGCGGACGTGACGGCGTTCGTCGACCGTGCCCTCCCCTCACCTCCCGCGTAGCAGCCGCCTCGGGCCTCGACGTGCTCCTCACGCCACGCGCAGCCAGACGTGGCCCGAGCCGCGGGTCCTGGACAGCTCCACCTTCCAGCAGCCGGGCGTGGGGAACACCCACCCGGTGCCCCACTCGTGGCCGGGCCGCCGCCAGTTGGACCCGCCGTGCTCCTCCATCCAGACGAGCTTGGCCCGCTTCCCGCCCGGTCCCGTGGCCGAGACCTTGAGCGGGCCGTCACCGGTCATCCGCCACACGATCTTCACCTCGGCCCCCGCCTCGAACGGCGCCTCGGCGAACGGCAACCCCCACAGCTCGGCGTCCCGCGACGTGCCGCGCACCTCTCGGAACCCGTCGTCCGAGGTGAGCAACTCGGTCCCACGGCACGTCTCCCCGGTTTTCACGGCCCGAGGGCTCGCCGACACCGGCCCGTCCGTGCTCGTGGCACCGGTCCGGGGCGCCTCGGCCGTGCTCGTGGCACCCGCCGAAGGCACCTGCCCCGTGCCCGCGGGACTGCTGCGCGGCACCCCGTCCGGACTGGCGGGACTCGCGGGCGACGCCTCGCCCGAGGTCACCGGCCTCGTCCCCGCCGCCTCGCCCGCACCCGGGCTCACCGCGCACCCACCGGCGAGCCCTGCAGCCACCGCGATCACCGACACCCGTACCCACGCCCGCACCGGCGCCCCCTTCCGTCGTCACCGTCCACCTCTCACTACAGGCGCACGGGCGGAAAGGTTCCTACGACGTCGGGAGCGACATCTCCTCCGCAGGCCGCCCGCGATGACTTCCGGCCGGAGCGCGGGTCTGTAAGCGTGACCGTCCGTACGACACCTGCGGAGACACCATGACGATCACACCCGGCCGCCCGCCCGTCGTCGATGAGGCCACCTGGCAGGCGGCCCGCGACGAGCTGTTGCGCCGTGAGAAGGCCCACACCCGCGAGGGCGACGCCATCGCCGCGGCCCGCCGCAGGCTGCCGATGGTGGAGTTCGACGCGACGGTGGAGGTCACCGGACCGGATGGGCCGGTCCCGTTCCTGGACCTGTTCCAGGGGCGCGACGAGCTCGTGGTCTACAAGCACATGTGGTACGACGGCGCGCCCCACCAGGGGCAGTGCGAGGGCTGCACCTCCACCGTGTGGCACCTGAAGGACGCCGTGTACCTCAACGCCCGCGGCGTGTCGTTCGCCGTCGTGACCACCGGCCCGTGGGAGGAGGTGGCCCCCTACCTGGCGTTCATGGGCTACACCCAGCCGTGGTACTCGGTGCGCGGGGTTGACGGGCCGGCCGGCGGCGAGATGGGGTACCTCGCCTGCTACCTGCGCGAGGGCGAGCGCGCCTTCCTCACCTACGCCACGACGGGCCGCGGCAACGAGCGGGTCAACGGGTCCATGGGCCTGCTCGACCTGACCCCGTACGGGCGCGGCGAGACGTGGGAGGAGCAGCCCGAGGGCCGGCCCGAGGGACGCCCGGCCAGCTGGTCCTGGCGTTCGGACGCCGACGGGAACGTCGGCTGGGGCCAGAACACCCGCCCCGTGCCGCAGTGGACCCGCCCCGGCGCCACCCCGGTGGACACCCTCGGCCGGCGCGGCCACCACCACTGACGCGACCGCGCCCGCGCCTCGGGGGCGTCGCGGGCGTCCGCGTCAGGACTCGGCCAGCGCGGCGAGGACCTGCTCGCCGTACTTGGCCAGCTTGTTCTCGCCGACGCCGCTCACCGTGCCCAGCTCCTCCAGCGACGACGGCCCGAGCGTCGCGATCTCCCTCAGCGTCGCGTCGTGGAAGATGACGTACGCCGGAACCCCCTGCTCCTTGGCCATGGCCGCCCGCCACGCCCGCAGCCGCTCGAACACCGGAGCGGCCTCGGCGGGCAGCTCGGCCGCCTGGCGGGACTTCGGCGTCGCGGCCGGCTTGGCGGCGCGGCGGGGGTCGCGGCGCAGGCGGACCTCGCGATGGCCGCGCAGCACGTCCGCGCTGGCCTCCGTGAGCACGAGGGCGCCGTAGTTGGGCTCGACCGCGAGCAGTCCCTGCGCCAGGAGCTGGCGGGCCACGCCGTGCCACTCGGCGTTGCCCAGCTCGGTGCCGACGCCGAACACGGTCAGCGAGTCGTGGCCGTGCTGCAGCACCTTGGCCGTCGTCTTGCCGAGCAGGATGTCGACGATCTGCCCCACGCCGAACTTCTGCCCCCGCTCGCGGGCCAGCCGCAGCACCGTGGACAGCATCTTCTGGGCCGGGACGGTGCCGTCCCAGGACTCGGGCGGGCTCTGGCAGGTGTCGCAGTTGCCGCAGGGGCCGCTGTCCGGCTGGCCGAAGTAGTCGAGCAGCATGGCCCGCCGGCACGTCACGGTCTCGCAGAGGGCGAGCATCGCGTCGAGGTGGAGGGCCTGGCGGCGGCGGTGCTGCTCGTCGCCTTCGAGGGCCATCCGCCGGTGCTGGACGACGTCCTGCAGCCCGTACGCCATCCACGCGGTGGCGGGCAGCCCGTCGCGCCCGGCCCGCCCGGTCTCCTGGTAGTAGCCCTCGACGGACTTGGGCAGGTCGAGGTGGGCCACGAAACGCACGTCGGGCTTGTCGATGCCCATGCCGAAGGCGATCGTCGCCACCACGACGAGCCCGTCCTCGCGCAGGAAGCGGGCCTGGTGGTGGGCGCGGGTGCGGGCGTCGAGGCCGGCGTGGTAGGGGAGCGCGGGGATGCCGTTCTCGACCAGGAAGGCGGCGATCTTCTCGGCGGACGAGCGCGACAGGCAGTAGACGATGCCGGAGTCGCCGGGATGCTCGGCGCGCAGGAAGTCGAGGAGTTGGCGCTTGGGCTCGCTCTTGGCGGTGATCCGGTAGTGGATGTTGGGGCGGTCGAAGCCGGCCACGAAGTGGCGGGCCTCGCGCAGGCCGAGGCGCTCGGCGATCTCGGCGTGGGTGGCCGGGGTGGCGGTGGCGGTCAGCGCGATGCGCGGCACCTCGGGCCAGTGGGCGCGCAGCTCCGACAGCGCCAGGTAGTCGGGCCGGAAGTCGTGGCCCCACTGGGAGACGCAGTGGGCCTCGTCGATGGCGAACAGCGCGATGTCGCCCTTCTTCAGCAGCCGCACCGTCGACTCCAGCCGCAGCCGCTCGGGCGCGAGGTAGAGCAGGTCGAGCTCGCCCGCGAGGAACTCGGCCTCCACGAGCTGCCGCTGGTCGAGGTCCTGCGTCGAGTTGAGGAACCCGGCGCGCACCCCCAGCGCGGTGAGCGCGTCCACCTGGTCCTGCATGAGCGCGATCAGCGGCGAGATCACCACGCCCACGCCCGGCCGGACGAGGGCCGGGATCTGGTAGCACAGGGACTTGCCGCCGCCGGTCGGCATGAGCACGAGCGCGTCGCCGCCGCCCGCCACATGCTCGATGATCTCCTGCTGTCCCGGCCGGAACGTGTCGTAGCCGAACACGCGGTGCAGGACCTCGGTGGCTGTATTCATGCGGCTACCTTACGTGTTCGGGATCGCTCTGGAGCCGGGTTCGCCCACGGCGATCGTAGCCGCTGCGTATGGTCCCCCCATGACCCTTTCGTACGTGGTGACCGGTGGAGGCAGAGGCATCGGGCGGGCGATCGTCGAACGCCTGCTGGGAGACGGGCACACGGTCGTGGCCGTCGAGCGCGACCCGGAGGCGCTGGACTGGGCGGGCGAACGGGTGGTCCCGGTGATCGGCGACGCGGCGGACGAGGCCGTCGCCGGCCGCGCCGCGGACCTGGCCGAGCAGGCCGGCCCGCTGTCTGGATGGGTCAACAACGCCGCAGTCTTCCGCGACGCCTCCGTGCACACCACGCCCGTCGAGGAGGTGCGCCGCCTCATCGCGGCCAACCTGGACCTGGCGGTCGTGGGCTGCGCGGTCGCCGTGCGCCGCTTCCTGGCCGCCGGCACCGGGGGAGCGGTGGTCAACATCACCTCTCACCAGGCCCGCCGCGCGGTGCCCGGCAGCCTGCCGTACGCCACGGCCAAGGCGGGCATCGAGGGCCTGACCAGGGCGCTGGCCGTCGAGTACGGCAGGCACGGGATCCGGGTCAACGCCGTGGCGCCGGGCTCGGTGGTGACGGAGCGGTACGAGAGCTTCCTGGCGGGCCAGGAGCCGGAGACGGCGGCCGCGATCGAGCGGGAGATGGCCCGGCTGCACCCGCTCGGCCGGGTGGCCGCGGCCGGCGAGGTGGCCGCCGCCGTCGCGTACCTGCTCTCGCCGGAGGCGTCCTTCGTCAACGGGGTGACGCTGCCCGTCGACGGCGGCCGCTCGGTGCTCGGACTGGATCCCGAAGCACGTGAATGAACTCCGCCCCGGCGGCAGCTGACCGCCGTTCACCGTACTGAAGGCCCCCTCCCCGGGTAGCGGGCTGAGGAGGCTTAGGCGCGTGCGGGCTGCCGGAGCGGTGGTGAGGGCATATGGCTCTGTCGGAGCGGGAGCGTCGCATCCTCGAGGAGATCGAGGACGAGCTGCGACGCGACGACCCGGAGCTGGCCGAGCGGGTCACGCGGCTCGGCGAGCGCGAGGAGGACCGCCGGCCGGTGTTCACCCGGTGGTGGTTCATCGCCCTGGCCGTCCTCGTCACCGTGGCCCTACTGGTCCTGGCGGTCGCGTCCGCGTGAGCGCCGGCTCCTGATGACCAGCAGGTCGACGGCGGCGATGACCGCCACGGCCGCCGCGATCGCCGCCTCCCAGGCCCACACCGCCTCGCCCGTGCTCATCGCCCGGGCCGCGAAGAATACCGTCGCCGCCACGGCCAGCACGATCGCGGCCAGCGACAGGATGCGCCGCAGGCCGTACGGGCTGCGCGCGGTCACCGGTTCGGTGCCCGCGCGGTTGCGCAGCCACATGGGGTCACACTCCTTTCGGACGAGGCTCAGGCCAGGCACCGCAGCGCCGACACGAGCCGCGGGCTGACCCCCTGCCCCTCCGGCAGCCGGCCCACCGTGGCCTCGACGAACTGGGGATAGGACAGGGTGGCCTCGGCGTCGCCGAAGTGCACCCAGATCTCGTCGGACGTCTGCTCGATCTGGACCCTCGTGTCCTGCTCGGCCAGCGCGAAGCGGCCGACGGCGATCCGCCAGAACGTCCGGGCGTCCTCCTCGTCCGGGCGGACGGGCGCGCCCACGTCGTCGGCGTGCGTGGCGTACTCGGAGGCGTAGTGGAAGGTCTGCTTGCCCACCGGGTACGGACCGGCCATGGTCTCCAGGAGGGCGTCGCGGCCGAGCGCGCGCATGCGGCGGCGGGTGTCGCCGTTCTTGTCGCGCCACTCCTTCAGCACGTCCTCGACGGGCAGGCCGCGCCGCTGGCGGACGCACCACTCGTTGAACTCGTTGTAGCCGGCGATGCCCTCGGACTCCATCAGCCGCCGCAGGTCGTCCATGGTGCCGTCGAGACAGGCCTGGTTGTAGAGCTCCTCCCCGGCCAGGTGGCCGAGCACGTCGCGCACGGTCCACCCGGCGGCCCTGGACGGGCGCCGCCACCCCTCCTCGTCCAGGCCGGCGAAGAACCAGTCGAGCCTGGACGCCTCGGCGTCGAAGATGTCGAACGGGTCGTACTCGCGGAGCAGATCTTCTGGCATATCGGGACGCTACCCCCAGGATCGGGGATCTCACCGCAGGTCCCGGGCATGGAGAAGGCCCGGCCGGAGCCCCGGCCGGGCCTTCGCTCAGTGGTGGTGCTTACCGGTGCCAGCCGTACACGCGCACGTAGTCGCTACGGCTCGTGGCGTCGTCGAGCTTCCGGTCGCCCTTGAAGACGGCCTTGTAGCTGCCGCTCTTGTAGGCGCGCTCCTTGGCGTAGAACTTGCCCCACCGGTCGGTGCGGTCGGAGTCGATCCACTTCCAGGCGCTGGAGCCGCTGGCGCGGAAGTAGATGTGGACCTTCTCGTTACGGGCGTTGCGCCAGTCGTCGCTCCGCTCGTACTGCAGGCGACCGGAGAAGTAGACGGACTTGCCCTTGCGGACCTTCGACGGCGAGGCGTCGAAGCTCAGCCGGGTGTCGGCCTTGCTCCAGCCCTTGCGGACGTCGACGTAGAAGTACGACGTGTCGTGGGCGACCCGCTTGCCGTCCTTGTTGAAGGCGACGGCGATGGCGCGCCACTTGCCCTCGGGGTCGTGCGAGGTGAACGGAACCGAGAAGCGCCAGTTCTCCAGCGGCTTGACTTCCTTGGCCCGCATGGTCCGGAGGTCGCTGCTGGCGGGCTCGACGCTGAGCTCCACCTTCTCGACATCCGAGCTGGCGCCGACCTTGAAGTTGGCGACGGTCTCGGTGTTGCCCCTGACGACGACAGGGTTCGGCGACACGTCGAGGATCTCGACGGTGGGCGCCTTGGTGGCGGCGACGGCGCCGCCGCCGGTCATCAGCATGGTCCCGCCCGCGACGGCCGAGACGAGGCCTACGGCGATCTTACGCATGAGGGTGCTTCTCCCCGTAGTTCTTGCGGCATCGACCCGGATTGGCCGGTGCCTTTTATCAGTTAGATCCACCATAAGGGGAAAAGGTTCGGCAAAGTTACGGAAAATCTTTGATCACGGTGTTCACCAGGACTGATGGAGACAAATCCGTTTTGAGGTGACCTGACCGGCTAGAGTCCTGCCATGATCGACGTCTACACTCTCGGCGAAGCGCTGGGCGTCGTCTCCAGCGGCCGGGTCCGCCACGAGAGCGAGGCCAGGCTGGACCTGAGCGGGCCGGAGTTCACGCTGGCCGTGGCGCTGGCCCGGCTCGGCCACCGGTGCGCCTATCTGGGCAAGGTCGGCTCCGACGAACTGGGCGCCCGGGTGCTGACGACGCTGCGCGGCGAGGGCGTGGACGTGGCCGACACGCGTGTCACCGACGGGGTGCCGACCGGCCTGCTGCTGCGGGAGGCACGGGTGGGCCGCGAACCGCTGATCACCCACTACCGCGCGGGCTCGGCGGGCTCCACGCTGTCCCCGGGCACCGTGCCGATCGACCGGATCGGCGCCGCCCGGATGCTGCACGTCACCGGCGTCACCGCCGCACTCGGCCGGGACCCGCACGACGCCGTGCTGGCGGCCGTGAGCGCGGCCAAGAGCGCCGAGGTGCCGATCTCGTTCGCCGTGGAGTACCGCCCCGAGCTGTGGGCGTCGGTGCGTGACGCGGAGCAGGTGCTCTCCGAGCTGGCCTGCCAGTCGCACCTGCTGTTCGTCCGCCAGGACGAGCTGGACCTCGTCAAGCCCGCCCTCACCCCCGAACGCGAGGTCGTGGTCACCCGGGGCGCCAAGGGCGCGAGCGTGCGGGCCGACCGGATGCGCCACGACGTCCCCGGCCCGCAGGCGCCGGTGGTCGACACCGGCGGGGCCGGGGACGCGTTCGTGGCCGGTTACCTCAGCGCCGCCCTGGACGGGCTGACCCCGCCGGAGCGCCTGGAGCGCGGGACACGGCTGAGCGCCGCCGCGCTCTCGTGCGCCAGCGACTGGCAGGGCCTGCCCACCAGGGACGAACTGCAGCCGCTCAGTTCTCGATGGTCAGGGTGAACGTCGAGGCCGGGCGCGGGCCGCGGCACGTCGCCGGGCCCTCCAGGAGTTA
>NZ_JAPNNL010000136.1 GCF_027620315.1 Nonomuraea corallina | reverse complement strand
CGGTAGAACGTAGTGGAGAAGTAGTCGACCATCCAGCGGTACGGGTTGTGTAGCGCGAGGAACTGCGACAGGTCTTCCTGAGCAAGCGGATTGATTCCTGGCGGTGGCACCAGAAATGTCATGTCCTTCAGAGATGCGACCCTGATCCATGAGATCATCGCCGGAAAAATGGGGGTGAGCAACTCAACGAACTCTTTCGCCGACTCGGATGTGCCACGAGGCTCAATCGCTGGAATCTCGGAAGGAAGTTTGAGGATCCGCGCCCACGCTTCATGGTCAAAATCTTCAATGTTGGCGACGGGTTCGACACCCCAGTGTGGAGCTAAGCGAGAAGCCGTCAGGTGGGAGATCAGATTGCTCAACACCAGATGCCACATCCCGTAACGAATCAACGCGACGGCATCCAAACCTCTGCGCGTCAACTCCTGGGCGACGCTGCTGAAGATCTCCAGTGTCTCCGCCGGACTGGATCGGGGGCCTTGCCCACCCTCCAGGATCTCCCTCATGGCCGTGACCAGACTGATGGTCCGCCACTTTGCCATCTCAGCGTCCCTGTCCGTCAGATAGACGGCCTTCGCGTCGAACGGTCGCTTGTCGAGCACCTTGTCGGCCTCCCTCGACTTTTACTCTCCAGGGTTGAGATCTGGGTGTCATCCTATCAGGATCGTGGGTAGTATCATGTGCATGAACGTGGGCATGCCGGAGGCGGGTAGGCGATGAGCGGCATCATCTACAAGGCGACCGACCTGACGACCAACAAGCGGGTGGAGTTCCTGCAGGAAGCACAGCGTGGGCGAGCGCGCCTACGTGCCACAGACGGCACAAGCCTCGTGATGCTGCCTGAGAGCGAACTCGATCTCCTTGAGGCACTGGCCCGGTGGGGAGAGGCATACGCGAAGCTAGCCACGCTACTTCGTCGCAATGAGGGCGTTCCCCCGCTCTTCCAGCTGGGCGAACTGGCATGGCTGAGATCTCTGGATCGCGAAGATATCGAAGAGTTCCTGTGCGACCTTCAGGACGCCATCATTGCCGCGAAGGCTGACGGGGCAACGACCATCCTGGACGAATGTCTGCATGCGTGGAAGGCCACAGCCCGCCAACTCGAAGATCCGCTCCGGAGATCTGTGCTCCTCGGAACACACAGGTCGGATGACTACGTCCCGGTGGACGGACTCCCCGTAGAAGACAACCACAGGCGCTCAGATGACGGGCAGTAACAGCGCCTATCGACCGTACAGGCCCGCACGGCGGCCTGGCGGCAAGCCGGATTCGAGGCCGGCGTACCGTGTACTGGTGCACCGCCAGTTCATGGAGCACTGGAGGCAATTGGTCGATGTGGTCGGTATGAAGGCTGCCCAACAGTTCTGGGATCACGTCTCTCAGTCCCCTGGGCTTCCTGATCCGATTGCGGCGACATGCGTCCTCAAGGGCAAAGCCGGGAAGCCTCAAGGTGAGGGGTGGTCGCGGACAATCCATTACGAAATCAGCGGTGCCGGACGCATCGACTACCAGTATTGCGATGCATACAAGAAAGATGCCGATGGCGACGAACATAAGGTCGTCGCCATCCTTACTATCAACTACAGAAGTCACTAGCGCATAGCTGGCGGCTGGCCACCCGTGACTCCTAGGAGCGATCAGGTGAGCGAATGGACACCGGGCCAGATCATGGCCTCACTAGAACCTGGTGAGGTAGGTCTCCGCCATTTTATGCAGGCGATCGAAGAACGTGTTGACCGCCTGCACCCGAAACCTCCGGCTGCCGTGGCACCGCCCGGCGTCTGAGGCGACTCCGGGCATCGCCGAAGATTGACCAGTCACTGGCTTCGGCGCCGCCATTGACCGCACAGGAAAGCGGGAGTCGTGAGCTTGCCCGCGAGGAGCATGATGGCGGTCAGGTGACCGGCCCGGCGCTCGGGCGGATGGTCAGCTCCGTCAGGTGCGCGTCCGGACCCGCCGTGACCGCCGCCAGCACCGCGCGGGCCACGCTCTCGGGCGTGAGGTAGCGCTCCGGCTGGTAGTCGCCGCCTTCCTGCTCGCGCACGCTCCGCTGCATGTCGGTGTCGATGCGGCCCGGGTAAATAGTGGTCACCCGCAGCTCAGGCTCCTCCTGGCGGAGCGCGTCGGCGAAGGCCCGCAGCGCGAACTTGCTGGCCGCGTACGCCGCCCAGCCGGGGTTGGCCCGCTGCCCCGCCCCTGAGTTGACGCAGACGACGTGCCCGCCGGCCCGCCGCAGCGCCGGCAGCAGCAGCCGGGTCAGCTCGGCCACCGCGAAGAGGTTGACCTCCATGGTGTCGCGCCACACCGAGGCGGGCAGCTCGCCGATCCGGCCCAGCGTGGTCACGCCCGCGCTGTGCACGAGCACGTCGAGCCGCTCGACGTGCGGCAGGGACTCCTCGGTGACCGTGGTCAGGTCGACCGGCCAGGGCAGCGCTCCCGGCAGCTCGGCCGAAAGATCGCCCAGCGCCCGCCGGTCGCGCCCGAGAAGCAGCGTGTCGTGGGTCGGGGCCAGAGCGCGCGCGACGGCCGCGCCCACCCCGCGAGAGGCCCCCGTGATCAGAGCCGTGGGTCGTTCACTCATGGACGGAAGCCTTTCACGGTTGACATGTACTCAAACTTGAATACAAACTTGAGTCGTGTCCACGACGCGCATCCTGATCCTCGGCACCCTCCTCGACGGCCCCCGCAACGGCTACCAGGTGCGCCGCCACCTGGAGATGTGGGGCGCCGACAGCTGGGCGAGCGTGAAGTTCGGCTCGATTTACCACGGGCTCGGCAAGATGGCCGAGGAAGGGCTGCTGGAGGTGGTCGAGAAGGGCAAGGGCGGCGCCACGGTCTACGCCATGACCGACGAGGGCCGGTTCGAGTTCCACCGCCTGCTCATGACGGTCTGGCACGCGCCGATGCCGATCGTCGACCCGTTCCAGGTCGCGATCACGTACATGGACCGGGTCGACAAGGAGGCCCTGCTGTCGGCGCTGCGGAGCCGGAGCGACCTGCTGGAGACGATGATCGCCGGCGCGGAGCGGTCGTTCGGCACCAAGCAGCGCTTCGGCGCGCCCCGCCACATCGACGAGACGCTCAAGCTCAACACGGCCATGCTCCAGGCCCAGCTCGACTGGTGTCGCCAGGCGCTGAGCAAGGTCGAGAACGACGAACTCCCCTAGGAGAAACATGATCATTGACGCGAAGGGGTTAAAGAAGACCTTCACCTCGCGCAGCCGCAAGGGCGTCCAGGAGGTCGAGGCCGTACGCGGCGTCGACCTGGGGGTGAAGGACGGTGAGATCTACGGGGTGCTCGGTCCCAACGGCGCCGGCAAGCCGGACGCTGGATTGTGACGCATCTTTTATCTTGATCTCTGCCCGGACGAACTCGCGACGATCCCGGCACGAACACGGGACGGCCAGAATGCCCGCTGACGGCCGAACAGCAAAGGTCGGTACCCGTATGGGTCTGGAGAACCTTCGGCCGTCAGCGGACAGCACAGCGCCTTTTGAGCGGTCGGGCCGCTGAGCCGCCCCTAGGAAGCCCGCTGAAGATCAACCGCTGTGGATTTCCCGCACTGTGCCCGACGGTGAGCGATCTTGGCTCGAAGGGCTTTGAACACGAGCCGTTCCCATGCGTACGACTCGATCACCCGCCCGGATGGTTCGTGGATCGCCCGCCACATGCCCGACGCGTCACGCGTCGGGATCGAGCACTCTTCGCCGATGCCGTAGATCATGCGGTTCGCCGTGTCGTCACTCATGATCGGCTCTCGTCGGGACCGAAGATCGCGAGAGTGAGTACATTCCAGACGTAGGCGATCTCTTGGTGATAGCCCTCACAGAGCAGATTGCCGCACTTGCGGATCGCCCAGTTGTCCTTGCCGTCCGTGACCAGCTCCAACCGGAGTTCGCCGGAACTAACAGCGCGCCGGACGTGCCATGTCACCGTCTTCGTCGTCGTGTGATCCATCGTGCCTCGTCTCGCTCGCGATGACGCGTGTTGTCATGGGCAAGATATAGCGAGATATAGCCCGGCGTCACGCGCTCGACCTCGCTCGTTACCGATGTAGCTCTCTACGGTGATCACGTGATCGAACTCGACCGTAGCCGTCCGCTCTGGCCACAAGTCGCCGCGATCATTCGTGAGCGGATCGAGAAGGGTGAGTACGCGGCCGGTGAGCGCATCCCGCCCGTGCTGGCACTCGTGAGCGAGTTCGGCGTGACTCAGGTGACCGTGAGGAAAGCGATCAAGGCACTCCGGGATGATCACTGGATTCGTACCGAGATCGGCATGGGCTCGTACGTGCTCACCGCTGAGGAACGGGAAGCGCTCAGCGAGTAGCGAGCCGTCCGCCGTCGGCCGGACCGAGCCCCGTAGCCACAGCGGCGACGGGGCTTCGTCATGTCCGGGGCTCGGGACGGCGGCCGGACGTGCGCCGACGGGGCTGAGCGCTCCCGTACCGGCCGCTGAGCGAGCGCTGTGGAGATCGGGACCGGACGGCGGACGAGGGAGGGAGAGAGCCGTTCAGGGCTCCCACCCGACCAAGATTTTTAAGGCCCGAGTGATGAATTTCCGGCCGTCTTGCCGCTGTGGCAATGCGCTCTGACCAGGGGCACCGGTTATGTATCTGTTCCGGTTTCTAATGCAATGAATTACCGGGGCTGAACGGGGCTTGACAATGCGGCAAGTATTTGCAGGTCAGCACGCGAATAGCGTACGTTGAATGCGTCGCTCCACTGGAGCGACCGGGTTGACCCAAAGGGAGTGACGTCCCGCCCGCACGGTCCATGACGCCGAAGCCGGACCAGAATCCCGCCGTCAGGGATTGGCACCGGATCACGATCGAAGTGATCTGGGGTGTGCCGTGTCCGTCATTCCTGCAAGCCGAGAGCGTCGGACTCTCGTCGGAAAGCTCGCGCGAGCGTCGAGCAAGTTCGGCGACTCGAACGCCGACGTAACCGAGCTTCGTCGCGAGATTCACGCTCAGACTCTCGCTGACGCGATCAAGGCTCTCGCCGACACGTTCCCGCCGTTGTCCGAGTCTCAGAAGGAAACGCTCAGCGCACTTCTCCGAGGTTCGGCGCGAGAGCAACCGGCGTATGACCTTCTCGATTCTGTTCCTCGCGCGGCTGAGGTAGTCACGGAAAAGCCGGGAACTCATGCCGCGACGCGTCCCAGATCGAGCACGGAGGGACGTGCGCATGCCTAACGAGAAAGAGCCGCCCGGCTCTCCCAACCGGACGGCTCCCAAAGCCCACGTAGCAGGCAACTTCTCTCCCCTTCAGGATAAGCCAATGTCCCACAGCGTGACAACCGGGCAAGACGCCATTCTCGATCTCGACGCCGTACGCAATTGGTTTTCTCGGCTCTACGGGAAAACGGATCGCTTCGAGCTGATCAACGTCGTTCACTCCGGCGATTGGGCCGGTGAAACGAATTCGCTTACGTATCTCGATCCGCTGATCGTCGGTTCCGTCGAGCGCGCCGACTCGTTCGAGCCCGTCGGCGTCTATCATCGCGTCACGACGCTGAAGCGCCGTCCGTCGGCCGGACAGCGAGGGTCGGCGGGCATGTCGAGCACGCTCCCGGCGCTGTGGGCGGATATCGACATCGCCGGTCCCGGACACGCCACGACCGAGCCGCTTCCGGCCGACGAAGACGCCGCACGACTGATCGTCATGAATAGCGTGCTCCCCGAGCCGACGCTTTGGGTTCACTCCGGGGGCGGGCTTTATCCGTACTGGATTCTCGACACTCCGGCCGAGATCACGACGGAGAACTTCGCCGAGATCAAGCAACTCTCGGAAGACTGGCACGAAGAACTAGCGCGTTCCGCGAAAGAACTCGGCATGCATTACGGAACTGGCATCGGGGATCTCGCGAGAGTTCTCCGCATTCCCGGGACCGTGAATCGTAAGGCCGGACTCGCGCGCATGTGTCGAGTCATCTCCGACGACGGACCGACGTACACGATCGAGAAGCTTCGCGAAATCGCGCCGAGAGTCGCGCCGCTCGCTCGTGAGGGATACCTCTCGAAGCTGAACCGGGACGGCTCGGGAACCGACGATATCGACACGTGGGCTTCGTCGGTTTCGTGGGCGGACATTCTCACCGACGACGGTTGGACGGAAGCCGACACGGATTCGACGTGTGGCTGTCCGATCTACACGGCACCGGGAATTCACGAGAGCCCGAAGTCCGCCACAGCGCATGAAGTCGGATGCGCACTGTACGACACGACTCAGGGACACGGGCCGATTCACATTTGGACGGCCGACCCTCCGGCCGGACTGAAGGGCGGATCGACGATCTCGAAGCTGTCGTACATCGCTGCGACCGACTTCGGCGGGAACACGAGTGAAGCAATGAAGGCACTTCGTCTCAAGCCGGTTCGCAAGACGCCGGAACTCGCTCCGCTCGAACTCGGATACTCGACGCCGGACAACGGAACCGCTCAGTCCGAAAGTCGATCGCTCGTCGGCGACGTTCAGCCCCGAGCATGGAATGACTTCGGGAATGCTCACCGGCTGAACGATCAGTACGGGAACGTCTTCCGCTGGGTTCCCCAGCGGGGACAGTTCGCGGCTTATCTGTTCCGAGAGGGACGCTGGGATCTCGACTCGGACGCATGGGCACCGATGCTCATGCGGCGAGTTCTCGAATCCCTCGCAGATCTCGAAGCCGACTATTACGACGACGAGCCCGGCTCAGCGAGAAACGACCGTAAGCCGGATCAGTCCATGCGAGAGGCATTCATCGCATGGGCGGCGACTCAGCAATACGCGTCGAAGATCAAGGCAGGGCTCGAAGTCGCGAGGACACTTCCCGAGCGTCAGGCGAAGCTCACGGACTTCGACCGTGAGCCGTGGAAGCTGAACACGAGAAACGGAGTGCTGAACCTTCGCACGGGAGAACTCGAATCGCACGGACCGGAACAGATGAACATGTTCCGTTCTCACCCCGAGTATGACCCGAACGCCACAGCGCCGATGTGGGAATCGTTCCTCGAACGAGTCATGCCCGATCCGGAAATGCGCGGGTACCTTCAGCGCGTCGCCGGATACTCGCTCACCGGCCGGACGGACGAACAGGTCATGTTCCTTCACTACGGCTCGGGAGCGAACGGAAAGAGCGTCTTTCTCGACGTAATGGATTCGGTTCTCGGCGACTACGCGCAAGTGGTCCCGAGGAACACGCTACTGACGAAGTCGGGTGACGCCGTTCCGAACGACGTCGCGCGAATGGTCAACCGGCGATTCCTTCAGACGACGGAGACGGCGGCCGGTCGGCGACTCGACGAAGAGATGGTGAAGTCCCTCACGGGTGGCGACAAGGTATCGGCTCGCTTCATGCGCGCTGAGTTCTTCGACTTCCACCCGATCGGGAAGATTCATCTCGCGACGAATCACCTTCCCCGAGTCAGTCAGGCGGAATCGATCTGGCGTCGGCTACATCTCGTCACATGGGGAGTCGTCATCCCCGAAGACGAGCGGAACGGAGAACTCGCCCGAAAGATCGTCGAGACAGAAGCGGCCGGAGTTCTCGCATGGGCGGTTCGCGGCTGTTTCGAGTGGCAGAGTCGCGGACTCGACATGCCGCTTTCGATGCGAGAGCACATCACGAAGTACCGAAAGTCAGAGGACATTCTCGGTCAGTTCATCGAAGACTGTACCGAGAAAGCCCCCGACGAATTCGTCACGACGGACGAACTCTATCGCGCGTTCAAAGCGTGGTGGGAATCGTCTGGCGAGTCCGATGTGTGGAAGAAGATCGCACTATCGAAGGGACTCGTCGATAAGGGATACCGCGACGGTCGCGAGACGGTCAATGGAAAACGGGCTCGGGGATTCTACGGACTTCGGCTCATGTCCACTGATCCGCTAGCGCAGTGAAGACCATGATCGGGACAGAACGGGGACAGATCCGGGACAGATGCGCGAGCCCTTCTGTCCCGGTCATTTCCGCTGGTCAACCACAGCGCGAGGGGGCTTCGGGACAGAAGGACAGAAAGACTCGGGGGTATTCCCCACATACGTACGGGAGAAGATCAACCGTAAACACTCACGCGCGTAACCCCCTAATTCATCTGTCCTTCTGTCCCATAGGGGGATTTCAACTCTCCTACCTGCATAAACGTCGGGACAGATACCCCTTCGCATCTGTCCCGCATCTGTCCCGCATCTGTCCCGATCTTGGTTCCCCTCGCGCTGTGGGGAACCGGCCGGAAGAAAGGTGAACCGTGAAGTCGTCGAAGTGCAAACGATGCGGCGGACCGGTGTACGTCGGCCGACGAACGGACGGCTCACACGTTCTCAGGACCGTTCACATGCCGTCGTGCAATGTGCCGACTCTCTTCGTCACGGAAGAGCGATACGACGAGCCGACGTGTTCGTGTGCGGTTCCGCTCGAATGGATCGAGGGTCACCAGTGCGGAAACGGACCGTGCCCATTCGGGTTCGAGAGAAGACCGATCAAGTCAACAAAGGAGAGCTGATCATGACCATTAACGACGGGACGGGAGCGACCCTACCGCCCCCGTCCCTCAGCACCGATTCAAGCACGGACTACGCCTGTCCCGTGTGTCCGGCCGCTGTGGTGGTCGAAGACGGATGGGTCAGCGTCGCTCACGTCGTCGGCTGTCCGGCCGACATGAACCGGCTCGCGCTCACGGACGGAGGGACCGGATCATGAGCGATCTCGTACCGACGGGGGATCTCACGCCGATCGACGGCGGATACGTTCCGAACAACCCCTACGAATACGCCGACGGATACAAAAGCATTCCGTCGTATCTCGAAGCCGTTCCCGAGTACGGACCGACGGACGGAATACGGGACACGATCGATCGCTATTGGTCATACGTCATTCGGTGGCCTAGATACGCGGCGCTGTGCTTCCTGCTCATGACTTACTCGTTCTGGCGTTCAGCCTTCGTTCTGGGAACGGCTGCACTTCTGATCGTCGCTCTCGTGAGCAAGTGAGACGCGTACATGAACAGCACCGTTCACCGTGTACCGGCCGACGTACAGAATGCGTGTACGCCGGTTCGGTACACGGTGCCGGTGTACAGCGAACGTACCGAGTACAGCCACGGCGTACATGAACACGTACGTGTACAGGAATGGCGCGTACATGTACGGCGCTCTGTACACGTACAGCGCTCTGTACACGTACAGCGGAACGTACAGCGCGAGCGTGTACGCGTACCGGAATGGCGCGTACGCGTACGGCGGACGTACCGAGTACAGCCGTACACGTACAGCGCCGTACGTGAACAGCGCGAGCCGGTACGCGTACAGCATCCGGCCGGACCGACAGACCGAGTCGAGCCCGGTATTCGTTCGCCGCTGTGGAGTCGAGCCGAGCACTGATCGGGTCCGAGCCCGGCATATGCACGTAGTTATTTCGAGAGACCTTCGTCGGCACTCACCGGAAGTGACAGAGGCTCAGTCGTCGGGACGGAACGGGGGTTCGTCAGCAGTTGATCAAGGATCGGCCGGCAAATATATGCCCTGGTCAGAGGGGCGTTTTTTTAGAGGGATCATCTTCCCGACCGGCCCCTGTCCGGGATTTGTGCGTGACCGACGAGAGGGGTCCAAGATCGTCACAGACCGTGAATAGCCGTCAAGGATCAAGAGAAAGCGAGACTAACCGTGAAGAGACCAAAGCCGACACAAGGGAGCACGCGCGAATGGCGTGCTATGCGGCTCGAAGTCCTTCGTCGAGCCGGGGGCATCGGAAAGGCACGGTGCTATCTGTGCCGAACGCTCGTGACCGATCACGACGAGAAGCTTCCGACTCATTACAACTGTGAGCACATCGTTCCGAAGGTAAGCGGCGGGAAGACCGAACTCTCTAATCTCGCCGTTTCGTGCCGGATGTGCAACGGTCAGAAGTCCCTGATCGACGCCGGAACCTCAGCGCTCGCGAAGCGAGTCACTCACGAACAACAGAAGTGCCAGTATCACGGCGAACGGTGCGGAACTCTTCACTCGGAAATCGGCGCTCAACTGTACGACGTCATGTTCGGCTGACGAATACCGGCCGGAATAGAAAAGCCCCGTCCAAATCAACTACGCTCGAAACAGCACGAAGGAGAATCCAAATGGCTCAGAACTGTGAATGCCGCGTGACGCTCGAAGACGTCGCCGAGAAGGCGGGCTTCCTGCCTGTCGCCGCTGTGGCTCACCAGGCGAAGCGGCTCGGGCTCGACGTGCGCGGCGACTGGGCCGGTCGGCCGTCCGTCGCCGTCGCCGACGCCGCCCACCTGTACGCCACCGTGACCGGCTCGGCCGACGAAGCGAACCGCGCGAACGCCGACCGGCTTCGAGCCGAAGACGAAGAGACCAGACGGCGCGACGAAGCTGGGCGGAAGGTCTATCAGGAGACGTACGACCGAGAGGTTCAGCGGGGAGTTCCCGCACCGAAGGCCGCCGAACGAGCCGCTCTCGCTCGTACCGAATATCTCGAAGCCCAACACCCGGGATTCATCGCACGAATCAGGCAGGTAGTGAGCCGATGAACATCACGGAGAAAGCCGACGCAAGCCGCCGTATGGCGCTCGCTCGGATGTTCCCGAAGTCATGGGGAACGCCGCCGTTCAACGACGAAGAGCGTCATGCCTGGATTCTCAAGCATGCTCGCGCCGAAGCCGCTATGAACCCACACCGGGAACTCGCACGGCGTGACACCCGACTTCTCAACATGCTTCGTCTCGCTCGCCTCGAACAGATCAGGGAATGCCCCTGATCGTCGTCACAGACCAACCCCGAAAGGTATTCGACGTCAACCCGGGCTATTCCTTTCACCGGTAAGGACGGACCATGACAAGGGTCGGTGAACCTTCGAGTCCGTTCCTGCGCTGAATCCCTCGCGATCCCCCGCCGTTACCGCTCACCGACGGCGGGGGATTCGCAAAACGATGACTTAGGGCACGGCGTTAAATCGCGCCTATCGCGGCAAGGGCGAACCATGACGGTTGGTACGTCAACCGGAGTTCGTTCCTGCGCTGTGCCCTGAACATCTCGCGACGATTCCAGCGTTCTTCCCGTGACGCTTCCGGGAAGTGCATTTCTTGCCTGACTGGCACGCTGGCACAGCGACACAGCGACAGCGACACGGCCCAAAACCCCTGATCCGTACGCGTGCAGGCGCGTAGGACGGCGACAGAGGGACGGAGCGCGACAGGGCGGCCGGTTCGCCTCAGCGCTCCCCGTCGGCCGTCACAGACCGGCTCAGCGCCGACCGGCCGCCGTCCCCGAGCCCCGTCCGGCCGGTGCTCCGTCGCCGCTGTGGAGAGCCGTCCGGCCGCCGTCCCGAGCCCGGACACGACGAAGCCCCCGGAACCGTGCTCTCCGGGGGCTTCTCGGTACGGCGTTACCACAACGCAAGATCAGGCTACCTTCGGCCGGATCTCGACGCGCTCCGCGATGCTCGGTCGCCGTCCCTTGCCGACGGGCTTCAGCGTGATCGTCATCATGTTCTTGACGATCTCGCGCTGTCTGGCGATGCCCTGGTCTTCCCAGACCCGCCGAACGTCGTCTTCGGTCACCACGTTCGCGAACGCTGCGAACGGCGAAGATTCGGCGGCGTCGGCGAGCTGACGTTCAAGATCTTCGATGCGAACTTGCAGCTTCTTCGCGCGGCGAACGTACTCGGCACGATCCACGAGCCCCATGTCGTGATCTTCGCCGAGCTGCACTTTGCGTTCCCGGATCACGGCGAGTTCCCCGCGAAGCTTCCCCGCGTCCACATCGGACTGTGACGGCTTGATCAGTTCGGGGACGTCCCGGTGAAGGATCGTGATCACGAGACCTTCGACCAGTGCGTCAAGGTCGGCCTTCGGCGCTGTGGCGTGCGGTCCCGGTGCCCCGCCCTTCCCGCCCTGACAGGCGTACACCGGCCGGTCGCGCTTGCCGCTCGATCCCGAGACGCGCACCACAGAGCCACACGGACACGTCGCGATGCCGGACAGAAGGTGATGCGGCGCGACTCCGGGGTTCGTGCGCCGGTTCGGGTCGGTGAGCTTGCCGACGATCACCCAGAACTCGTCAGGCGAGATGATCGGTTCCCACGGGGCTTCTCCCACGACGTCATCAGGCGTGTACGTCTTCCGGCCGGTTCCCGGCTTGTGGACCATGAGCGCAGCATTCCGGGGACGCATGAGCACGTCACGAACGGCCGGTGCGTCCCACTGTCCGCCGTCCGCCGTGGTGATGCCGTCGGCTCGAAGCTCACGGGCGATACCGGCGACGCTCGGACCCTTCGGCGTGCCGAACGTCGGCAAGAGCACGACGTCAGCCATACGCCGGATCACGTCGCACTCGAACTTGATCGGAGTCACGCCGTCGGACTCGAAGCCGTACGGCCGACGGCCGCCCCCGAACTGTCCCGCCATGGCCTGACGCTCGCGGGCATCACTCACGCGTCGCGCTGTGTCCCGGCTCGACTTGTTCGCCATGGCGACCATGACGCGCGCCATGGTCACGTCTGCGTCGTTGTCGAGCCGAAGGGAACCGCTGATCGAACGCGCACGCACACGGGGACGGTTCGACTCGACGACGTCGATCAGGTCTTCGAGGTCCCGGGGGTCGCGCATGGCACGGTCAAGGTCACGCGCGACGAGAATGTCTGCCCGATCTTCGGCGAGCCAATCGAGCGACTCTCGGAAGCCCGGACGCACGGTCCGAAGCTCGTACCGGCCGTTAGGGAGCTTGATCTTCCGGCGCTTGAACGCTGACGTGTCGTTCTCGACGATCACCTTCACGACGTCCCAACCGTTCTCAGCGGAGAACGCTCGAAGCCGTCGAACCTGATCGTCAACGCCCGTCGTCTCGCCGTCGTCTGCGTCGCTGATTCTCGCGAGGATGACCGCTCGGTTCATGATCCCGTCCGTCCCTGCCTGCCGTTTTGCCTACAGGTCAAAGATGCGTCAGATCCCCGGGTTGGGCAAGACCACCACGATCCGAATGCTCGCCACCCTCATCAGGCCCGACGCCGGCACCGCGACCATCGCCGGACACGACCTGCTGAAGGAGCCCGGCGCGATCCGCGCCGCACTCGGCTACGTCAGCCAGGCCGGCGGCGTCGAGGAGCAGGACTCGCCGCGCGCCCAGGTGACGTTCGCGGCCAGGCTGTACGGGGTCGCGGACCCGTCCGAGGCGGCCGGCCGCGTGCTGAAGAGGTTCGACCTGGCCGAGATCGCCGACCGGCCGGGCCGGACGCTCTCCGGCGGGCAGAAGCGGCGGGTGGCCATCGCGCTCGGCCTGGTCCACTTACCCCCGCTGCTGTTCCTCGACCAGCCCACCACCGGCCTCGACCCGCAGAACCGGGCCAACCTGTGGGACCGCATCAGGGAGCTGCGCGAGCAGGGCACCAGCGTCCTGCTCAGCACCCACTACCTGGAGGAGGCCGACGCGCTCTGCGACCGGCTGGCGATCGTCGACCACGGCGTGGTCGTCGCCGAGGGCACCCCCGCCGAGCTCAAGCGCGAGGTCTCCGGCGACGTGGTGACGCTCCGCCTCGACGAGCCGGAGCGCGCCGCCGCCGCCCTGGCCCCGCTCGCCAAGGACGCCAGACTCGACGAGGGCGTGCTGCGCGTCTACGTCGACGACGGCGAGCACACCCTGCCTGCGCTCCTGCGCGAACTGCAGGAACAGGGGCTCGCCATCGCCTCCATCGCGCTCGACAGGGCCACGCTCGACGACGTCTTCCTGGCCAAGACCGGCCGATCGCTGCGCGACACCGGAGCCGCCGCATGATCAGGGACACCCGCCTCTTCCTCGGCCACGAGCTGCGCCGCACCTTCCGCAACCCGATCTGGCCGCTGTTCGGCATCGTCCAGCCGGTCATGTACCTGCTGCTGTTCGCGCCGCTCTACGCCGGCATGGCGTTCGGGGGCGACCTCGGCCGGGCGCTCACCATGTTCGCGCCCGGCATGCTGGTCATCACGGCCCTGTTCGGCACCATGGGCGTGGCGTACGGGACGATCTACGAGATGCGCAGCGGCGTGCTGGAGCGGATCGCGGTCAGCCCGGCCTGGCGGCCCTCGATCGTGCTCGGCCGCATGCTGAGGGATGTGGCCGTGTTGGTGGTCCAGTCGCTCATGGTCATCCTGATCGCGCTGCTCATGGGGCTGCGGATCGGTCTCGCTGGTCTGCTGCTCACTCTGCTCCTGCTCGCCGTGACCGGGCTGTTCGCCTCCGGCGTCGCCTACGGGCTCGCGCTCAGCCTGGGCGACGAGAACGCGATGGGGCAGCTCATGCAGTTCTTCGCGCTGCCGCTCATGCTGCTGTCGGGTGCTTTGCTGCCGATGGCGCTCGGGCCCGATTGGCTGGAGCGGGTCGCCTGGTTCACACCCTTCTACCACCCGGTCGAGGCCGGGCGGGCGCTGTTCGCCGGCGACCTGACCAACCTGTCGATCCCGCTCGCGTTCGCAATCATGCTGGGCCTGGCGGCGCTGACCGTGACCTGGTCGGTGCGCTCGCTCAAGAAGATCACCGGTTAGGAACGGGCCGGGGCCGGACGTGGTGAAGGTGAACGAGGATGACCGGATCGTGGGGAGGGGATCTGCTGATCGGGACCGTGGTCACGCTACTGATCACCTGGCTGGCCCTGATCGGCACGCTCGCGGTCGTCCGCCCCCGGAGCGACCTCCTGCGCGAGGCGCTGCGGCTGCTGCCCGACGTGCTGCGCCTGGTGCGCCGCCTGGCCGCCGACCCCGGCCTGCCGCGCGGCGTCCGCGTACGCCTCGCGCTGCTGCTGGTCTGCCTGGCCCTGCCCCTGGACCTGGTGCCCGACTTCATCCCCGTCCTAGGCCAGGCCGACGACGCCATCGTCGTCACCCTGGTGCTGCGCTCGGCGGTCCGCCGCGTCGGCCTGCCCGCGATCCGCCGCCACTGGCCGGGCACCGACGACGGCTTCGCCGTTCTGACCCGTCCGACCGGGCTGGACAAGCCACCCATGGGCCGATCCGCCGAGGGTGACGAATCTGAATAGATCCATTCACTAGAGTGGGTGCATGCTCGACGCACTCGCGCACGTGGGGCGCGACCCCGCCACCGGCGGTTACGTACGGGACGCCTGGTCGGACGCCGATCTCGAACTGCGCGCCTGGTTCGCCGGCGAGTCCGCGCGCCGGGGGCTCGACCTGACCGAGGACCGCAACGGCAACCTGTGGGCCTGGTGGGGCGACCCCGACGGGGAACCGGGCGTGGTCACCGGGAGCCACCTCGACTCCGTCCGCCAGGGTGGGGCGTACGACGGGCCGCTGGGCGTCGTCTCCGCCTTCGCCGCCCTCGACCTGCTGCGCGAGCGGGGGTTCCGGCCGCGCAGGGCGCTCGCGGTGGTCTGCTTCACCGACGAGGAGGGCGCCAGGTTCGGCGTGCCGTGCGTGGGGTCGCGGCTGCTCACCGGGGCGATGACGCCGGAGCGGGCCCTCGGCCTGACCGACGACCGCGGCGACACCCTGGCCGACGTGCTCACCCGCGCCGGCCGCGACCCGCGCGCGCTCGGGCCCGACCCGGAGACCCTGGCCCGCGTGGGGGCCTTCGTCGAACTCCACGTGGAGCAGGGCAGGGCGCTGGCCGCGCTGGATCGGCCCGTGGGCGTCGGGCGGTCGATCTGGCCGCACGGGCGATGGCGGTTCGACCTGCGCGGCCGGGCCGACCACGCCGGCACCACCCGGCTGGCGGACCGCGACGACCCGATGCTCCTGCTGGCCCGCCTGGTGCCGGCCGCCCGCGAGGCCGCCGTCCGCCACGAGGCGCTGGCCACCGTCGGCAAGGTGCTGGTCACGCCCAACAACGCCAACGCCGTGCCCGGCCACGTGGCCGCCTGGCTCGACGCCCGCGGGCCGGGTGAGGAGAGCGTGCGCGCCCTCGTACGGGAGGTCGTCGCGCTCCTGGCGGAGCCGGACGCCCCTTCCGGCTCCGACCTCGTCGCGGGGGCTCCGGGGGAGCCGGCGCGACGGGTGGAGGTGCGGGAGGAGTCGTGGACGCCGCTCGTCGAGTTCGACCGCGACCTGCGGGAACGGGTCGCCAGGGCGGTGGAGGGAACGGCGGGACAGGCGTCCGGGCAGGCCACGGGGCACACGTCAGAGCAGGCGGTGCTGGCGACCGGGGCCGGGCATGACGCGGGGATACTCGCCGCCGCCGGCGTGCCCGCCGCGATGCTGTTCGTGCGCAACCCCACCGGCGTGTCCCACGCGCCGGAGGAGCATGCCGAGGAGGCGGACTGCCGGGCGGGCGTGATCGCCCTCGCCGACGTGCTGGAGGAGCTGTGCCGGTGACCTACTGGTGTGAGCGGGCGTGGTTGCCGGACGGGGTCGCGGACGGCGTGCTCGTGGAGGTCGACGGGCCGAGGATCGTGAGCGTGACCCGGGGTGAGCCGGGCGGGGCGCGCCGCCTGCCGGGGCTGACCATCCCCGGCCTGGCCAACGCGCACTCCCACGCCTTCCACCGGGCCCTGCGCGCCGCCACCCAGACGGGCAGCGGTGACTTCTGGACGTGGCGTGACCGCATGTACGAGGTCGCCGCCCGGCTGGACCCCGACGCCTACCTGAGACTGGCGCGGGCGGTCTACGCCGAGATGGCGCTGGCCGGGGTCACCTGCGTGGGCGAGTTCCACTACCTGCACCACGCCCCGGGCGGGAAACCGTACGAGGACCGCAACGTGATGGGGCACGCGCTGATCAGGGCCGCGCGGGAGGCGGGCCTGCGCGTGGCGCTGATCGACGCCTGTTACGTGTCCGGGGGCCCCGGCGCCGAGCTCGCCGGTGCGCAGCTGCGGTTCGGGGACGGCGACGCCGACGGGTGGGCGGCGCGGGCGGAAGGGCTGGCCGCCGCGTACGAGGGGCAGCCGGACGTGGAGATCGGCGCCGCGATCCACTCGGTGCGCGCCGTTCCGCCCGAGCAGATGCCGGTAGTCGTGGAGTTCTCCCGCCGGCACGCCGCGCCGCTGCACGCGCACGTCTCCGAGCAGCGGGCCGAGAACGCCGCGTGCGTGGCGGCGTACGGGGCCTCGCCCGTTGAGCTGCTGCACCGGCACGGCGCGCTCGGCCCGCGCTCGACGGCCGTGCACGCCACCCACCTGTCGGAGACGGACATCGGGCTGCTCGGCGGCTCGCGCGCCAGCCTGTGCATGTGCCCGACGACCGAGCGGGAGCTGGCCGACGGGATCGGGCCCGCGCGGGCGGTGTTCGACCGGGGCTCGCCGCTGACGCTCGGCTCCGACAGCCACGCGGTGATCGACCTGTTCGAGGAGGCCCGCGCCGTCGAGCTGAACGCGCGGCTGGCCACCGAGCGGCGCGGCCACTGGTCCGCCGCCGAACTGCTCACCGCCGCCACCTCCGCCGGCCACGCCTCGCTCGGCTTCCCGGACGCGGGGCTGCTGGTGCCGGGCGCGTGGGCCGACCTGGTGACGGTGCGGACGGACACGGTACGGACGGCGGGCACGGCCGGGCTCGAGGCGGTGGCGTTCGCGGCGACGGCGGCCGACGTGCGCGCGGTCGTCTCGGGCGGCCGGCAGATCGTCGAGGAGGGCCGGCACGTGCTCGGCGACGTGGGCGCCCTGCTGGCGGAGGCGATGGAGGAGTTGCGGTGACCAGCGGGGAGGGACTGTTCGCGGGGACGACGGGAGGACTGCGGTGACCACGACGCTGATCGACGGGATCGGGCTGCTCTACACCGGTGACCCGGAGCGCGAGGAGATCGAGGGCGCGGCCCTGGTGGTCGAGGACGGCCAGGTCGCCTGGGCGGGGGAGAGCGGGCGGGCGCCCGCGGCCGACGAGCGGGTGGACGTCGCGGGCCGGGCCGTGATCCCCGGGTTCGTCGACAGCCACGCCCACCTGGTCTTCGCCGGTGACCGGACGGCCGAGTTCGGCGCCCGCATGTCCGGCGAGGCGTACACCGGCGGCGGCATCCGCACCACCGTCGCCGCCACCCGCGCCGCGAGCGACGCCGAGCTGGCCGTCCGCGCCGCCGCGCTGGTGGCCGAGATGAACGCGCAGGGCACCACCACGGTGGAGATCAAGAGCGGCTACGGGCTGACCGTCGAGGACGAACGCCGCTCGCTGGAGATCGCCGCCGCGCTGACCACCGAGACCACGTTCCTCGGCGCGCACGTGGTGCCCGCCGGGGCCGATCCCGACGCGTACGTGCGACTGGTCACCGGCGAGATGCTGCGGGCCTGCGCCCCGTACGCGAAGTGGGTGGACGTGTTCTGCGAGCGCGGCGCGTTCGACGGCGACCAGACCAGGGAGATCCTCACCGCCGGGATCGAGGCGGGGCTGCGCGCCCGGGTGCACGCCAACCAGCTCGGCGAGGGCCCGGGGGTGCGGATCGCGTGCGAGCTGGGCGCCGCGTCGGCCGACCACTGCACCCATCTGACCGGCGCCGACGTGGACGCGCTGGCCTCGTCGGGCACGGTGGCGACGCTGCTGCCCGGGGCCGAGTTCTCCACCCGCTCCCCGTACCCCGACGCCAGGAGGCTGATCGACGCCGGGGTGACGGTCGCCCTGGCCACCGACTGCAACCCCGGCTCGTCCTACACCTCGTCCATGCCGTTCTGCGTCGCGCTCGCCGTGCGGGAGATGCGCATGACGCCGTTGGAGGCGATCAGGGCGGCCACCAGGGGCGGGGCGCGCGCGCTGGGCCGGACGGACGTAGGGTGGCTGGGTCACGGCAGCCGGGCGGATCTCGTCGTCCTCGACGCCCCCTCCTACGTACACCTCGCCTATCGGCCCGGCGTCCCCCTCGTTCACCAGGTGTTCCGTGGCGGTCTCCTCCTTGAGTAGGACCTCCAGAACCCTCCCCTGGTCGTAGGCCTTTGGGGAATCTTTGCTTCCGGCCGGACGTTGGCCGGGTATAGAACGCAGCCTGCGGAACGAGGTGCCAGGGGATGGCAAGACCTACGGGGAGTCGCGCGCAGGAGCAGCACGTCGCGGACCGGGATCTGCTGGGGACCTACCTGGCCGAGATCGGGAGGGTTCCGCTGCTCACCGCGGAGGAGGAGGTGGAGCTCGCCAAGCGGATCGAGGCGGGTCTGTTCGCCGAGCAGCTGCTCGACCGCGGGGGGTCGGAGCCGCGGATCGGGGACGCGGCGGACGAGGAGCTGGAGCGCCTGGCGATCTCCGGCCGGCGGGCGAAGGACGAGTTCATCCAGGCCAACCTGCGCCTGGTGGTGGCGGTGGCCCGTAAGTACTCGGGGCGCGGGATGCCGCTCATCGACCTGGTCCAGGAGGGCAACCTGGGGCTGGTGCGTGCGGTGGAGAAGTTCGACTACAAGCGCGGATACAAGTTCTCCACCTACGCCACGTGGTGGATCCGGCAGTCGGTCGGCCGGGCCATCCACGAGCAGGCCAGGCCGGTGCGGCTGCCGACGCACGCCGGGGAGCAGATGACCCGGCTGATGCGGGTGCGCCGCGACATGCTGGCGGAGTTCGACGTCGAGCCCACCGACGACGACCTCGCCAAGATCCTCGACCTGCCCATCGAGCGCGTACGGGAGCTGCGCCGCTGGGCGTCCGACCCGGTGTCGCTCCAGCTGGGGGTGGGCGACGAGGACGAGACCGAGCTGGGCGACATGATCGCCGACGAGACCTGGGCCGATCCTGAGCAGCAGGCGATCGACATCCTGGAGCGCGAGCGGCTCGACCAGTGGCTGACCGGGCTGGAGGGCGACACGCGCGACATGCTGCGCTGGCGCTACGGCCTGGTCGACGGGCGGGAGCACACGCTCACCGAGGTGGGCGAGCGTTACGGCATCGGCCGCGACCGCGCCCGCCGGATCGAGCGCGACGCGCTCGCGCGGCTGCGCCGCATGGCGGACGCCGCCGCCTGATTCTGACGCCGCCGAGGCCGGCCCCACCCGGGGGCGGGCCTTGGCGCTTGTCCGGTGTACGGGCGGCTCGTCGCCGGAGAAGGCGGGGGACGTAGGCTCGGCGGCATGATCGTGAAGAGGATCTACCGCTATCCGGTCAAGTCGATGCCGGGCGAGGAGGTCACCGGCGTGCGGGTGACCGAGCGGGGCCTGGAAGGCGACCGGGTCAGGGCGGTGCTCGACGTCGAGACCGGGAAGATCGCCAGCGCCAAGAACCCGAGGCTCTGGCGCGACCTGCTCACCCTCGGCGGCGGGGTCCCCGGGGACGAGGAGCTGTCGAAGCTGCTGGGCCGGGAGGTCCGGGTCGTGGACGTGCCGCCGCCGGACGCCGAGCTGGAACGGTCGGTGCCGGAGGAGGTGCTGGGCAGCGGGGTCGACGCCGAGGTGGGGTTCACGACCACCAGGCTGGGCGGGGCCGCCCCGGCGGGCACGTTCTTCGACTTCGCTCCCGTTCATCTGATCACGACGTCGTCGCTGGCCGCGATCGGGGAGCTGAGCCCGCGCGGGACGGTGGAGGCCGTCCGCTACCGCCCCAACCTGGTGGTCGCGACGGACGAGCCGGGGTTCGTGGAGAACGGCTGGGTGGGCGGCGAGCTGGAGATCGGCGACGGGCTGGTCCTGGGGGTCATCGCGCCGACCCCGCGGTGCGCGGTGCCGACGCTGGCGCACGGCGAGTCGCCGCGCGACCCCGACGCGCTGCGCACGGTGGCCCGGCACAACCGCCTCGACGCGTTCGGCGCCGGGCCGCAGCCGTGCGCGGGCGTGTACGCGCGGGTGCTGC
>NZ_JAPNNL010000135.1 GCF_027620315.1 Nonomuraea corallina | reverse complement strand
TGACAGAGCGGCTCAGTGACAGAGCGGCTCAGTGACAGAGCGGCTCAGTGACAGAGCGGCTCAGCTCAGCCGTTCGAGGGTGATGACGGGGATGACGCGGGTGGTCTTGGTCTCGTAGTCGGCGAAGCCCGGCGCCTTCTCCACCATGCGGGCGTAGAGCCGGTCGCGTTCCTCGCGGTCCACGACGGTGGCCTTGGCCTCGTACGTCTCGGTGCCGACCTCCACGGTGACCTCGGGGTGGGCGCGCAGGTTGTGGTACCAGGCGGGGTTGTCGTCGGCGCCGGCCTTGGAGGCGATGACGACGAGCCGGCCGCCGTCCTCCAGGTACATCACGGGCGTGGTGACGCGCCGGCCCGACCTGGCGCCCGTGGTGGTGAGCAGGAGCAGATCGGAGCCTTCGAAGTAGCCGCCGACCTTTCCGTCGTTGGCGCGGAACTCCTCGATGATCTGCTGGTTGAAGTCGCTCATGGGTTCCTCCTAGAAGCGGAGACCTCTCCGGTTCAGACAACCGCAGAGTTTAACCGGAAATTCCTCCGGGTCGTATGCTGTTTTCGTGTGCGCAGGTCGACAGCTGCCGGTGTTGGGGCAGTCCCAGCCCGAGCGCGCCGACGCGGCGCGCAACCGGCAGAAGATCATCGAGGTCGCGGCCCGCATGATCGACTGCCGCGGCGCCGACCAGCTCTCCCTGGACGAGGTCGCCAGGGAGGCAGGCGTCGGCGTGGGGACGGTCTACCGGCGCTTCGGCGACCGGGCGGGCCTGGTGTGGGCGCTCATCGACGAGCGGGAGCGCCGCTTCCAGGAGGCGTTCCTCAGCGGCCCGCCGCCGCTCGGCCCCGGGGCGGCGCCGGCCGAGCGGGCCGAGGCCTTCCTGACGGCCCTGGTCGACCGCGTCGTCTCCCAGCTCGACCTGTTCCGGCTCGTGGAGCTGGGCTCACCCGCGTCCAGGTTCGGCGGCCCCTACCGGGTGCACCACACCCATCTGGCCGCGCTGCTGGCCCAGGCCAGGCCGGACGCCGACCCCCACTACCTGGCCGACGCCCTGCTGGCCCCGGTCAACGCCCACCTGATCGCCTACCAGCGCGAGCGCGGGCTGACCATCGACGAGGTCAAGGCCGGGATCGGCGGCCTCGCCAGGGCCGTCACGGCTCGGCCCGCACCGTGACGCGGTCGTCGGGCAACCTCACCGTGAGCTCGTCGCCCGGGGCGACCTCCTCCGCGCGGCGCACCACCTCGCCCGTCGGGCGCTGCACGATCGCGTAGCCGCGCTCCAGCGTGGCCGCCGGTGACAGCGCCACCAAGCGGGCCCGTACGTGCGTGAGGTCGTCCCCGGCCCGGTCCAGCGAGCCCGACAGCGCGCGCCTGGCCCGCTCCCGCAGCCCGTCCACCCGCTCGGCATGCCGCTCCAGCTCACGCACCGGATCGGCGAGCGAGGGGCGCGAGCGGACCGCGGCCAGCCAGGACATCTCCCGGTCCAGCCAGCCGCTCACCACCCTGCGGCCCCGGTCGCGGAGCTGGCGCACCAGCGTGAGCTGCTCGCTCACGTCGGGCACGACCTTCTTGGCGGCGTCCGTGGGAGTGGACGCGCGCACGTCGGCCACCAGGTCGAGCAGCGGGCTGTCCTGCTCGTGGCCGATCGCGCTGACCACCGGCGTACGACAGGCCGCCACCGCGCGCACCAGCGTCTCGTCGGAGAACGGCAGCAGATCCTCCAGCGACCCGCCGCCCCGGGCGATGACGATCACCTCGACGGCGGGGTCGGCGTCCAGCTTGCCCAGCGCCTCGGTCACCTCGCCCACCGCGTACGGGCCCTGGACCGCGACCTCCTCCACCGTGAACCGCACGGCGGGCCAGCGGCGCCGCGCGTTCTCCAGCACGTCGCGCTCGGCGGCGGAGTCCCGGCCGCAGATCAGCCCGACCGTGCCCGGCAGGAAAGGCAGCCGGCGCTTGCGCTCCGCCCCGAACAGCCCCTCGGCCGCCAGCAACTGACGCAGCCGCTCCAGGCGGGCCAGCAGCTCGCCCACGCCGACCGGCCGGATCTCCAGCGCGGTGAAGGCGAACGAGCCGCGGTTCACCCAGAAGTCCGGCTTGACGTGCACCACCACCCGGGCGCCGTCGATGGGCCTGGGCATCGCGGCCTCGTACACCCCGCGCGGGGTGGTGACCCGGGCGGACACGTTGGCCACCGGGTCGCGCAGCGTCAGGAACACCGTGCCGCCGCGCGCGCTCAGATCGGTGATCTGGCCCTCGACCCACACCGTGCCCAGCTTGCCGATCCAGCCGCCGACCATCTGCAGGACCGTGCGGATCGGCAGCGGCGACTCGGGCGTGGTCTTGGACGTCATTCGCCCGCGTGCAGCTTGGCCAGCCGGTTCTCGAACATGCGGATCACCTCGGGCCGGCCGGCCGTCGCCTGCTCGTACGCGAGGTACTCGGCGATCTGCGTGGCGTTCTTGCCGCGCATCCGGGCGCGCAGCGACGCCACCGTCAGCGAGGCGAAGCCCGGCAGCGGCTCGGCACGCTCACCCGCGCCCGGAGCGGGCTCCTCCCGCGCGACCTGGACCGTCTCGACGGCCTCGGCCAGCTTCGCCGTCTGCGGGGCCTTCGGCTTGGGCTTCCGCTTGGCCTTCGGCTTCGCCTCGGGCTCCGGCTCGGCGGCGGCCACCGGCTGGGCGACGGCGGGCGCCGGGGCGAGCGTGGGCTCGGGCTCGGCGGCGACCTGCGGCTCGGGCCCGGGCTTCGGCTTCGGCTCGGTCTTCGGCTCTGCCTTCGGTTCGGGCTTGGCCTCAGCCTCCGGCTTGGCCTCGGTCTTGGCCTCGGTCTTGGCCTCGGTCTTGGGCTCAGTCTTGGGCTCGGTCTTCGGCTCTGCCTTCAGCTCCGGCTCCGCCTCGGGCTCGGGCTTGGCCGCCGGGGTGAAGATGACCGGTTCGGGCTTGGCCTTGGAGGTGCCGTTGGGCGCGGCCTCCGGCCTGGGGGCGAAGATGACCGGCTCCTTGCGGGCCGGCTTCGCCTCCTCTCCGGCGCCGATGACCGGCGTCTCGGAAGGACGCGAAGCGACGTCCTCCTTCTTCTCTTCCTTGTCACCCTTGATCGAGTGTTTCACCCGGTCCACGAGCATGAGCGCCTGCCCGGCCGCGCCGAGCGTGCTCTGGACGACCAGGAGCGGCAGGTCGCGGGCCTTCTCCTTGAGCGCGTCCTTGCTGGTGACGGTCTTGGCGATGTTGCGTATCACGTCGCTTAGGGACATGCACGTCTCCCTGGGAGGTCAGTGTGGACGGCCAGTCTGGCAAAGCGCAGGCACAGGCGCACGCGCGGGCCGGTCAGCCGTTCCACGTAGCATATGGACTATGGAGCTCCAGACTGTCTCTTCCCGCCGAGTCCTCGTGGCAAGGCCCCGCGGCTACTGCGCCGGTGTCGATCGTGCCGTGGTGGCGGTCGAGAAGGCGCTGGAGCAGTATGGTGCGCCGATCTACGTGCGCAAGCAGATCGTCCACAACACGCACGTGGTCAAGACGCTCGAGGCCAAGGGCGCCATCTTCGTCGAGGAGACCGAGGAGGTGCCCGAGGGGGAGATCGTGGTGTTCTCCGCTCACGGCGTCTCGCCCGCCGTGCACGCCGAGGCCGAGCAGCGCGGGTTGCGCACCATTGACGCTACCTGCCCGTTGGTGACGAAGGTTCACAACGAAGCCAGAAGATTCGCCGGTCAGGACTACGACATTTTGCTGATCGGACACGAAGGTCATGAGGAGGTCGAGGGCACCAGCGGCGAGGCTCCCGACCACATCAAGCTCGTCGACGGCCTCGACGCGGTCGACCGGGTCGAGGTGCGCGACCCCAGCAGGCTGGTGTGGCTGTCGCAGACCACGCTGTCGGTCGACGAGACCAACGAGACCGTCGCGCGGCTCAAGAAGCGCTTCCCGGCCCTGATCGACCCGCCCAGCGACGACATCTGCTACGCCACCCAGAACCGCCAGGTCGCCGTCAAGGAGATCGCGGAGGAGTGCGAGCTGGTCATCGTGGTCGGCTCCGACAACTCGTCCAACTCCAAGCGCCTGGTCGAGGTGGCCAAGGACTACGGCGCCGCGGCCGCCTACCTCGTCGACAACGCCACGTTCATCCGCGACGAGTGGCTCGACGGCGTCACCACGGTCGGCGTCACCAGCGGCGCGTCGGTGCCCGAGGAACTGGTGGCGGAAGTGCTCGCGTGGCTGGCGCACCGCGGCTTCGGCGACGTGACCGAGGTCGAGCCGGTGCAGGAGAAGATGCGCTTCGCGCTCCCTCACGAGCTGCGCAAGGATCTGCGCGTCCCGTAGCGCCGGGTTGACCTCGATCGCGAGGCATCCGGCGGGGACCGCCGCCGTATGCCTCGCGTGACGTACCGGGCCTACCAGCGCTCCACCAGGTGCTCGCGACCGGACGGCGGATCGTACGGCTCCGGCCAGTAGTCGACGATCCGGCTGATCAGTCCCTGGTCGGAGAGTTCGAACCAGACGCATGCGTCCTGATGCTCGATGCCGACGCGCGCGTCGATCCACGCCGCGGCATGACGGCCGTCGGCGACGATGCGCCGCACCCGCAGATGCCAATCACCGGGATAATCCATGTTGAACCGGAGGAACGCAGACTTCCCGCGGATCCGTTCCCGGGTCTGCGGCATCTCGTACACCACGTCCTCGGCGAGCAGGGCGCCGAAACGTTCCCAGTCACGCTGCTCGACGGTGTCGACGTAGGCGTCCACGGCATGTCGGCTTCTGGAGGTCTCGTCCATGCGCGGGACGTTACACCGACGCTCCTCGGTCCGTCCGACGACCCTGGCCCACTCGTCCGGGAACCGCACGTCGAGCTTCTCGGCCACGGCCGTGGCGCCTGCGGCGGTCAGGCGGCGTGCCCCGCCTTGAGCGCCCGCGCGATCCTCACGGTCCGTTCGGCCTGGTGACGCGCGGCGTTGCGGGTGTCGTCGCCGATCGAGCCGAGGTCGGGGCCCGGCGCGGCGTGGTGGGACGTGCCGTACGGGTTGCCGTCGACGAACTTGATCGGGTCGGTGTATCCGGGCGGCACGATGATGCCGCCGAAGTGATGGATGCTGTTGTACAGGGCGAGCAGCGTGGATTCGTGGCCGCCGTGCAGGGTGGCGGTCGAGGTGAAGCCGCTGTAGACCTTGTCGGCCAGCCCGCCCTGCTGCCACAGCGGCGACAGTGTGTCGAAGAACTGCTTGAGCTGGGAGCTGATGTTCCCGAACCGGGTCGGTGAGCCGAAGATCACGGCATCCGCCCAGGCGAGGTCCTCGGTGGTCGAGACGGGCATGTCCGCGGTGGCCGCGTGGTGGGCTGCCCAGGCCGGGTTCGCGTCGATCGCGGACCGTGGCGCCAGTTCGGCGACCTTGCGGACGCGGACCCGCGCGCCCGCGGCCTCCGCGGCCTGGGCCATCTCCGTGGCGATCCGGGTGCCGGTGCCGGTCGCCGAGTAGTAGATGACGGCGAGGTTGACGAGGTGGGTCATCTGTCGAAGTCCTTGCGACGGTGTGGTGGTGTCCTGGCGGGTCGGGGAGGGGAGGGGTGATCAGTCCCAGTCGTGGTCACCCGGAAGCAGCACCATGTTGTGGGCGCCCAGGATGTCCACCAGTTCGTTGAACTTCTCGTCCGGCCAGGGTTCCGGAGCCCGGTCCGTCTCGCCGTGCTTCAGGAAGAAGGACTCCGGCCCGGCGGGCGTGTAGAAGACGAGGAGCCTGGCCGGCTCCGGGCCGACGTTCCTGAAGGCGTGGCGGGTGCCCTTGGGGATGTACACGAAGTCGCCGGGGCCGGTCGTGATCTTCTCGTCGCCGTTGATGAACTCGAACGCCCCGGAGACGACGTAGAACGCCTCGTCCTCCTTGGAGTGGATGTGCGGGACGTTGCCGTGGTCGGGCTCGATGAGGCCGTCCATGAAGGCGAGGGCGCCATCGGTCTGTTCTCCCGTGACCTTCACCGCGAACGTCTCATGTCCGGTGAGCCGGACGACGCCTCCGTCCTGGCGGACGACGAAGCCGTTGGCGGCGGTCCAGACGGGGTCGTCCTTGTCCGGGAGCGGCAGATTGAGGGCCATGCTGCGATCCTTTCTCGCGCTGCGGCTGATTGAATGTAAGTCATTGAATGACAATCAATCAAATCGCCGTACGAGGGATCGCCCGCGCGCACCCCGATACGCTGACGACAAGGCACGCACACACCGTGGGGAGGATCAGACGTGACCCGGTCCGTCACAGGCAAGCCGCCCACCCGGCGGCAGCTGGCAGCCCAGGAGACGCGCCGGAAGCTGCTCGACGCCGCGCTGGAGCACTTCTCCCAGCGCCCCTACGCGGACGTCACGGTCGGCGACATCGCCCGTTCGGCCGGGGTGGCCCACGGGCTCCTGTCCCACCACTTCAACGGCAAGGAGAGCCTCTACGCGGAGGCCGTGCTCGAGATCGACCGCCGCCTCCGCGAGGCCGCGCGGCTCACCCCCGAGGGGTCCGCCCTCGAACGGCTCCGCCGCCACCTCGTCGCCCACCTGGAGTTCCTGGCCGAGCACGAGGACGCCGCCCGCAACCTGATCCTTCGCCGCTCCGAGGCCACCGGCCTGGCCTGGGAGGCCTTCGAGGCGACCCGCTGCGAGGGGATCCGGGCCGTATGCGAGCTGCTCGGCCTCGACGCGGAGGAGCGGGCGCTCCAACTGCCGTTGCGCGGGTTCTCCGCCGCCTGTGACGAGACCGCACTCCACTGGCTCGCCGGCGGGCGGCCGTGCGGGATCGAGGCGCTGGTCGACGTCTGGATCAGCTTCCTGGCCGGGGCGATCCGAGCGGCCCGCGGCCTCGCGCCGACCCCTGCCCTGGACGAGGCCCTCGACCTGCTCCAGCCCTCACAGGACTGAACCGGCCCGGGCGAACTCCGGAAGACCGAGGGGTGAGTCGGATCGTCAGTCCTCGCCTCTGGGCGTGCCGTAGACGCGCGGCTCGAAGTAGCCTTCGGGCTCCGGCACGTACGCCTGCGGCTGGCGCGGCCGCGGCACCTCGGCGCCCGCGCGCAGCTCCTCGCGCAGCTCGCGCACGTTGTCGCGCAGCCCGCGCGCCCACGCCACGCCCAGCACGATCGCCGAGCCGGCGAACAGCCAGGGCGCGCCGCGCGACAGCGAGCCGTAGAGGCCGAGCGCCAGCGACTGCAGGATGCCGACCGTGACGAGCGCCCGGCCCAGCTCGACGAAGAGGGTCGCCACGAAGAACACCAGCGGCGGCGTCACCACCAGCGACAGCAGCTCGCGCGGGTTGACCAGCACCACGCCCAGCAGGGACGCGGCCACGAACGCCAGCCCGACCAGCAGCTGCATGTCCAGCAGGGCGGCCAGCACGTAGCCCGCGAGCGTGGAGACGAGCGTGAGCGCGATGGCCCCGCGGGCGGTCAGCCTGACGGCGGAACGCTTGCCTGTGCCGGTCACCGGCCCCACCCCCCTTATTGCGAGCCGTTGGCCAACTTACCGTTCGCGTGTGTGATGAGAGACGTGGTTTCGAGCAGTTCGGGGGACGCCAGCGGCCGTGGCACGCCCTCGACCGCCCCGGGCGAGTCGAGCTCGCCGTCGACGACGCCCAGATCGTGCAGTTTGCGTGCGGTGACCAGGACCCGGCTCTCCAGCGACCCGACGGTCTTGTTGTACGCCTCCACGGTACGGGCCAGCGACCTGCCGAGCGACTCCACGTTCCGCCCCATCGAGGACAGTCTTTCGTACAGCTCCTTGCCCAGCTCGAACACCACCCGCGCGTTCTCGCTCAGCGCCGCCTGCTGCCAGGCGTAGTGGGCGGTGCGCAGCATCGTGATCAGCGTGGTGGGGGTGGCGATGTGCACCTTGCGGGCCATCGCGTACTCCAGCAGGCCGGGGTCGCGCTCCAGCGCCGGGGCGAGGAACGCCTCGCCGGGGATGAACAGCACCACGAACTCCGGCGCCGGGGTGAACGCCTGCCAGTAGGACTTGGCGGCCAGCCGGTCGATGTGCTCGCGGACGTGCCGGGCGTGCGCGTCGAGCCGGACCGTGGCCAGCGACTCGTCGCCCGCCTCCGCGGCCTCCAGGTAGGCGGACAGCGACACCTTGGCGTCGACCACGATGTTCTTGCCGCCGGCCAGCCGCACCACCATGTCGGGACGCACCGGGCCCTCGGCCACCTGCTCGTCGAAGTCGCAGTGGCGGTGCATGCCCGCGATCTCGGCGACCCGGCGCAGCTGCATCTCGCCCCACCGGCCGCGGGCCTCAGGCCGCTGCAGCGCCCGCACCAGCGCCATGGTCTGGGCGCGGAGCTGCTCGTGACTGTGCCGTACGAACTCCATCTCCCTGGCCAGCTCCGCCCGCGCCGCGCGCTGGCCCGACTCGGTGTCGCGCAGCTGGGTCTCCACCCGCGCCAGCGCGTCGCGCAGCGGCTCCACCAGGTGCTCGACCGCCTGCCTGCGCTGCTCCAGGTCACCGGCCGCCTCCGCCCTGGTGGCGGCCAGCCGGGTCTCGGCCAGCTCCAGGAAGCGCACGTTGTTGACGTCGAGCGCGCGGGTGGACAGGGCCTGGAAGCGCTCGGCGAGCTGCTCCTCGACGTAGACCAGCTTCTCGGCGGCGGACCTGGCGCGCGCGTCGGCCTCGGCCACCCGCACCGCCGCCCTCGTCCTGGCCACGAGGAACCCGATGGCCGCGCCGATCAGCAGACCCAGCAGTAGCGAGACGACATCCACCTCATCGATGATTGCAGGACATCGCGCCCGCTTCGGCCCCCGACACGCCTGGTCGCCCTCGGGAAGCAAGTAAACTCGCTGGGCGTGAGCCTTTCCATCGGCATCGTCGGCCTGCCCAACGTCGGTAAGTCCACGCTGTTCAACGCGCTGACCAAGACCGGCAACGCCCTCGCCGCCAACTACCCGTTCGCCACCATCGAGCCCAACGTGGGCATCGTGGGCGTGCCCGACGAGCGTCTGCCCAAGCTGGCCGAGATCTTCGGCTCGGCTCGCATCCTGCCCGCCAAGGTGGAGTTCGTCGACATCGCGGGCCTGGTCAAGGGCGCTTCGGAGGGGCAGGGGAGAGGCAACCAGTTCCTCGCCAACATCCGCGACACCGACGCCATCTGCCAGGTGATCCGGGTGTTCAACGACCCCGACGTCACCCACGTCGACGGCGACATCTCCCCCAAGCGCGACATCGAGACGATCAACACCGAGTTGATCATGGCCGACCTGCAGACGGTCGAGAAGGCCATCCCGCGCCTGGAGAAGGAGTCGCGCCACAACAAGGACAAGAAGCCCGCGCTGGAGGCGGCCCAGGCCGCGCTCGCCGTCCTGGAGACCGGCAAGACCATCTTCGAGAGCGGGCTCGGCGGCCCCGACCTGCGTGAGCTCCACCTGCTGACGGCCAAGCCGTTCCTCTACGTGTTCAACGTCGACTCCGACGAACTCGTCGACGACGCGCTGAAGGCCCAGATGTCGGCCCTGGTCGCCCCCGCCGAGGCGGTGTTCCTCGACGCCAAGCTGGAGTCCGAGCTGGCCGAGCTCGACGAGGAGGAGGCCATGGAGCTGCTGGAGTCCGTCGGCCAGCACGAGTCCGGGCTGAGCAAGCTCGCCCGGGTCGGCTTCGAGACCCTCGGCCTGCAGACCTACCTGACCGCCGGCCCCAAGGAGTCCCGCGCCTGGACCATCCGCAAGGGCGCCACCGCGCCGGAGGCGGCCGGGGTCATCCACACCGACTTCCAGCGCGGCTTCATCAAGGCCGAGGTGGTCTCGTTCGACGACCTCGTGGCGGCCGGCTCCATCGCCGCGGCCCGCGCCGCAGGCAAGGCCCGCATCGAGGGCAAGGAGTACGTCATGCAGGACGGCGACGTGGTCGAGTTCCGCTTCAACGTCTGACCGCCCTCCGGCCCGCCTCAGGTCTCTTCCGGCGGTGTGATCGGCGTCGTCCGAGGCCGGAAAGCGGTTGTGCGAGGGCGATAGCGTCGGAGCGTGCCCGATCCGATTTTCGCCGAGCCCCGTCTGGCCCGGATCTACGACGCGATCGACGCCGACCGGAGCGACCTCGCCCCGTACGCCGCCATGGTCGCGGAGTTCGGCGCGCGGCGGGTGCTGGACGTCGGATGCGGCACCGGCGTGTTCGCCTGCCTGCTGGCGGAGCGTGGCGTCGAGGTGGTCGGCGTGGATCCCGCCGCGGCGTCGCTGGAGGTCGCCCGGGCCAAGCCGGGCGCGGACCGGGTGCGCTGGATCCTCGGCGACGCCACCACGCTCCCGCCGCTCCGGGCCGACCTGGCCACCATGACGGGCAACGTGGCCCAGGTCTTCCTCACCGACGACGCGTGGACGGCCACCCTGCGCGGCGTGCGCGCCGCCCTGCGGCCCGGCGGCCTGCTGGTCTTCGAGACCCGCGATCCCGCCCGCCGGGCCTGGCGGGAGTGGGACCGGGCGCGCACGCACGCCGTCACCGACGTCCCCGGCGCCGGCCGGGTCGAGTCGTGGTGCGAGGTCCTGGACGTGTCGGGGCCGCTGGTGACCTTCCGTCACACGTACGTGTTCGAGGCCGACGGCGCGGTGCTCACCTCGGACTCGACGCTGCGCTTCCGCGGGCGCGAGGAGATCGGGGACTCGCTGCGCGAGTCCGGCTTCCAGGTCGAGGACGTACGCGACGCCCCGGATCGGCCGGGACGCGAGTTCGTCTTCGTGGCCCGTACGGCGGGTGTGTGATCGCCCACATCGGGCCGATCGCCAAATATCTGATTGCGGGACCTCTTCCGCGTCAACCATTCGGGCTGCCCGCGCGTCGAATCGACACGGCGGCCACGCTGACTCGGGAGGCCCTCATGTTTCGTCGCATCAGGAACCGGCGCCAGGCGCCCACGCTCAACGGCATCAGCCTGGAGGAGGAGCTCGCGCTCTTGCGGGTGGAGCTGATGTACGGCCTGCGCGTCGACCGCGCCGACTATTTGCGCGTGAAGGCCGGTGAGCGCGAGGAGGTGGCCACCCGGCTGCGCGGCCGGGACGCCGCCACCAGCCTGCTGGCGGAACTGCGCGGCTCCCTGGAGCGCGCCGTCCAGCCCGCCGGGCTCCGCGGTCCCCGCTCGCGCGAGTCCGCCTGAGGTCCGGCCCCCGGCCCGCGGGTTCCGGCCCCTGAGGCTCGTCCCGGCACCTGGCGATCAAGACCTGGGCGGCATCGGAAGGGTGCGGCCGGGCCTGTGTCGAAGGGTCGAGTCCGGAAAGAAAGCGCAGGTCAACAGGTGGGCTCCGCGACGAGGACAGATATTCGTGGCGGTCGGGTTATGCGTTTTTAGGTCTCTGGCCTGGTCGAATGCCCTTTCGACAGGGAACACACACAAACCGGCGCGCCAGGTGCGTCCTATGCGCACTCGGTTTGCCCCCGGACGGCGATGCTTGCAGCATGGGCGTGGCTTTCCTGGAACAATGGCGGAGACCGGATAAGGTGACTGCTTCACCGCGGATGATGGGGATCGGCAACGGACGACACCGCGCCAGCCGGGGGGATGGCGCGAGCGGAGGCGTGATGGCTCGTAGGTCAACCGTCCAGCACGGTCCTCGGATCGCTGGCGGGCCCGAGCTTTCCGCACACCCCGACACCGGCTACGACGCGCCGCCTCCGCGCAGGCCGCGGCGCGGCGGTTGGTCGGGTGGCGGCGGGCGGTGGCTCGTCTGGACGGGCCGGATAGTTCTGTGGGCGCTTATCGTAGTAATCGTGGTAAATGGGATCCGTGCCCCATTCGAGCGGTTTACCGGCCAAAACGCCGCCGCTCCGCTTGAGTCCGCGCAACCGGGCAGCGGCTTCCCGGAGGACCAGGCCATGGCATTCGCCGCGCAGTTCGCCGGCGTCTACCTGAATTTCAGCCCCGAAGACGCCGTGAGCAGGTCAAGCAAGCTGTCCGCGTTCGTCGCCGAGGGCATGGACCAGCAATTGGGCTGGGACGGCAACGGCAAGCTGGGCGCCGTCGCCATCCAGCCGTACGACATCGAGGTCACCGACGCCAACAACGCCGTGGTCACGGTGGCCTTCCAGACCGGCCCGCGCCGGCTCCACCTGTCGGTGCCGATCTACTACTCGACCGGCGACGCCGGCCGCAGGTTCGTGGTCTCGGGCTGGCCCGCGATCCTGCCCGCCCCCGCTCCCGCCCAGCTGCCCCAGGCCGCCGTGCCGGAGACGGACGACGCGGCGACCGCCGAGCTCAAACCGCAACTGGAGGGCTTCTTCCGCAACTACGCCTCGGGCAACACCGCCGAACTCCAGCGCTACGTCACCGCCGGCACCAGCCTGCCGAGCTTCGCCGGCGCCTTCACCTTCGCAGAGCTCAAGAGCGTCGTGGTGCCTGTGGGGGGTGCCACAAGAGAGATCGAGGCGGTCGTGGTCTGGATCGTGCCCGGCGCGGTGGCGTCCACGACCCCCGACGCCGCGGCCGGGTCCGGCACCGCGGACGGCCGTCTCCAGCAGGCATACCGCCTCACCGTCGAGAAGCAGGGCGACAAGTGGTACGTCGACGACATCCGTGGCGCCGGTCGTGTCGTCGGATAGCCCGGTTCTGCTGATCGGCACCCCCCGGAAGGACGAGATGTGATCGTGAAAACCCTGGTGCTCCACCTGATCGAAATGACGCCGAGCCCCCCACCGACCGGCGTCAACACCGAAGGACTCGCCGACTTCCTGCGCGCGTTCTTCGCCCCGCTGTTCCTCGTCGTCGTGTCCGTGGTCGCGCTGTTCTTCCTCTTCACCCGCGAGATCACGCGATTCGTCCAGTTCCTCATCCTGGCCGTGGCCATCGGAGTGATCTTCTACGTACCCAACATCATCGAGGTGACGGCCAAGGCGATCGCGGGTGCTCTCGGCATCCAGTAAGGGTTGAGACCACTCCCCGGTGGTCATGTACGAGCGGGTGGAGAGGAGGACCGCGTGGACCTGCCCACGTATACGAACATCTGGCGCATCGAGAAGCGGCTCTACAAGCTGTACGACCTACGACTGCCCATGCCGCTCCCGATCGTCTGGATCGGCGTGTTCGTCGGCGTCCTCGTCCCGTGGTCGCTCCTGCTCTGGCTCGTCGGCGTCCCGGTGGCGATGCCCTGGCACGTGCTCTTCCTGGTGCCGCCCGGCATCGTGACATGGCTGTCCACCCGGCCCGTCATCGAGGGCAAACGACTCACCGAGTTGCTGGAGTCCCAGCTGCGTTACCTCGGAGAGCCGAAGGCGTGGTACCGGCTGGCCTCCCTGTCGGAGCCCGAAACCGTGACGTTCTCGGCCCGCGTCTGGCGCGCCTACCCGGTCCGGGTGAAGGCCACGCGCAAGTCCCGCCAGGCCACGCGCAAGACCTCACGCAAGCGCGCGCCGGTGACGGGTCCTCGCCAGGTCAGGCCCGCGGTGGCCGCCGCCGCTGCCGCCGCCGCCCAGGCCCCCGTGGCGCCCACCCAGCTCACGACCACGGCGGTGGAGTCCACGACCCGGCTCCCCGTCGCCGCGGCGGAGCCGGCCCGCACCGGCTGGGGCTCCCGTACCCGCCCCGGCTCGCCTCCCGCCCTCCCACCCCATGACGCGCCCGCCGAGCACGAGCAGACTTCCGCCGGGGATCCCGCTCCGGGCCGTTCGCCGCGCCAGCCGGTACGGGACCTGCGCCTGGTCCGTGACACCCGCGCCACGGAGCACGGCGACGCCGAGCGCTCCCGGCCGGCGGCGACCGGTGCCGCCCAGGCCCCCGGCACCGTACGCGACGACCGGCCCGGCCCGGCCCGGGGCGACCAGCCGGTCGCGCCCGCCCGGGACTCCCGCGTGGCCCGCGCCCGCGATGATCAGTCGGTCGCGCCCGCCCGGGACTCCCACGTGGCCCGTGACGATCAGAAGACGGGCCCGGCCCGGTCCGGCCGGCCGGCCGCGCCGGCGCGGGACGGTCAGGCGGCTCGGCGCGATCCCTCCAACGTCGAGGGCACGGGCGTCGAGGGCACGGGCGTCGAGGGCACGGGCTCGGCCGTCCGGCGTACGGGCCCGGCGGCCGGGCGTTCCGCCTCGGAAAGCTCTCGTACGGAAGAGACCCGTCGGGAAGGCTCTCGTACGGAAGAAGCCCCTCGCGACGGCGACGCCGCCTCGCGTGCGGAGACCGGGGCGCGCAGGCCGCGTCAGGGCGGCGGCGGCAAGCCGATCGACACCGAAGCGCTGCGACGCCTCCGCAAGCTGGCGGCCAGCGCCGACGGCCCCACGGCCGGTGCGGCGGACGAGGGGTCCGGGTCCGAGCGCGTCCAGGAGGACGAGGCCGCCAGAAGCCAGCACCGCAAGGGCCAGCCGCCCAAGCTCAACCCCGCCCTGCTCGCCGAGGCGCAGCGCAGCTGGGCACCGCTGAGCCCCGACTCCCGGCCGGTCACGCTGTCCCGCCCGTTGCGTGATCGCGGACCCGAGCAGACGTTCCCCCTCCGACGCGACGAGACCCCCAAGCCCGCCCGCCCGGGGGACGGCGCCGGAGCGGAGCCCCCGAAGCAGGCCGCCGTGGATGAGGTGACCGGCGCCCGGCCCGGAGAGACCGCCGCGCCGGAGGCCCACCGCGCCGCTGCGCCGGAGACGAAGACCTCTCGTCAGCCCCACGAGGACGCACCCGAGCAGCGCCCCAGCGCCCCGAGCGCCTCCACGCCCGCGAACCAGGACGTACCTGCCGTACCGGCGTCACCCGAGTCACCGGAACGCGACCACAGCACCACGGACACGCCGTCCGACCCGGCGGACCGTGACGACCACGCTGTGACGGCGGCCTCCGGATCGGTGGAGGGGGACGAACGCGCCGCGGTGACGTCGTCCGGGACTTCGGAGCGAAAAAATCGCACCGCAGGGGAGCCTGTGGAGCGGGCTGGTCAGACTGGAGCGGCGTCCGAGCCTGCGGAGCGGGACCGTCAGACTGCGGCGGCGGGACGTCAGGAGCGGGACGATCGCGTTACGGCGCCGTCGGCTGAGGCTGGTGCCGGCGCATCCGCCGGCGGGGACGAGGCGTCCGGGGATGGCGTGACCCCTGTGAAGGGCCGGCCCGCGCGTCGCCGGGCCCTTCGGGCGGTGACCGACCCGGAGCCCGCCGAGCACGAAGGGCCCGAGGCGCCGGCCGCGCACGTCCAAGAGGCCCGGCCGAGCCGGAGCGGCACAGCCCCTGAAGTGCGACCCGAGGCCAGCCGGACCCCCGACCTGCGATCGGAGGCCGGCCGGACCCCCGACGTGCGGTCCGACGCCGGCCGGGACTCCGACGTGCGGTCGGAGGCCGGCCGGGAGCCCGCAGAGCGAGCACAGGCCGGCCGGGAGTCCGGAGTGCGGTCGCAGGCCGGCCAGGACCCGAGGTCCGGGCGAGGCGGGGAAGCACCCGCCGATGAGCGCGGGAAGGGGCACGGGGACGAGGGGAGGGTCGTGCCGGGGCCTCGGGTGGGGGAGGCGAAGGTCCGGCGCGTGGAGTCCGTCGTGGGGCGCGACTCCGGCGGGTGGCGGCGGGTCGCCAGGGTGGTCGTCGGCGGGAACGGGGTGCGCGGCGACGGGTCCGAGATCGACGAGGCGCGGGCCAGGAGCGTGTTCAGCGGGAGCCGCCGCATCGTGGTGCTGGGCTGCACCGGCGGAGCGGGCCAGAGCACGACGGCGCTGATGCTGGGCCACACGCTGGCCCACTACCGCGACGACCGCGTGGTGGCGCTGGACGCGGGCAGCGGCGAGAGCACGCTGAGCAGCAGGATCGAGCCCGAGACGCCGGAGACGCTGACGTCGCTGCTGGCGGGCCTCCACCAGATCGGCGGCTATCTGCGGATGCGCGGCTACACCACGCGGACCTCGTCCGGCCTGGAGGTGGTGGGCGCCGACGGTGACGCGGAGGCCGAGCAGCGGCTGGCCGACCGCAACCTCTTCTCGGACGAGCGGCTGGGCGACGCGCTGGCGCTGCTGGACCGCCACTACAAGCTGACGGTGATCGACCCGGCGGCGGCGCTGGCCGCCCGGATGCTCCCGTACGCGGACCAGCTGGTGCTCGTGGTGCCCGCCAGCGAGGAGGCGCCGGAGGCGGTCGGGATGACGTACGAGTGGCTCGACGGTCATGGCTGCGCCGACCTGAGGCGGCGCGCGGTCATGGTGGTCAACGGGGTGAGCAGGCGTTCGATGCCGGACGTCGAGCAGGCGGAGGCGGTGGCCAGCGGCAGGTGCCGGGCCATCGTCAGGGTGCCCTGGGAGGACGACCTGGCCCCCGGCGGGGTGGAGGTCGTGGATCCCGGGCGGTTGCGCACGGCCGGCAGGCGGGCCTATCTGGCGCTCGCGGGGGTCGTGGTCGCAGGCTTCGCGGCACAGAGGATCCGACCGAGCGAAGAGGAGTTGGCTGGTGACCCCCCGGGCACGAGAATCGGTGAGCGTTAAGTGAACATCCGAGCAGGTCTGGCCCGCTCATGCGCTGAGGGGGCGGCATGAGCAGGGCGTCCCGTGCGCGTCAGCGCCTGGCCGTCCGGTTCTTCGACGACCGCGTCCTGCTCACGGACACCTGCGCGTGGGCGTACTTCCGGCTGCCGACGGTCAGTTACGAGTTCGTCACGCCGGAGGAGCGCGAGGCGCTGGCCACCAACATCACGATCGCGCTGGCCGCGATCAGGATGCCCGACGCCGAGGTGCACCTGCGGGTGGCGCACCGGGCCTATCCGGCGGCGGAGTGGGCGATGGCGCTCAACGGCACGTCCGACGAGGGGCCGGGCTGGCGCGACTACCTGGAGGAGATGTACCGCCACGTCTGGGCCAAGGACTTCTGGACCAAGGAGGTCTATCTCGGGGTCCGGCTCGGGGCCCGGGGCAAGCAGCTCGGCGCGGGCGCGCTGGCCCAGTTGTTCGGGTTCTACCAGCGTACGGAGAAGGCGCTGGGGCTGGAGGACGACCACGTCAAGGACGGCGAGATCACGCGCTGGACCGAGCAGGCGGAGCGGCTCGGCCGGGCGCTGGCGTCGAGCGCGCTCTATGCCCGGCACGCCACCTCCACGGAGGTGGCGTGGTTGTTCCAGCACGCGGCGGCGGGCGGGCTGGCCGACGGGCCGCCGTCGGCCAGCCCGAAGCGGCGCTGGGGCAAGGGTGAGATCGAGGCGCTGGTCGAGGGGGAGATCCACAACGGCCGGTCGCTGCTGCGCATCGTGCAGCCGCAGGGTGACTCGTACGTGGCTCATCTGTCGTTCGCCCGGTTCCCCGACCTGATGCCGTTCCCGGACGGGGAGCCGTGGCTGCACTTCGCCGACCAGTTGCCGTTCCCGGTGGAGATCTCGTCGCGGATGCGGCTGATCCCGCCGGTGAAGGCGTCCCGCGACGTGGCGCGCAAGCTGGCGCACGCCCGTGACATGGACATCCACATCCGCGAGGCCGGCGCGGAGGCGCCGCTGGCGCTGGCGGAGCAGATCGACGCGGCCCGGATGCTGGAGCACGGCATCACCAAGGAGCGGCTGCCCTTCGTGTACGGGTGGCACCGGCTGATCGTGTCGGCCCCGACCGAGGACATCTGCGTGCAGCGGGTGGAGGCGGTCGTGGAGCACTACCGCGACATGGGCATCGACGTGGTGAACTCGACGGGCGACCAGTTCTCGCTGTTCTGCGAGTCGCTGCCGGGCGAGCGGGTCAAGATCAACGCGTATGCCCAGCGGCAGCCGCTGCGGACCATCGCGGGCGGCATGGCGACCGCGACCGTGGATCTGGGCGACCGGCTGGAGCACGGCGGCGAGGGCTGGCTGGGGCCCTACATCGGCGAGACCGTCGGCCGGGCCCGCAGCATCGTCCACTTCGACCCGTTGCTGGCCGCCAGCCGCAACCGGCCTACGGCGATCGCGATCACCGGCGAGCCGGGCGGCGGCAAGACCACGCTCGCGCTGCTGATGATCTACCAGATGGCGCTGCGCGGCGTCACGGTGGCGGTGATCGACCCGAAGGGCGACGCCGAGTCGCTGGTGCGGCTGCTGGAGAAGCGGGGCCGCAGGGCGCGCGTCATCCCGCTCGGGTCGGCGGCGCCGGGCCTGCTGGACCCGTTCTCGTTCGGCGACGACATCGCGGCCAAGAAGACCATGGCCACCGAGACGCTCAGGCTGCTGCTGCCCCGCATGTCGGAGGAGCGCGAGTCGGCCATGATCCAGGCGGTGGCGGCGGTGTCCAACCAGCCGGACCCGTCGCTCGGCAAGGTCGTCGCCTATCTGGAGCGGGCCGAGGACGCCGCGTCGAGGAACCTCGGCGCGGTGCTGCGTTCGATGTCCGAGATGCACCTGGCCAGGCTCTGCTTCGACCCGTCGGGCGGCGACCAGATCGACACCGAGGGGTGGACGACCGTGTTCACGCTCGGCGGGCTGACCCTGCCGGACGTGACGACAGGCAGGGAAGACTACTCCTACGAGCAGCGGCTGTCGGTGGCGCTGCTCTATCTGGTGTCCCAGTTCGCGCGGCGGCTGATGAACGGGCTGGACCGGCGCGCGCCCAAGGCCATCTTCCTGGACGAGGCGTGGGCGATCACCTCCACGCCGGAGGGCGCCAAGCTGGTGCCCGAGGTCAGCCGGATGGGCCGCTCCCGCAACACGGCGCTGGTGCTCGTCTCCCAGAACGCCGGCGACCTGCTCAACGAGCAGGTGACGAACTGCCTGTCGTCCGTGTTCGCCTTCCGGTCGACCGAACGGGTGGAGGTCGACCACGTGATGGCACTGCTCGGGGTGGAGCCCCTGGAGGAGCACAAGGCGGTGCTGCGGTCGCTGGGCAACGGCGAGTGCGTGTTCCGCGATCTGGACGGCAGGGCGGGCCGCATCGGGGTGGACCTCATCTCCGAGGAACTGCTCCGTTGGCTCGACACGAACCCGACGCACGACAAACCCGACGGCGACGGGCATGATGATCTTCAGGGGGGCGTGGGCAGGGCGCAGGAGGTGCGGTCATGAAGATCCGGCTACCCAAGCGGTGGGCGCTCGCCGTGGTGACGGTGCTGCTCGGCTTCGTCGTGGTGCCCGTCGTGGTCGGCGCCGCGTCGCCGGCCGCCGCCGCGCCCTGCGACCTGTCGGGCGAGCTCGCCCCCGAGGTGATCGGCAGCGGCGTCGACGGCATGATCCAGCCGCCGGCCCGCGAGGGCGGCCCGCCGGCGGCCCCCACCAACTACGGCCAGTTCGGCATGGCCGGTCAGTTCTGGCACACGCACGAGCTGGGCTGTTCGGACATCGCCGCGGTGCTCGGCAACTCCTGGGCCAACACGATCTTCCTCTGGGCCAAGGCCATCGACCGAATGACGATCACCACGTACCAGGCGGCGGCCACCGAAGGACCGCTCCAGGCGATCAAGGACGTGGTCGACGACATCGTCAGGAACCTCTCGCAGGCGATGTACTGGCCCTACCTCCAGCCGGTCGTCATCCTCGGCGCGATCTGGCTCGCCTGGTACGGGCTGATCCGCAAGCGGGCCACCACCACCGCCGAAGGCGTGATCTGGATGGTGCTCGCGGTCACGGTCGCCACCTGGTTCCTCAGCCGGCCGCAGGACTTCACCGGGCTGGGCAAGGTCGTCACGGACAAGACCGGCGAAGTGGTCAACTCCGCCTTCTCCGGGCTGCCCGGCGCGGGCGGCACGTCCTGCCTGCCGCCGCCCGGCCAGACCAACCCCGAGGTACGGGCCGGCGGCTACGGGCAGAACGGCACCCCCGGCGTCGACCAGAACGCCGACGCGCTCTGGTCCACGCTGGTCTGCAAGCCGTGGCTGATGGGCATGTTCGGCACCGCCGACCCCGACCAGCCGATCGTCCGCGACTTCGGCCGGGTGATGCTGGAGACCCAGTCGATCCCGGCCGCGACCGTCGAGAACCCCGCCCCCGACGTGGGCGCCCACCAGGCCAAGTACGCCGAGGTCGCCGACAGGCTCAGGAACGACTCGCGCTACTTCATCTTCTCCGGCCGGGACTGGACCAGCCGGCTCGGCGTGGCCATCGGGGCGCTCATCGCCGCCATGGTGGCGGGGGTGCTCATCTTCCTGGTGGCGGTGTCGCTGCTGGTGCTGAAGGTCGGCTTCCTGCTGCTGCTGATACTCGGGCCGGTGTTCCTGCTCATCGGCGTGCACCCGGGCAGCGGGCGGATCATCGCCATGCGCTGGGTGGAGATGCTCATCGGCACCCTGCTGCGGCAGGCCGTGCTGGCGCTCGTGCTCGGGGTGCTCGTGTACGGGTACGCGCTCATCATCTCGACGGCGATGCCGTGGGGGCTGCAGATCCTGTTCATGGCGTTGCTGACGATCGCGGTGTTCTTCTACCGCAGACCGTTCCAGCACCTGTTCTCCTCGATCAACGGCCACACCCTCGCCACCCGGATGCTCGGCGAGGCGGCCAGCTCGCGGACGCTGGAGCGTTCGGCGAACGTGCTGCCGCCGGTGGCGTCGGCGCGGATCGGACGCTGGGGCGTGCGCAAGGCCGAGCCGCTCATCACGGCCGCGGCGTCCGGCGGAGTGGCGGGCGCGGCCGCGTCCGGGGTCGCCCAGGGGCGGGCCAGGGGTGAGGAGGGCGAGGGCGCTTCGGGCATGCGCGTTCCGGCGCCGCTGGACAAGGAGCAGCAGGGCGCCAGGGGCGTCGGCAGGCGGGTGCCCGAGGCGCGCAAGGGCGACGCGCCACCGCTCAACCTGGGCGGGGCCAACGGCCGGGGCGGTCCCGCCGGGCGCGGCCCGGTACGGTCGGGTGGCAGCGC
>NZ_JAPNNL010000134.1 GCF_027620315.1 Nonomuraea corallina | reverse complement strand
CCCCCCGCGGTTGTTTCGCGGCGACTTCAGAAGGGTGGTCTCAGGCGCGCTGCGGCGACGGGCCCGGCTCGGCGGCCAGGTCGAGGTCCCGCGTCTCCGGCGCGATGGCCAGGCCCAGGGCGGTGACCGCCAGCGCGGCCACCACGTACACCGACACCGCGAGCGTGGTGCCGAACGCGTCGAACAGCTTGATGGCGATGATCGGGGCGAGGGCGCCGCCCGCGATGCCGGCCACCTGGTAGCCCATCGAGGCTCCGCTGTAGCGCAGCCGGGTGCTGAACAGCTCGGCGATGAACGCCGCCTGCGGCCCGTACATCGCCGCGTGGGTGACCAGCGCGACCACCGCGGCCACGATGATCAGGAACGTGGACCGGGTCTCCAGCAGCGGGAAGAACGCGAACACCCAGACCGCGGCGCCCACCACGCCGGCGAGGTACACCGGCCGTCTGCCGTACCGGTCCGACAGTGAGCCGAACAGCGGGATCAGCGCCAGTTGCAGGGCCGAGGCGACCAGCACCGCGTTCAGCCCCACCTGCCGGTCCAGCCCGAGCGGGCCGGTCAGGTAGACGAGGATGTACGCGGTGAAGGTGTAGAAGGCGACGTCCACGCCGATCCGGGCGGTGAAGGCCGACAGCAGCGCGCGCGGATGGGTGCGCAGCACCTCCAGCAACGGCAGCCGCGCCTTGGCGCCCTGCTGCTCGACCTCGGCGAAGAGCGGCGATTCGGTGATCTTCAGGCGGACCCACAGGCCGACGAAGACGAGCACGCCGGACAGCAGGAACGGCACCCGCCAGCCCCACGACAGGAACGCGGCGTCCGGCAGTGTGAACGACAGGAACGCGAGCAGGCCGGTGGCCAGCACGTAGCCCGCCGGCACGCCGACCTGCGGCCAGCTCGCGTTGAAGCCGCGGCGGCGGCGGTCGCCGTGCTCCAGCGACATGATCACGGCGCCGCCCCACTCGCCGCCGAGCCCCAGACCCTGCACGAACCGGAGTGTGGCCAGCATGACAGGCGCCAGGACGCCTACCGTGTCGTATCCGGGCAGCACGCCGATGAGGAACGTCGAGATGCCCATCACCAGCAGTGTCACGACCAGCACCGTCTTGCGGCCGGTGCGGTCGCCGAAGTGGCCGAACACGATGCCGCCCAGCGGCCGGGCGACGAAGGCCACCGCGTTCGTGGTCAGGGCGAGCAGGGTGGCGTTGAGCGGGTCGAAGGTCGGGAAGAAGAGCCTGCCGAAGACCAGGGTGGCGGCCGTCGTGTACAGGAAGAAGTCGTACCACTCCAGAGACGTGCCGATCAGGCTGGCGAGGATCACCCGCCGGGATTGGGAGGTGGAGCCGGGCATCGAACGCTCCTTCCGTCAGGGGGTCACTGTTTCAACGTAAGGATCGTTGAACGATTCGACAAGAGGTTTGCTCGATGATTTCCTGGACCCTGTGGATGACGCAGTAGCCGACCTGATCCAGGACCGATCCCGCCTCGGGCGCAGCAGCACCGCCGAGCGGGTCGCCGACATCATGCGCGACCGGATCACCGAAGGGCTCTTCCAGCCCGGCCAGCGCCTTTCCGAAGAGTCGATCTGCGAGGCGCTGGGCGTCTCGCGCAACACCCTGCGGGAGGCGTTCCGGCTGCTGAGCCACGAGCGGCTGCTCGACCACCGGCTCAACAGGGGGGTCTTCGTCCGCGTGCTGTCGGCCGAGGACGTCTCCGACCTCTACCGCGTGCGCCGGGTGCTCGAAGGCGCGGCCGTCCGCCGCCCCCCGACGCCGGAGGCCATGACCCTGATCAGGGAGGCGCTGGCCGACGCCGAGCGGGCCGCCGGCGGCGACGACTGGCAGGCCGTCGGCACCGCGAACATCCGCTTCCACCAGGCCCTCGTCGCGCTCAACGAGAGCCCCAGGCTGGACGAGACGATGCGCCAGCTCCTGGCCGAGCTGCGCCTGGTCTTCCACGTGATGGACAACCCGCGCGACTTCCACGAGCCGTTCGTCGCCCGCAACCGCGAGCTGCTCGCCCTGATCGAGGCCGGCGAGTCCGACCGCGCCGCCGCCTACCTCGACGGCTACCTCGACCACGCCGAGCGCCTTCTGCTCCGGGCCTACGAGCCGAACCGCTAACGTTCCCGGCTATGAACAGGCTCTTCTCCCTCGCCGAGGCCCGCTCGCTGATGCCGGTGATCCTCGCCGAGGCCGCCGAGCTCGTCGCCGCCCGCGCCGACCTCGCCGAGATCACCTACGACCGCGACACCGCCGGCGCGTCGCCGCTCGGCGGGCTGCCGGAGCTCAAGGGCATCGAGGCGCGCATGCAGGAGATCCTGGGCCGCTGGACCGGTCTCGGCCTGGAGGTGAAGGGCATCGCGCCGGTGCTGCTGGACTTCCCCGCCGTGCTCGACGGCGCGTCGGTGCGGCTGTGCTGGATCGAGGGCGAGACGGAGCTGGGCTGGTACCACCGGTCGGAGCTGGGCTTCGCGGGCCGCCGCGAACTGCCGCGAACGTAGCTGATCCGTGATGGACCAAGACGACTGATCCTCGCTCCATACTCATATGAGAATCAGTTCAGTGACCGCCGCCAGCGGCGGCTGACCCTACCCTCGGAGGCGTGGAGGCTCACTCGGCCAAGGCGATGGCGGCGCGGGCCGTCGAGCTGTGCACCGCCCTGCTGTACGAGGACGCGACGGCGGAGTCGGTGGCCCGGGTGCTGCTCGCCCACGGCGAGCGCGGGCCGCTCGACCTGGCCGAGGCCGACCTGCGGGCCATGCGGGAGGTCGCGGCCCGGCTCGTCGAGGTCCTCGCCGTGCCCGCCCCCGCCCCGGCGGCGGTCCTGCTCAACCGCCTCCTGGCGGCCGCGGCCGGGCCGCCCCGGCTCACCAGCCACGACGGCACGACCGGCTGGCACGTGCACGTCGACAGCGACGACGACGCGCCCTGGGCCGAGTGGTTCCAGGCGTCGTCGGCGCTGGCCCTGGCCGTGCTCCTGGCCGACCACCAGCGGGTCCCCGGCGGCCTGTGCGCCTCCCCGGCCTGCCGCCGGCCCTTCCTGCACGCCGGCGGGGGCAGCCCTCGCCGCTACTGCAGCCCTCGCTGCGCCACCCGCGAGCGGGTGGCCGCCTACCGCTCCACCCGCCCCGCCTGATCGTCTTTCTCCGCCCCGCCCGTCGCTCCCGGTTCCGGGCCGCGGCGGGTCCGGGGGAGTGACAGCAGGCCGTACGCCGCCACGGCCAGGAGCTGGACGGCCGCGCCCACCGCCAGGGCGAGCGCCGGCGAGCGCGCCGCCAGCGGCCCCGCCAGGACCGAACCGGCGGCGAACGAGGTGATCTTCAAGCTGGCCCCGGTCGTGAACACCTGGCTGCGCACCCGCTCCGGCGCCTCCCGGTGACGCACGGCGAGCAGCGCGGTGAGCTGCGGCCCCTGGCCGACCCCCGCTGCCGCGGCGCCCGCCACCGCCACCGCGAACGACCCGGCCACCGCCGCCACCAGGGTCCCCACCCCGATCAGCAGGGTGGACACGACCAGCATCGTGTCGCGGCTCCAGGCCTTCCCCACCCGCGCGACCACGGCGTTGGCCATCAGCGCGGCTCCGGCCGTCACCGCCAGCAGCAGCGCCCCGTACCCGGCGTCGCCCGCGAGCCGCAGGCCCAGCAGCGGCGCGGCCACGACCAGCAGGGCCACGCCCGCCATCGAGATCATGGACGTCACGGTGGCCCGCCGCAGCGCCCGGCCCCCGGCGATGGCGCGGAACCCCGCGGCGATCTCGGCCGTGACCGCCCCCGCCCGTTCCCGCCTGTGCGGCCGGAGCGGGAGCGCCCACGCCCCGGGCAGGGCCGCCGCCAGCAGCGCCACGCTCGCCGCCACCGCCGCCTCCCCGCCGGCGACGGTGGCGATCAGCGCCACGATCGCGGGCCCGGCCAGCCCCGCCACGTTGTAGCTCATCGCGTCCAGCGCGTTGGCCCGGGGCAGCCGGCCGGCCTCGACGACCAACGGCAACTGCGCGGTCCACCCGCCGTTCAGCGACGGCCCGAGCAGCCCGGTCAGCACGGCCACCCCGATCAGCACCGCGTCCGGCACCCGCCCCAGTCCGGCGAGCACGACCAGCAGCCCCGCGCCGTACCCGGCCAGGCACCAGCCCAGCACCCGGCCCGGCCGCCGCGTCCGGTCGAGCAGCACACCGAGCAGCGGCCCCCCGACCGCCGCCGACGCGGTCAGCCCGGCCAGCAGCGCGGAGGCGAGCACCGGCGACCCGGTCACGGCCAGCCCGGCGACCAGCAGCGCGGGCCCGGACATCTCATCCCCGGTGCGGGAGGCGAGAGCACCGAGCATGTAACGGGTCAGCACCCAGAAGACGTTACACCCGTACGGCGCTCAGGTCGTGCTGGTGATCACCGCGAACCGCGCCCCGTGCGGGTCGGAGAGGAAGGCCATCCGGCCGACCCGCGGCACCGTCTCCACCGGCCCGCGCGCCGTGCCGCCGAGCTCCTGGCACATGGCCACCACCGTGTCGCAGTCGGGCACCTCGAAGTACGGCCCCCAGTGCGCGGGACCGCCGGACTCCAGCCGGGCCAGCCCCGCCATCGACAACTCGCCGTCGCCGTCGGCCGGGTAGGCGACCGGATAGGTGAAGTCCCCCATGTCCATGTCCGTGAACCGCCAGCCGAAGACCGACCGGTAGAAGGCGCGGGCGTCGTCGAGGTCCGGCGTGTACAGCTCGGCCCAGGCGAGCGACCCCGGCGCGTTCACCAGGTCGAGGCCGCGCGTGCCGCCCGGCTGCCAGAGCGCGAAGTCCGCCCCCGCCGGGTCGGTGAGCTGCGCCATCCGTCCCTGCCCCTCGATGTCGAAGGGCCGGGAGCGCACCGTGCCGGCGGCCAGTTCGGCGGCCTTGACCGTCTCATCGCAGTCGAGCGTCTGGAAGTAGATCATCCAGGCCGGGCCGGTGCCCTCCTCCATCACCGAGCCGACCGCCGCCACGGTGTCGCCGCCGATCTGCCACAGACCGTATCCCTCCATGGCCGGCTCGAACCGCCAGCCGAACAGGCCGCTGTAGAAGCTCGCGGACGCCTCCAGGTCGGAACTGCCGAGGTCGACCCAGCACGGGCTGCCCGGCAGGAACTGCGTGGTGAGCATGATGTGTCCTCGGTGGGCCGCGGTGGCGCGACCCGCTGCGGCCCGAGGCGACGCCACCCGTTTCCTGTCTCGTTCCCTCTCCCTGCCCAGCCAGGCAGAACCGGCACAGTCGAAAACCTGTTTGAAAGGGATGACGTAGGATCGCAGGTATGGCGGCTGTCTACCAAGCGTCCCTGTTCGGCCTGGACGAGGAGCTCGCCGTCGGGCCGCTCGGCTCGACGGTCCGCCGCACGGACCTCGGCCGCGGCGCGTGGCTCGACGTGCGGCCGGGCTGGCTGTCGGGAGCCGACGAGCTGTTCGAGCGGCTGGCGGAGTCGGTGCCGTGGCGGGCCGAGCGCCGCAGGATGTACGACCGCGTCGTCGACGTGCCCCGGCTGCTCAAGTTCTACGAGGAGGACGAGCCGCTGCCCCACCCGGTGCTCGCCGAGGCCAGGCAGGCCCTCGACGAGCACTACCGCGACGAGCTGGGCGAGCCGTTCGCCACCGCCGGCCTGTGCTACTACCGTGACGGCCGCGACAGCGTCGCCTGGCACGGCGACACCATCGGCCGGGGAGCCGACCAGGACACGATGGTGGCCATCCTGTCAGTCGGCCACGCCCGGCCGCTGCTGCTGCGCCCGCGCGGCGGCGGCCCCTCACTCCGCTACGACCTGGGCCACGGCGACCTCGTCGTGATGGGCGGCAGCTGCCAGCGCACCTGGGAGCACGCCGTCCCCAAGACCACCCGTCCGGCGGGGCCGCGCATCAGCGTGCAGTTCCGTCCGCGCGGCGTCCGCTGAGGGTCACCGGCGCAGGGTGAGCCTGGCGACGCGGCCCTGCTCGCCCGCGGCCCAGCAGGACAGGTCCCGGGTGCAGGCCACCGTGTCGAAGGACCCCGGGTCGAACGTCCGCCAGGTCCGCCCGCCGTCGTAGGTGACGTCGCTCCCGGTCGGCCCCACCGCGATCGCCGCGAACGGCAGGTGCGGCAGCCACGTCACCCCCGACCGGTAGGCGGGCGGCGGGACCGCCGACGGCTGCCAGGTGGCTCCGCCGTCGCGGGTGACGGCGGCCGCGTCCGGTGACGGCAGACCGGGCTGGAAGTCGCCGCCCACCGCGATGCCGTGCCACCCGTCGCGGAAGGCCAGCGCGAACACGCCCCGGGCCGGATCGCCCCCGGGGATGGGCGTGTCGGCCACCGTCCAGGTGAGCCCCCGGTCCCGTGAGTGGAACACCCGGGCCCGCTCCGCCCCGCCGGCGGCCAGCCAGACGTCCCGCGAACCCGCCGTCACCAGGCACTGCCCGCTCGCCGCGAACCCGGCCTCGCCCGGCAGCGCCTCCGGCATCCCGTCCGAAGGCAGCACCCGCCAGCTCCGCCCGCCGTCCTCGGTGGCCAGGATGCGGAACCTGCCGTCGACCGGGTCGCTCATCGCCAGCCCATGCCGCCGGTCGAAGAAGGCCATGCAGTCGTAGAAGGCGCGCGGCTCGTCGTTCCTGAACGTCTCGGTCCACGTCCGGCCGCCGTCGTCCGTACGATAGACCCGCGAGTCGGAGCCCTCGCCGATGGACAGCGCCACGGCCCGGCGGGCGTCGAACGCCTCCACGTCCCTGAACTGCAGCGCCTCGGCGCCGGGCGGCGAGACGTTCTGCCAGCTCCGGCCGCCGTCGACGGTCCGCAGGACGGTCCCCGCCGAGCCGGAGGCCCAGGCCACGTGCCGGCTCACCGGAGACAGCCCACGTAACCGGGCGCTCACCCCGGTCGCCTGCGTCTCCCACCCGAGCGCCTGCGTCTCCCACCCGGGCGACGGCGTCGCCGCCTGAGCGGGCGGGGGAGCGGAGGCGAGCAGGCAGGCGGCGGACAGCACGCTCAACGCGAGTCTCAGTCTCATGCCGGGCAACCTAACCCACCGCTTCACTTCGCGTCCACGCGCGCGGTCAGGCCGCCGAAGAGCCGCAGGGGGCGCGGGGGCCGCAGGGGCCGCACATGCGAGAGCCCCCGGCGGGGCCGGGGGCTCGTCGAGGTGGTGGACGATACTGGGATTGAACCAGTGACCTCTTCCGTGTCAGGGAAGCGCTCTCCCGCTGAGCTAATCGTCCATGGAGGTGGAGACGGGATTTGAACCCGCGTGCACGGCTTTGCAGGCCGCTGCCTCGCCTCTCGGCCACTCCACCGGGGCGACCTCTCCGAGCGGAAGACGGGATTCGAACCCGCGACCCTCACCTTGGCAAGGTGATGCTCTACCCCTGAGCCACTTCCGCATTGCCCGACTACTGTAGCGAATTTCCCGCCGCCTCGCCTCACCCGCGCAACTGGCGGGCGACGCTCCGCTCCGTGGCCGGCATCATCAGGAAGATCTCCAGGATGCGGGTCAGGCGGTGCACCTCGATGCGGTGGAAGGCGGGGCCGTCGGAGCGGGCCAGCAGGAGCGTGAGGGCCAGCGGCGGCAGCGGGGCGTGGATGACGTGCAGGCCGCCCTCCAGCGTGGTGGCCGCGGGCCGAGCCGGGACCGGGTCGGGCAGCGGCACCTCGTGCGGGGCGCGCCAGCTGGCGTAGACGACGCCGTCGGCGGTGGCGGTCGCGGCCCAGTCGGCGCTGAACAGCACCGGCAGCGAGTCGACGAGCGTCGTCAGGCCGCGCTCGCCCGCTGTCGTGACGTACTTGAGGATCTCCAGCTCGGGGTAGGTGCCGACGGCCTCGCGGGTGGGCCAGACGCCTTCGACGGCGACGCCGGGCACGGTGGTGAGGCGCTCGCGCAGCATCTCGACGGTGGTGCCGTCGGGGCAGAACACGGTGATGTCGTCCACCGCCCTGCCCTCGCCCCGCTCCAGGACGATCATCTGGGTGATGTCGGCTCCGGCGTCGCCGAGCGCCTGGGTGATCCGCGCCAGCGAGCCCGGCCGGTCGGGCAGCGCGACGCGCACGCGTAGCAGCATCAGTCCCCTTCCCCCGCACGTCGGAGCCAGCGTATCGGGCGAATACCGCTCCCTGGCGGACGTGCGCTACAACTGGGCGCATGAAGATTGGGCCGATCGAGGTGTGGCCGCCCGTCGTGCTGGCGCCGATGGCGGGCATCACGAACGCGCCGTTCCGGGTGCTCTGCCGGGAGCAGGGCGGCGGCCTGTTCGTGTGCGAGATGATCACCTCGCGGGCCCTGGCGGAGCGGAACGCCAAGACCATGAAGATGATCCGCTTCGCCGAGTCCGAGCGGCCCAGGAGCCTGCAGCTGTACGGGGTCGACCCCCGGACCGTGGGCCGGGCGGTCAAGATGGTCGCCGAGGAGGACCTGGCCGACCACGTCGACCTCAATTTCGGCTGCCCCGTGCCCAAGGTCACCCGGCGCGGGGGCGGCTCCGCGCTGCCGTACAAGCGCAACCTGCTGCGGCGGATCCTGCGTGAGGCGGTGGCGAACGCGGGCCCGCTCCCCGTGACCATGAAGATGCGGATGGGCATCGACGACGACCACCTGACCTACCTCGACGCCGGCCGCATCGCCGCCGAGGAGGGCGTGGCCGCGGTGGCGCTGCACGCGCGGACCGCGCGCCAGCACTACGGCGGGACGGCCGACTGGGACGCGATCGCGCGGCTCAAGGAGGCCGTGCCGGAGATCCCGGTGCTGGGCAACGGCGACATCTGGTGCGCCGACGACGCGCTGCGGATGGTCGCCAGGACCGGGTGCGACGGCGTGGTCGTGGGCCGGGGCTGCCTGGGCCGGCCGTGGCTGTTCGCCGACCTGGCCAACGCGTTCGCCGGCAGCCCCGAGCGGGCCCGGCCGTCGCTCGGCGAGGTGGCCGCGACGATGGCCAGGCACGCCACGATGATGGTCGAGACGTTCGACACCGAGCGCTACGCGATCGCCGACTTCCGCAAGCACATCGGCTGGTACCTCAAGGGCTTCACCGTCGGCGCGGAGCTGAGGCGCAAGGTGACGACCGCCGGGTCGCTGGACGAGCTGCGGGAGGGCCTGGCCGAGCTCGACCCGGACCAGCCGTGGCCGCCGAACACCGACACGCCGCGCGGCAAGTCCGGCGAACGCGGCAAGGTCCACCTGCCGGACGGCTGGCTGGACGACCCGTGGGACACCGTGGTGCCCGAGGACGCGGAGTCGGACGTCTCCGGGGGTTAGCCGCGCGCTCGTACGATGTCGCCATGATGTCGACGCTCTTACTGGCCGCGGCGGTGGCCATCCCCAACGGGTTCATGCTGTACGAGAAGGCCGCGGCCAAGAAGGATGACAATCCCGAGCACAGCTGGGAGGTCACCAGGAGGACCTCGGCCAAGCTGGTGGTCAATCCGTGCGACAGGTCCACGCTCGCCCGGTCCGGGCGCGAGGCGGCCAAGACCCTGATCTACACGGCCGTGCCCGACTACTCCAAGTCCGAGCAGGTGATCCTCTACACCTCCAAGGCCACGGCCAAGAAGGCGATGCGGGACCTTCGTGCCGCGGTCCGCGCCTGCGGCACCAAGAACTACCGCTACTCCGGCAAGAAGGTGAAGCTGGGCGACGAGTCTCTCGCCGTCATAGGCCAGGCCTACAGCCGGGGGAAGCCGGCCATCGGCGGCGAGCGCGGCATCGTGACGCGGCGGGCGAACGCGCTGGTGATCTACACGGTCGGAGGGGAGTGGGGCCCGCCCGCCACTGCGGACTTCAGGATGCAGCTCAAGGACAGCAGGAAGATGCTGGGCAAGATCTGCAAGATTGCCGCCTGCTGACCAGGCCGTATCATGAAATGTCACGATCTTGGGACATTGTCATGACACGACATCAACCATCGTGACGCGATTATAAGGACGACAGGCGTGTGCCGGGATGTCCTTGCCAGTCCATCCCGGCACACGGCTTTTTCTTTTCCCGCCGGGTGCCGGGGCTGCCGCACGCGGGGGCCAGCCCGGACCCCGGCGAGAAGCCCCCTTCCGTAAAAGCGCCGACTTGTGCCGGACATATCCCCTTAACACAGGAGATATAGGGTCGATCGGCGAGTGAAGGGGGTCATCCTTGGAGATCGTGGTCGACGACCTCACCGGCGAAGAGATCGCCAAGTTCCTGGAAGAGCACGTCCAGGAGATGCTGTCCACCACACCGCTGGAAAGCAAGCACGCCCTCGACCTCGACGGGCTGCGCCGTCCCGAGATCACGTTCTGGTCGGTCTGGGACGAGGGCACCCTGGTCGGCTGCGGAGCCGTCAAAAGGCTCGACACCGAACACGCCGAGCTCAAATCCATGCGCACCGCCACAGCTCGCAAACGCGGCGGAGTGGGATCCTTCCTGCTGACCCACATCATCGCCGAGGCCACACGCATGGGATTCGCCCGGATCAGTCTGGAAACCGGCTCGGGAGAGTTCTTCCTGCCCGCCAGAAGGCTGTACGAGAAGTTCGGATTCGCCTACTGCGAGCCGTTCGCGGATTATCGACCCGACCCCAACAGCGTTTTCATGACCCTGGCCCTGCCGCGCTGACGCGGCGGAGCCAGCTCACCGTCCGGCCGCCGTACCCGCTACCTGGGTCGTCCGCAGTGCTCCGGCCTTCAGTCCGGGGGTGAAGCAGCTACCCGGCTCAGACCGGGCGGTTCTGCTCGATGTACTGCCGCAGGACACTGATCGCGGCGCCACCCACGCTTCCTGCGAAGCAGGAGCCTGACCACACGTCTCGGACGGGGACCTGTCCAAACTGGTGATCACGCAGGCGAAGCAGACGCCGGAACGCGCCTGGCTGGGCGAGGTCTCCGCCGTGGTGCTCCAGCAGGCGCTCGCGGACCTGAACATGGCCTGCCGCAACTTCTTCGCCTCGATCACCGGCAGGCGCAAAGGCCCGAAAGTCGCACCGCCCCGCTACCGCTCCCGCAAGGACAACCGGCAGGCGGTCCGGTTCACCAAGAACGCCCGCTTCACGGTCACGGCGGGCGGGAAGCTGCGCCTGCCGAAGATCGGCGACGTGCCGGTGCGATGGTCTCGTGATCTGCCCGCCGAGCCCTCCAGCGTGACGGTCATCAAGGACGCGGCGGGGCGGTACTTCGCCTCGTTCGTGGTCGAGACCGGCGCGGATCCGTTGCCGCGGACGCCGGACGAGGTCGGTATCGATCTGGGGCTCACCCACTTCGCGGTGCTCTCAGACGGCCGGAAGATCGACAACCCGAGGTTTCTGCGCCGTGCCGGACGACGGTTGAAGAAGGCTCAGCAGGCCCTGTCCCGCAAGGCCAAGGGGTCGGCGAACCGGAAGAAGGCCGCGGCCCGAGTCGCCCGTGCTCACGTCAGGGTGGCCGACGCGCGCCGGGACTTCGCGCACAAGCTCTCCACGCAGATCATCCGCGACAACCAAGCGGTGTACGTGGAGGACCTGTGTGTGAAGGGCCTGGCCCGCACCCGGCTGGCAAAGAGCGTTCACGATGCGGGCTGGTCGCAGTTCGTGACCATGCTGGAGTACAAAGCCGGCCTGTACGGCCGGGGCTTCGCCAAGGTCGGCCGGTTCTTCCCATCGAGCAGGTCGTGCTCGGCGTGCGGCGCCGTGGCGGGCACGATGCCGCTGAACATCCGGTCGTGGACCTGCCCGTGCGGAGCAGTCCACGACCGGGACGTCAACGCCGCGATCAACATCCTCGCCGCCGGACGGGCGGAGAGGCTGAACGCCTGTGGAGGGACCGTAAGACCCGCCGCCTAGCGGAGGGCGCGACCCGGCGAAACAGGAAGCCACAGAGGTGCCGCACGTACGGCACGGGCTGAGTCTCCGACCTTCAGGCCGGAGAGCGCGTCAAAGCCGGTTGAGGCCCTGGACGTGGATGACGGCCCGGCCTTCCTCGTCGGACGCCGTCAGGTCGACCTGGGCGTCGATGCCCCAGTCGCCGTCGCCCGCGGGGTCCTTCACCGTCTGGCGGACCTTCCACAGGCCCGTCTCCTCCTCGATGCGCAGCAGCGCCGGTCCCCGGGCGTCGGCGTCGGTGAGGATCTCCTCGTGCTCGTCGTAGTAGGCGTCGAGCGCGGCCCCCCAGTCGACGTCGGGGGCGAGCTCCTCCAGCTCCGTCTCCTTCTCCAGCGCGCACAGCTCGACCAGGCGGAACATGGCGTTGCGCACCAGCACCCGGAACGCCCGCGGGTTGCCGGTGACCGGGCGCACCCGGGTCTCCAGCTGCTCCCGCCGTTCGAGCGCCTCGTCGGGGTTGGCGAGCTTCTCCCACTCGTCGATCAGGCTGGAGTCGACCTGGCGCACCAGCTCGCCGAGCCACTCGATCAGGTCGACCAGGTCCTCGGTCTTGAGGTGCTCGGGGACGGTGCGCGACAGCGTGCGGTAGGCGTCGGCCAGGTAGCGCAGCACGGTGCCCTCGGAGCGGGCCAGCTCGTAGAACTGGATGTACTCGCCGAACGTCATCGCCCGCTCGTACAGGTCGCGGACCACGGACTTGGGGCTGACGGTGTAGTCGCCGACCCAAGGGTGGCCGCGCCGGTAGGTCTCGTACGCGCCGAGCAGCAGGTCCTCCAGCGGCATCGGGTACATGACCTCGGCGAGGGCCTCCATCCGCTCCTCGTACTCGACGCCGTCGGCCTTCATCTCGGCGACCGCCTCGCCGCGCGCCTTCTTGAGCTGGGCCGACAGGATCTGGCGCGGGTCGTCCAGGATGGACTCGACGATCGACACCATGTCCAGGGCGTAGCCGGGGGACTCGCGGTCCAGCAGCTCGAAGGCGGCCAGCGCGAACGTCGACAGCGCCTGGTTGAGCGCGAAGTCCTCCTGCAGCTCGATGGTCAACCGGGCCCGGCGGCCCTGCTCGTCAGGCTCGGGGAGCTGTTCGACGACACCGCCGGCGAGCAGCGACCGGTAGATCGCGATGGCCTGGCTGATGTGCCGCCGCTGCCACTTGCGGTCCTCGTGGTTGTCGGTGAGCAGGTGCTTCATCGCCTGGAAGCAGTCGCCCGGCCGGTTGATGACGGCCAGCAGCATCGCGTTGCTCACCTTGAACCGTGACTGGAGCGGCTCCGGCTCGGCCTGCTGCAGCTTCTGGAACGTCTCCTCGCTCCAGCCGACGAACCCCTCCGGCGGCTTCTTGCGGGCGTAGCCGCGCCGCCGCTTCGGGTCGTCGCCGATCTTGGCCAGCGCGCGGGCGTTCTCGATGTCGTGCTCGGGGGCCTGGCAGGAGACATAGCCGATGGTGTCGAAACCGGCCCGGCCGGCCCGGCCGGCGATCTGGTGGAACTCGCGGGCGCGCAGCCGCCGCACCTTGCTGCCGTCGTACTTGGACAGGGCGGTGAACAGCACGGTGCGGATGGGCACGTTGACGCCGACGCCGAGCGTGTCGGTGCCGCAGATGACCTTGAGCAGCCCGGCCTGGGCCAGCCGCTCCACCAGCCGGCGGTACTTCGGCAGCATGCCGGCGTGGTGGACGCCGATGCCGTGGCGGACCAGACGCGACAGGGCGCGGCCGAAGCGCGTGGTGAATCGGAAGTGGCCGATCATCGCGGAGATCGCCTCCTTCTCGGCCTTGGTGCACATGTTGATGCTCATCAGCGACTGGGCCCGCTCCATGGCGGCCGCCTGGGTGAAGTGGACCACGTAGACCGGGGCCTGGCCGGTGGTCAGCATCTCCTCCAGCGTTTCGTGCAGCGGCGTCATCCGGTAGGAGTAGACCAGCGGGACGGGCCGCTCGGCGTTCTTGACCACCGCGGTCGGGCGGCCGGTGCGCCGGGTCAGGTCGCGCTCGAACATGGCCACGTCGCCGAGCGTCGCCGACATCAGCACGAACTGCACGTGCGGCAGCTCCAGCAGCGGCACCTGCCAGGCCCAGCCGCGGTCGGGCTCGGCGTAGAAGTGGAACTCGTCCATCACCACCTGGCCGATGTCGGCCCTGGCGCCGTCGCGCAGCGCCACGTTGGCCAGGATCTCGGCGGTGCAGCAGATGATCGGCGCCCCCGGGTTGACGCTGGCGTCGCCCGTCATCATGCCGACGTTCTCGGTGCCGAAGACGGCGCACAGGTCGAAGAACTTCTCCGACACCAGGGCCTTGATCGGCGCGGTGTAGAAGGTGCGCTGGTCGCGGGTGAGCGCGGCGAAGTGGGCGCCCGCGGCGACCAGGCTCTTGCCCGAGCCCGTGGGGGTGGCCAGGATCAGGTTGCTGCCTGAGACCACCTCGATGAGCGCCTCCTCCTGGGCGGGATAGAGCGTGAGCCCCCTCTCGGCGTTCCAGGAGGCGAACGCTTCGTAGATGGTGTCGGGATCGGCGTCGATCTCTTCCGGCAGGCGGTCGATGAGAAGGCTCACCCCTCTATCCTGCCGAAGCCCGGAGGGTGCTAGGACCCCAGATCGAGTTGGAGCAGCGTGGTGTCGATCCAGCGGCCGTGCTTGAACCCCACTCCGCGCAGCCGCCCCGCCTCGGTGAACCCGAAGGCGGCGTGCAGCCGGAGCGAGGCCGCCTCCTCCCCGCTGCCGGCGACGACCGCGACGAGCTGGCGTGCCCCGGCGAGCCTGGCGGCGGGGATCAGCTCGCCCAGCAGCAGCCTGCCCAGCCCGCGCCCGGTCGCCTCCGGCGCGAGATAGACCGAGTCCTCCAGCGTGTGCCGGTAGGCGGGCTTGGGGCGGTATCGGGTGGCGTAGGCGTAGCCGAGCACCGCGCCGTCCTCCTCGGCCACCAGGAACGGCGACCCCGTTCCGGTGATCGCCGCCGCCTTGGCCCGCCACTCGTCACGCGACGGCGGCGTCTCGTCGAAGGTGGCGACGGTCTCGGTGACGTAGTGGGCGTAGATGCGGGTGACGGCCGGCAGGTCGGCCTCGGCCACGGGACGGACGGTCGTCATGGCGTGTCATTGTGCCCCGGTGAGATGACGGGCGCGTTTCGGCGGGCTCACCGAGGTCAGCCAGAGCCCGGCCGCGACCGCGGCCACCGCGAGCACCGGTGCGGGCTCCGGTGCGAACCCGCGCACGGTCAGCGCCAGCAGCCCGCCGCCGATCAGCGCGGCGGCGGCCAGCGCGGTGCCCCAGGTCGCGGCCCCGTACGCGAAGGCGGGCGGGTCCTCGTACCGGGCGAACCGGCGCAGCAGCGGCCAGAGCACCAGGGACAGCAGCCCGAACCAGAGCGGCCAGCCGGTGAACCAGCCCACGCTGCCCGGTTGCGGCGTCGACGCGCCCAGGCCGACCACGAGCACACCCGTCACCGCGAACAGCGCCGGCATGTGCCACAGGTACGCGGTCATCATCCGCGGCCCCGCCCAGCGCAGCAGGCGGCGCAGCGGCAGCCGCAGGATCCGCTCCCGCAGCAGCAGGGCCAGCCCCACCTGCCCGAACCCGACGGCCATGATCGCGAGCGTGGGCGGCGCCATGTTCGAGGTCTCGGCCCCCGGCAGCCCGATCATGCTGCCGGGGTACGGGCCGGCCGCCACCAGCAGCGCCGCCGTCCCGTACCCGAAGGCCGCCAGCAGGCCCGGCCGCGTCAGGCGCCCGTCCGCGTACAGGAATCCGAGCTGGTGCACCGCCAGCCAGACGAAGACCACGTTCAGGTAACCCACCGCGTCGACCCCGGACGCGAACCGGGCCACGTCCGTCAGCACCGCCCCGGCGGCCAGCGCCGCCGGGACGCGCGCCCCGTACCGTTCGTGCAGCCCCAGCAGGTACGGGGTCGCGACCACGGCGACGAGGTAGACGGCGAGGAACCAGAGCAGCTGGCCCGTCAGCCGCGCTCCGGTCTCCAGCGGCTGCTCGGGCACGCCCAGCGCCAGCAGCAGGTGCGGCAGCGGGACCCACACCGCCGCCAGCGGCAGCAGCGGCCAGGCCAGCCGCCGCAGCCGGCCTGTCAGCCAGCGGGGCCCGCCGGCGGGGGAGCGGCCGAAGCTGATCGCGTTGGCCGCGCCGCCCGCGAAGAACACCAGCGGCATCACCTGGCTGATCCACGTCACCACCCACATGCCCGGGGTGGCCAGCGCGTTGCCGGTGGTCAGCCGGACGCCGTCGTAGCCGAGCACCGGGACGGTCCAGTGCTGCAGCACCACCAGCGCCATCCCGAACACCCGCAGGAGGTCGAGGAACGGGTCGCGCGGCGCGGCCGGCGCCGTGCGTGGTCGCTCCAGCAGGACGGTCATGGGGATGCCTCGATTCATCGGGGGGACGATGTCTCCAGGCTTCCGGCCGCGGCCGTCCGGCACAGTGCCGTGAGCCGCCGTCTTCGAGGCGGGCGGCCGTGACCGCCGGGGGTAAGGCTGTCCCCACCCCGATACACCGGCATACCGGCTCGAAACGGGTGTGCCGCGGGCTTAGCGTTGGTGCCATGCGCTCCCTGATCAGGCGGATCCTGCTGGACACCCGCTACACGCTCGTGGGCTTCCCCGCGGCCGTGCTCGCCTTCCCGATCACGGTCGCCGGCCTGGCCGCCGGTGTCGGCACCTCGGTGGTGTGGGTCGGCGTGCCGATCCTGGCCGGGACGCTGCTGATCGCCCGCGCGTTCGCCGACGGGGAGCGCGGCTGGCTCTCCGACGTGCTCGGACGCCCGCCCGTGCGTCCCCGCTACAAGGCGCCGCCGGTCGGCGCGGGCCGCTTCCGGCGGCTCATCAACCCGCTCACCAGCGGACAGTCCTGGCTCGACCTGTTGCACACCATCGTGAACTTCCCGATCGCGCTGGTGTCGTTCGTGCTCACCGTCGTCTTCTGGGCGGTCCCGCTCGCCGGCCTGACCTGGCCCGTCTACGGCATCTTCCTGTCGCGCATCCCGGACAACCGGGAGCTGCCCGAACTGCTCGGCCTGGGCGACGGCTACCTGATCAACACCGTCTTCTACATGGCGATCGGTCTGCTGTTCCTGATGATCATGCCGTTCGTGGTGCGCGGCGCGGCTCTGCTGCGCGCCGGGCTCGGCCGCGTGCTGCTGACCGGCGTGGCCGAGCTGCACGAACGCATCGACGACCTGGCCGAGGGCCGCGCCGCCGCCGTCTCCGCCGAGGCCAACGCGCTGCGCAAGCTGGAGCGCGACATCCACGACGGCCCGCAGCAACGGCTGGTGTCGCTGGCCATGGAGCTGTCGCGGGCGCAGCGGCAGCTCGCCAAGGACCCCGAGGCCGCCCAGGACACGATCAAGTCGGCGATCACCGCCACCCGCGACACCCTCGACGAGCTGCGGGCCCTGTCGCGCGGCATCGCGCCGCCCATCCTGTCCGACCGGGGGCTCGCGCCCGCGCTCGCCGCGCTCGCCGGCCGCAGCACCGTCCCCGTCGACCTGGACGTGCCGGAGACCGGACGGTACGACGCCGCGGTCGAGAACGCCGTCTACTTCGTCGTCGCCGAGTCGCTCACCAACGTGGCCAAGCACAGCCGCGCCACCGTCTGCACCGTCCGGCTCGCGCACACCGGTGACCGCCTGGTGCTGACCATCGGCGATGATGGGGTCGGCGGCGCGCACGTCGCCAAGGGACACGGTCTCGCCGGGCTGGCCGACCGGCTCCGCGCCGTCGACGGGGAGCTCACGGTCAGCTCACCGGAGGGCGGGCCGACGGTGATCGTAGCGGAGGTGCCGTGCGCGTAGTCGTGGCCGATGACGCCGTGCTCATCAGGGAGGGCCTGGTCAGGCTGCTCGAAGAGTTCGGCTTCGAGGTGGTGGCGGCCGTCGGCGACGGCGACGCGCTCGTCGAGGCCGTCACCGAGCACCGCCCGGACGTGTCGGTGGTGGACGTGCGGATGCCGCCCAGCTTCACCGACGAAGGGCTGCGCGCCGCCGTGCGGGCCCGGCAGCTGGTGCCCGGGGCGCCGGTGCTCATCCTGTCGCAGTACGTCGAGGTGTCCTACGCCGACGACCTGCTCGCCGACGCCAGGGGCGCGGTGGGCTACCTGCTGAAGGACCGGGTCGTGGACGTGGAGGAGTTCCTGGAGGGCCTGCGGCGGGTCGCCGCGGGCGGGACCGTGTTCGACCCGCAGGTGGTGTCGCAGTTGATGGTGCGCAGACGCAGGGACGACCCGCTCGCCTCCCTCACGCCGCGCGAGCGCGAGGTGCTGGGCCTGATGGCGGAGGGCAGGTCCAACCCCGCCATCGGCAGGCAGCTCGTCATCAGCGACGGGGCCGTGGAGAAGCACATCAGGAGCATCTTCAACAAGCTCGGCCTCTACGCCGACGACAGCGACCAGCATCGCCGGGTGCTCGCCGTCCTGGCGTACCTGCGCTCCTGAGCGCTCGCCCCGCGGCGCGACCGGGGGCCGCTCCGAGGCGGCGTTCGTGCCGGTCCCATCGGCGGCCGTGCCGACCGCCGGCCTGCCCCGGCGGAGGCCGGAGCAGCTGGCGTGCCCGCGGTCGCGGCAGCCGGAACCGGGCCTGCTTCGGGGCGGTGCGTGCCGCCCGTCAGCCCCCACTCGGCCCGGTCATCCCCTTGCGCGCGGCCGGCATCCCTCGTCGCCGGCGGGTCGCGCGGACCTGGGTGGCCCGGCTGTCAGCCGAGCGCCTCGACCAGCTTCTTGCGCTGCTGGGCGCCCAGGCCGCCGAGGCGGCGCTTCTCGTCGACGCCGGCCTCCTCCATCAGAGCGGTGGCCTTGGCCGGGCCGACGCCCTTCACGGCGCGGAGCGCCTGCGACACCTTGATCTTCTTGGCGATGTCGTCGTCACGCTCGAGCAGCTGCGAGAACGACAGCTCGCCCGCCTTGACCTTCGCCAGCAGAGCGGTCCTGGCAGCACGGGCCTCCGCGGCCTTCTCCAGCGCGGCCTTGCGCTGTTCGGGGGTGAGAGTAGGAAGTGCCATGTCTAGTTCTCTCCTCGGGGAGTTAACGATCGGGGATTCTGTTACCCGTAGTGCAGTGGCTAATCATGGCGGATACCAGCGGATCGTGTAGCGGAAAGCGTCGCTCGAGCTCTCCGCCCCGGCACGGTCCCTTCGCTGGTCCCCGCCGCCTTCTACCTGGGGGTGTCGCCGATGGGGTACGCGCCCCCGGTCGCGCGCTCTCGGGCGTCGGGTCAGGGGCAGGGTGGGATACCGGGTCCGATGGTGACCAAACGGGCTTTGACCAGGGAAGACGAGGTCAGCCGGGGCTCCAGGCAGGCCGCTCGCGAGGGCCTCGTCCTGAGGCTTGCCGCCCGACCGTCCAGGCCGCCGCGTGCCGCGTCCCGGGGCGGGGCCGGGTTCTGTCCATGATGGTTGGTTTTCGCCCTGAAGCGTGCTTTAGATCACACTAAGTTCCCGGGCGTGTCGCGGCCTGCCAGGCGGCCAATCCGGCCGGGGTGAGGAACGCGTCGAACACCGCCTCCATCGCCCCGAGCAGCGGCCCGCGCCAGCGCAGCGGCGAGGCGACGATCGGGGGCGGGCATGCCCTGCGGATGCTCATCAGCCACGGCTCGCCCGCCGCGCGCAGCTCCGCCTCCGCCCGGTCGAACAGGTCGGCGCCCAGCCCGGACAGTGTCACCACCTCGGGGTCGTGCGCGTTCACCAGGGCGGCGATCCCGCAGCCGAGCGCCTCTACCACGGCCAGGACCGCCTCGCCCGCGTCCCCGTCGCCGGCGGCGGCCCGCGCCAGGATCTCCTCGGCCTGACGTCGGCCCCGGCCGCCCCCGTACTCCAGGCCGAGCCGCCGCAGCAGCGCGTTCGCGCCCACCTCCATCCCCCAGCACCCCCGCGCCCCGCACATGCACAGCGCCGGCTCCCCGGCCTCCGCCGCGCCCAAGGACCGGCTCGCGGCCGTGACCCCCGGCGCGTGCGGGGGCCGGGTGGTGTGCAGGGGCATGTGCCCGAACTCGGCTCCGGTGCCGCCGGCCCCGGCGAGGGGCCGCCCGCCGACGACCAGCACGCCGCCGAGATCGAAGTCCACGTGCAGGTGCAGCCCCAGCCCGACCCCGCGCAGGCGGCCGCGCCGGGCCTCGGCGAGCCCGGCCAGCGCCGTGTCGTTGCCGACCCGTACGCCCTTGACGGCCGGTTCCGGCCGGATCGGCGCCGCTCCGGGACCGGCGCCGGCCGGCGGAGGGAGATGCGGGCCCGCGTGGGCGCCACGGGCGAGCAGGGCGGGGACGTCCACCGAGCGCCAGCCCAGGTGGGCGATGTCGGTCCGGCCGTCCGGGCGGACCGGGCCCGCCACCGCCACGCCCACGCCCACGACCCGGCCACCGTACCGCGCGCCGTGGGCGCCGATCGCCGCGCTCAGGGGCAGGAGCGCGTCCTCGGGGGTGCCGTCGTGGGGCCGCACCGCCAGCACGGTCACGCGACCGCCGAGCTCGCAGGCGGCCAGCTCCCAGGCGTCCTCCCTGACGTCGGCGGCGAGCACGACCGGCCCGCGCGGGTGCGGGCCCGGGACCATCGTGGGCCGCCCCCTGCCGTGCCCGGCCGCGGGCGCCTCGTGCAGCAGCTCGTCCTCGGCCAGGCCGCCCACCAGCACCGAGGCGGTTCCCCTGGCCAGGTCCAGGTCGCGGGTCAGCTGGGAGCGGGTCCTGGTCGCGCCGCCGTCGTGCACGGCGCGCAGCAGCCGGACCCGGTTGTGCGTGCGCAGTTCCCCGCTCGTGGTCGCTCCGTTTGCCCTCATGGTGATGTTTATTATGCTCTAGCCGTGAACAAAAAGCTGACAGAAGCCCGGCGTGCCCGTATCGGAGTCTTCGGTTTCTTCGTCCTGTGCGGCTTCGTCATGGGGTTATGGGCGGCGGGACTGCCGTCGCTGGACGAACGGCTGGGGCTCGGCGCGGCCCGGCTCGGCAGCGTCCTGCTCCTCATCTCGGCCGGCGCGCTGGTGTCCATGCTGGCGGCGGGGCCGCTCGTGGACCGGCTCTCCAGCCGGAGGGTCTGCTGGGTGGCCGGGCCGGTCTCCGCGTTCGCGCTGCTCGGGCCGGCGCTCGCGACCGGGTACGGCATGCTGGCGGGCCTGGCCGTGCTGTTCGGGCTGGGACTGGGCGTGACCGAGGTGGCCATGAACGCCCACTCCGTCGAGGTCGAGCGGCGCTACGGGCGGCCGATCATCTCAGCCTTCCACGGCGCCTGGAGCCTGGGCGGCGCGGCGGCCGGCGCGCTGACCGCGCTGGCGCTCAGTGCGGGCGCGGACGCCCAGGCGCTGCTCGTGGTC